>NZ_JBKFBO010000081.1:0-38963 GCF_053346215.1 Methylobacterium sp. A49B
GGCACGGTCCGCGGCCGCCTCGGCTACGCCTTCGACCGCGTGCTGTTCTACGGCACCGGCGGCTTCGCCTACGCCACCGGCGATCAGGGCTCGCGCGTCGCGTTCCAGAACTTCGCCGGCAATCGCAGCAGCTTCGTCACCGGCTGGACGGTCGGCGGCGGCATCGAGTACGCCCTGCCCACCGACTCCTTCCTGAACTTCTTCCGCTCCTCGGCCGTCACGCTCAAGGTCGAAGGCCTGTACGTCAACCTCGATCAGGGCCGCAACACGGGTCTGCCGCTCGTCGGCGGCCTCGTCACCGCCGCTGGTCTGGTGCCGGTGTTCAACAACATCCCGGTGCGCAACACCAATGACTTCGCCGTCGTCCGCGCCGGTCTGAACTACAAGTTCGGCTCGTACTAAAGCTGAACCGGTTCGACGTGCTCTCGGTGTTCGCATCGAGAGTGTAGGCGGCAGAGCAGCGCGAAGGTCTGGTCCCCTTCGTCGCTGCCTGCCGCGGAAGATGCTACAGTTCGGTTGGCCTTCGCATCCCCAGCCCGATCAGACTGGCCGCGAGGTCGGCAGCGCCTCAGGAGCCACCCGCTCCTGGGGCGTTTGCCATTTGTAGCTTAGCCTACCTGTGCCAGATACCCTGCCGAACCTTCGCCGCAGATGGCGCCCACGACCTCGCCTGACGGAAGCAATTCAGGCAAATTCCCATGCGATGCTCGCTCGCGCTCCTCACCGCTCTAGCCACCCTCGCCTGCCTTCCTACGGCAGGAGGCGCACAGAGCCCGCCCGAGCCGCCTCGAAAGCCTGTCTCTGGTACGACAGCAGCCGGCGAGGAAGCGGCTTCAGCCGTCGATCCGGCAGTGCTCGACCGCTGCCGACAGCGAGCGGACAATCAGAAGCTCAAGGATGGGCCGGAACGGAAGGCCTTCATGGGGACCTGCGTCACACCTGAAGATTGAGCGTTGAAGATAGATCGCGCATCGCTTTGTCGAGCTATAGTATATCCTTTAAGAGATTGGAACAATTTTATCTTTGATGAGGCGTACTAAGTGGAACATATATCTACAGGAGTCGGACAAGGCTATCTAACGTGATGGTCCTGTGCTTCGTCACTATGTTGATGGCGCTGTTAAATCTGTTATTGGGTGGCTACAGGGTATCTACAGCCATTTTCGCCGTCAGCGTGCTTATGTCGCTGGGAATGTTCCTATTCGAAATCTATAGCCCGTTCGACGGATTTCGCATGCCATGGCTGCAGGGATAGGTGTGGTGGTGCTTCGATCGACTAACCAGCGTCAAACATCGATCGCCACCTTGAGCGACCTGGGCCTTGTCGGCTTGTTGGTTGTGATCGCCGCCGTCCTCACAGCCGCGATGGTCATACAGCACGGATTTGGCGAAATACCCTGTGCGCTCTGCCTCCTCCAACGCGTCGCTATGTTCGGCATTTGCTTCGGCTTGATGCATCATTTTCGACGCAGAGACGGAACAAGGGGTGTCGGCCTTGCTCTCGTCTCCACCGTATTCCTGCTGTTCGTTGCGGGTCGGCAAACGCTGATCGATATCTATCCGCGTCCTGGCCACAGCTATGTCGGCAGCGCCGTGCTTGGCCTTCACATGCCGGTCTGGTCGGTGCTGATCGCTCTTGGCGTACTCACCGCCCTGTCTCTGCAGATTGCCATCGCCGGAGCGGGGCACCCGCAGGAAGGAGCAGCGGCGCGACGGTCGGCGCGCCTCGTCCGCTGGATCGGGCTGTACGTGACCGCGCTGTGCGCCATCAACGCGGCGTCGGCCTTTCTCCAGTGCGGCTTGGAAGCTTGCGAGACCACCGGGTACCGCTTGCTAGGGTGAGCTTCTCCTACATGGCGGCCAACCTACACCAGAGCGACTAGCCCAAGTTCGCGTGATCGCGACCGAACTGATCAGCCCTACCTCGGTTGCCTGGGTATCGGACCAGATGCTCCTTGGGAGTATCTGCCAAGCTCGCCGTCATGGTGCAGCACCGATCACGGAGCGACCCCATGTTCTACTTCGACAAGCGCCTGCAGTACCCGGTCAGGGTTGAGAGCCCCGATCCGGTCTTCGCGCGCATGCTCCAGCAGGCGATCGGCGGCATCGAGGGCGAGATCCGCGTGTGCATGCAGTACTTCTTCCAGGCTTGGGGTGCGCGTGGGCCGACGACGAAGTACCGCGACATGCTCCTGCATACTGCCACCGAGGAGATGGGTCACGTTGAGATGCTGGCCACGGCGGTAGCGATGAACCTTGAGGCCGCTCCCACCAAGGTTCAGGAGGCGGGCGCCGCCGACAAGATCGTGGGTGCCGTGATGGGCGGTGAGAACCCGCGCCACATGGTCGAGGGCATGCTGCACCGGCATCTGCTATCGACCGGTATGGCCGCCTTCCCGGCCAACTGCGAGGGCGTGCCCTTCGACATGAGCCACATCTACGCCAGCGGCAACCTCGCGGCCGACATGTACTGCAACGTCGCTGCCGAGAGCACTGGCCGCGTCCTGGCGGTGCGCCTCTACAACGCCACGAACGATCCCGGCATGAAAGACATGCTACATTTCATGATCGCTCGCGACACGATGCACCAGCAGCAATGGCTGGCGGTGATCGAGGAGATGGGTGGCCACGAGGGCACGCTGCCGATCCCGAACTCCTTCCCGCAGGAGAAGGAGGATCAGCAGAACAACTACAACTTCTACGCCACCGCGCACGACGGCTCTGCGCCGCCAGAGGGACGTTGGACCAGCGGTCAGTCGATTGACGGCAAGGGCCAGTTCAGCGTGTTCCAGAACAAGCCGATGGGCGAGGAGCCGGTGCTCGGCCCGGCACGGCCCGACAGCGGTGCTGAGACCCAACAGATCGGCTGATCTGTGAAAGCTCCGCCCCTCGGCCACGAACAACCCGCATTGGGTTTGAAACGCATGACGGGGCGGGGCTCTCGATGAGTGATGTTGAAGGTGAGATTGTTGGCGACAAGATCCAGCTTAGGCGCAGCGAAGAGGCAAAACGGCCCCTAGTACTGCGTCTGAACCGGATCGAGGGTCAGATCCGCGGTCTGCGCGGGATGATCGAGGAAGACCGATACTGCTTGGACGAGATCCAGCAGATCACTGCGCTGACCGCGGCCTTGCGCGAGGTAGCGCTGATGATCACCGCCGAGCACGTCACAGCCGGTGCGCAGATCGCAGCTGAGGCGGATGCTGACAGAGCGTTGGTCATTGCCGACATGATCCGCGTCCTACGCGCAGGTATGCAATACAAAGCATGAGTGGATGATGAGTATTAGGATCGCTATTTCATGGCTCGACAGAACTCGCTTGTCCCCAAGGAGTCAGGAATGTCTGGAGATCTGGTGCCCGCAACGCGCAATTGGTTGGCCGAAGAAATCGCTGGTCCGAGCGATGATCAAACTGACCGGTTCATGAAGATCTCCGGCGAAATCGAACTCACAGATGCGAACGAAAAACCGCATTTGACAATGTCTGAACCACCCTCCAGTGATCTTTCAGTACTCAGCCTCGATCTCGTCGTAAGCGTGGGCGGTGACAGCGTTCCCGGGAGCCACTGGGCGTCATGCATGTTGCAGAACCGAACCTTCCCAGGTGCTTACACCATGGTCAGGGTGATGTGGCAGGGCGTCGAGGTTGCAAGCCTTCCGCTCTGAACGCTGAGGAGTTCTACACCCCCAGAAATCGTGCCGAACTCTCAGATGGCCGCGCATGCAGATACCGCCCCGTCGTCGCCACCGAGGCGTGGCCGAGCGTGGCCTGCACAAGGTGGATCGGTGCGCCGCGGTCAAGACTGTGCGAGGCGTGCGCGTGCGCGGCAACGACCAAGACCGCGAGGCCGAAGCGCCCGAGATCGTGCTGCCGGAGGTGTTGGCCGAGCCGCAGCCGGCGGCCGAGATCCTACCCTGGCGCGGGCGCGGGAACATCGTGGCCGCCGTGGGCGTAGCGCTCCTCGACCTCGCCAAGGTGCGCTGATGCCTACTGCACTACCGATCCGATTAGCGACTGCCGAAGCGGCCCAACGCCTCTCGTGGCCCGCGACGGCGCGGCTCCTGATCCTGTTGCTGCGTGTGCGCTGGCTGAACCGCCGGCTGGTTGTGGCCCACCAGCGCGTTGACCGTCTCGGCCTCGACGTAGCCGGACCTGACCTGCTGCTGACCGCCCGACGCTGGCTGGCCACCCACGAGGCCATCGCGGCGCTGCTCGGGCGTCCCGAGCCGGATCACGTCACGCAGGTGCGGGCGACGCTGCGGCATTGGGATCCTACGCCAGAGCGACAGCACCTGCGTGGTTGACGGGACGGCTACCTAGGGAGAGGTTCTAAATGGGGGCGGCTACGGAGTTAGCCACCATGAGCGACTTCGATCACATCCTGAATTGGAAGCTTCTCCGGGGCTCGCATGAATTCCCTGGACCGGATGGGGGCACTTGCATTAACGAGGCGGCGGTCGTGGCATGCGGCTTCCCGTACCAGCGTGTCGGTTCGGTCAGATCCATGCCGGACTGCTTCTCACGTCCGATCTGCCAACTCGCCCTGCGCCTGAACGACGAGGCGACCGATGCGGACCGGCAGCGCCTTATGCCATTCGTGGTCCGGCTGGCCTGTGCAGACACACCAACGGTCGAGCGGGAACGGACGCGCTACATCAGCACGCAGCTCGAATTCGATCCGTCCTACTCCAGCCCTCTCCACTTCGACCGTGCCTTGGGCGTGTTGGAAGGTGCGCTGGCGATTGGCCGCCAAGCTGACCCGCTCGGCCTGGATGAAACGGCGGGCCGGCTGAATGCAGCTCGAGGGATTGTTCCTCCGAAGAGGCGACGAGTCGGTCTCCTGTCGAGGAAGGCGAAGGGGTGGCTCGGCCTGCAGAAGACGCTTGAGAGCGTGGAGTGATCCTCGGTCCCGTTCGATCATGAAGGTTGGCAAAGGCCGTCCACCGCACTTGATCTAAACGGCGCGGTCCTCTCCCATACCCTCTCGGCCGCCTGTCTCAACATGATGCGCGGCCAGGTCGCCCGGCCCGGACCCCGGCTGTGATCCAGCGCAGCCGAGGGCGGTGAACCTTCCCTAGCGCCTGATCCAGGCCGGGCGGCCGTCCAAGGATCTATAATCCAGCTTACTCTCGGACAGGCTTCGACTCTGGTCTGGCAGCCCGCGTCAGACTCTGAATTCCCCGCGGAGGTCGACCTGCCTCCTGCTGCTCGATGCGTTCGCGGGCTGGCTGATCGCCATCGGGGCCGCTCAGAGTGTGTCGCGCCCGGTAGCTCCGCTCCACCCATTCCAAAGAGCCGGCATCCACGCCCGCCTTCCGGCAGCTTGAGGGGCACACCAGGCGGCGGGCGCGGAGATCGACGCAAAGTCGACCCAGCTAAGCTACAGCAGGTCCGCCCTGTGTATACTCAAATATGTAATATTAAGTACTGAAACTCAGCATCCACGCCCGCCCTCGACAGCTGAGGGGCATATCTGCAGACGGGCGTGGAGGTCGACCGAAGCCGACGGGCGGGCCCTACACCCCTCGTGCAGGTTGCACCCCAACGTATGTGAATGCTGCTATGCCTCGCCAGTCCTGCCAGAACCTCAACAACTGCCGTGCTGCCGGCCGCGGTGGTCCCTGCCGGGTCTGCGATGCTGAGGCGATCGCCCGTCGAGCTGTACTGTTGCGCGAGAGGATCCTGGCAAATCGGGCTGAGGGTCGGCCCCCGTATGCTGAGCGGCCCGATCGGGTGGCGGAACAAGACGGAGCGTCTCTCCGCGGAATTTGAAGCGTGCTTCTTTACTGCTGGTCCTGCAACCACGTACCCTCAATCGTGAGCGTGGCTCTGTAGAGCGCGGTGCCGGACTCGTCCCGCACGGTGATGGTGACCGTCTCAGGCTCGGAGGACGGGTGCAGGTCCTTGGCCATGTCGGGGAGCGACTGAAGGGCTTCCTTCGAGGCACGGTGCGCATCCGTGAACTCGATGCCATCATCGTCTGTGACGGTCTCGCCGTTGCTCACATCGAAGAAGTAGCGGGCCATCAGCGCCTCCGAAGCCGACGCTCGATCAAGCACAATCGCCAGGAGGAGGTTCTATGGGCCTGCTGCGATCGTAGAGCGCACAGATCCCGGGTGTCCGCACTCGCGTCGCGCGATACCGGGACCGACCTAGAGGCTGAGGTGCAGGTACTGCGGATCGAACTCGGCGACGGCACTGAGGCCTGCCCAATCGCGGATCTCCAGTCTGCGTGAGCGCAAGCTGATCAGACCGTCCGTGCGCATGGCCTTCAACGTCCGGTTCATATGCACGGAGGTCAGCCCCAGCGCGTCGGCGAGATCAGGTTGCCGAAGCGGCATCGGCAGGATGTGCTCATCGGCGAGACCAACGGCTTCGAGGCGCAGGTACAGTTCACAGATGAGGTGAGCGAGCCTCTGGCGCGCATCGCGCCGGCCGAGGCTGGTGATCCAGGCACGGTGGATCGCGGCGCAGGTCAGGGTTTCTCGCCACAGCGCGGCCGCGATGGTGGGGAAGCCGTTTGCAAGCTCGCGGAGCTTAGCATGCGGCACGAAGGCGACAGTGGCCCGCGTGACGGCCGCGATGCCGAAGTCAGGACGCGGTAGATGCAGGCACTGCAGATCGGGCAGATCGCCGGGCACGTGGAACGACAGGATCTGACGCCCAGCCTCCGTGAGAAGATGATAGCAGCAGATCCAGCCATCGAGGACGAGGCAGCACTGCGTGGCCGGATCGCCCTCGTTGACGATGTCCCGCTGGGCCTCGACCGTCCAGATCGTCGCCGGCAGATCTCTGAGCGCGTGTTGCTCAGCTTGGGAGAAGCGCGTGGCACCGCCCAATTTGCGGACTATCAACTCCAACGGGTACCCGGAGGATGGCATCGCGTCGTATCACCCGTGAGGAGCGAAGAGCGCTCCTCGCAGCAGACCGCACACAGCGCATCTGAGCGGCGCAAGTACTAATCTATGATATGTTTCTGCTGTGACGGATCGCCATCACCGCGGGTGGTTGGACGATTGAGCCGGACACGCATGGCCTTACCCGGCTTGAAGGCTATGCTCTGCTTGGTCTCGACGCTGACGACCGCTCCCGTCTTCGGGTTGCGAGCTGTCCGGCCCTGCAGTTCCTTCGTCGCGAACGAACCGAAGTCCCGCAATTCGACGCGGTCGCCGGATGTCAGCGCCGCAGCAATCCGCGCGAGGATGACAGAGACCACCGCCTCCACGTCCTTGGCGTAGAGGTGCGGGTTCTGCTCCGCGATGCGGGCGATGAGCTCAGACCGGATCATGCGCCAGCGCCGCTCCCTCGTTCACCGGCCCGCAGCCGCACTATGGCATATCGAGCCACGGGCCGCGTTGCGTATCGGTTCGCGTCGGTGACGTCGGCCGCTCCTCTGCCCGTAGTTTCAGGTCCGGTCTGAGTCGAGCGACCGACGTGTTACGGCGGGGTCGGACAAGCGGCCATGATGGCGGTGGCCAAGGCTATCCGGAACGCGTTCTCTTGCGGGCCGGATCGGCTTGCGACCTGCTCGAGGCTGATCGCCGAAGCGACGATCGCCGCGACATCGAGGCGGTGACCGCTGGCGAAGCGGTAGGGGCCAGCCGTTGGGTCCCGCAGGTAGAAGTCGATCGCCGCGACGATCTCTTGGCTGTTGATGCGGCCGACCCTGCGCAGGTCGGCAACCGTCGGCGGTCCGGCATGCATGGGCATCACCTCACGAAACCGCAGCCTCAACGTGCCGCCTGCGAGACTTCCTGCTGCCGTGGAGCGCTGCTCGCTACTCTCGGACCGGCTTCGGTTCCGGTTTGGCGGCCCGCATCAGGCTTCGGACAACGCGTGGCGGCCGCCCGGCCTTCTGCGCTATTTCCGCCTCCTGTTGCTCGATGAGGTCGCGGGCCGGCTGATCACCGTCGAGACCGCCTAGGATCTCCATAGGCACGCGACGGTTCGAGGCGCGCGAGCCATCCTCGAAAACGACATCGAACAGGACGGTGCCGCGATCTTGCGGGAGCTGCTTCGTGCGCTTGGCCATGGCGGGGGTGATACGCCTGCCAGCTGAGCGGTTCCAGGTGATCCGACCTCAGTCCTCCGCTAGCGATCGCAGATCGTCGCGTACCGCCAGAAGCTCACGCAGGTGTTGCTCGTAGAGATCGATGCTGGCCTGCCAACGGCTCCTGTCTTGTGCCGGTAAGCTGGGGTCGGCCAACGCCAACCTCGCGATCCGGAGGCTCTCCTGCAGCGTAGCGATATCCTGTTCCACCTGCTCAAGGCTGGTCATCGTTGACCCCAACGTTGACTTAACCGTGCCGCCCGGCCGACATGCCATGTCCGGCTACGCATCGCCTCACGCGAGTCGCCGGCCGGGACACCACCAGGAGCACCGACCGCCGCAGTAGGACCCTGAAAAGCCAACGGGCCCCCCGTCGCCAAACGAGGAGCCCGTCGAAATCGAGATGGCCTGTGGGCCGTGTGCAACCCCCACAAGCCATGAAGCGCCCTCGGGCGTCAAGTCAGAACCCCGGTTCTGACAACGATACCGGCTTGTCTTGAACGGAGCGCACAGCCTGCGCCGCCGATCGTCCCCCTGTGGCCCTGTGGAAAGGGCCAAGACACGTGTTCGCAGATGAGATCCGCCGCGCGATCGAGGCGGCCGACCGAATCACCCTGCCATCCGTGACGGCGCTGCTGTGGCGCGCCTACGGGGAGGGAACGGTCACGGAAGCCGAGGCCGAGGCGCTGTCCGGCCTGATTGAGGCGCGGACACTGTCGACTGGTACCCAGCGATCCGGACAGATCCCGAACGGGTCAGCAACCGTCCCACCCCAAATAGGGGACGTGGCGGGGAACGGATCGAGAAGCCTCAGGAGGCTTGGCGTCGGCTCGCGCCCGCGCACGAATGCCTCGATGGAGCGCCGTCGCCGTTGGGCGGCCTCCGGCAGACTTCCGCCGGCTATCGCGGCCCGGTTCACGCTGGCCGAGCAGGCGGTCCTTGCCCTCGTGGCGGCGGAGGTCGTGCGGCGGAAGGACTGCAGGCTCGCCGTCGGCCACCTCGCGGCCATCGTCGGCGTGGCCGAGACCACCGTGCGCAACGCCATCCGCGAGGCCCGGAAGCTCGGCCTGCTGACCGTCGAGGAGAGGCAGATCACAGGCTTCCGCAACGACACGAACATCGTGCGGATCACGTCGCCCGAGTGGACGGCTTGGCTGCGTCTGGCACGGACGCGAGACCCACTATCCAGACTTGGATCGCCCGTTCCTGCTACCGCGATACAGGGGGGAGGGTGCAAATTCGCGAACCGCACGCCTACTGAGGTTACAATTCTGAGAAAAACAGAGCCAACGGAACCGCAAAAAGGCTGCCGAGGGGCAGCTGGCGACCTCGACCAAAGTGACCCCGCGAGAATCCGCGTGGGTGGTGGAGGCGGCCAAGCCATGCGGTGAGCGTCTGCCGACGATCGATAGAACGAACGCGAGTGCGAGGAATCTGACTACCTTCAGACAGCGAGGTGCTGCGACGACGCGATGGCACGCGGCTCGGATTGAAGCAGGGCGAGCATCAGCTTCATCGCGGCGGATGCGGCATCGGCGAGTTCGGTGTCGTGCTCGACGCGATCGAGCAAAGCTCCGGCATCTGTAGTCGGCACCAAGTGGCTCATCGACCAATCTCCGAAGGCTGGCTCCAGGACGGGCCCGCACTCGACGATTTCGATGCCGCTGTGGCGCAGATCACAGCAGATTCGGTCGAAGGTCGCTTCAACGGCGGCGGCCGGACCTTCCAGGGCCTGTACGAAGAATAGGCCTGTGAACATCAGCGCGCCCGTGACACCGGCCTGCGCGTTGCGATAGCGCGACACGGTGAGGATTCGATCGACCTGCTGATGCACTTCCTCGGCGTCGCCCCTGAGGGCGCTGCGGCTCCGGTAGACGAGCCTGAACAGGTCGGTGTGGTCCGGCGCGGTCATGCGGCCTCGCGGGCGGTGACGAAGGACAGGAAGTCGGCCTCGGGCAGCGGGCGGCTGACGTGATAGCCCTGGACCTGATCGCAGCCCGAAGCCGCCGTGAAGGCGAACTGCTCCGCTGTCTCGACGCCCTCGACCGTGATTGTCATGCCGAGGCATGATCCCATGGTGATGATCGCCCGGACGATCGCGGCGCTCTCGGGATCGCTCGGACACTGGCGCACGAAGGACTGATCGACCTTGATCTTGTCGAAGGGGAAACGGCGCAGGTAGCTGAGCGAGGAATAGCCGGTCCCGAAATCGTCCATCGAGATGCTGACGCCCGCTGCCCGCAGGCGGTTCAGCGTCGCGAGCGTGCGCTCCTCGTCGGCCAGCAGCACGCCTTCGGTGATTTCCAGTTCAAGCCGGTCCGCGGCGAGCCCGGAGGCGTTGAGCGCCGCCTTGACGGTTTCGGCGAGACGCAAATCACGGAACTGGGCGGGCGAGAGATTGACCGCGACCCGAATGTGAGACGGCCATTGGGCGGCTTGGCTGCAGGCGGTGCGCAGGACCCACTGCCCCAGCGGCCCGATCAGACCGGTTTCCTCGGCGAGCGGGATAAAATCGGCTGGTGAGACGAGGCCTCGCTCCGGATGCCGCCAGCGCACCAACGCTTCCGCCGCGGTGATCTCACCCGAGCGTGCATCTACGAGCGGTTGGTAGTAGAGCTCGAACTCCTGGACCGCGATGGCGCGCCGCAGGTCGGCCTCTAGACCGCGCCGGGCCTGCGCGCGTTGGTCCAGTACGGGATCAAACCTGTGGAACGTGCCCTTGCCGTCGGCCTTGGCCTTATAGAGGGCGAGGTCGGCGTTGCGCAGCAGCTGTCGGGGCTCCAGGCCGTCCATTGGCGCGAGTGCGGCGCCGACCGAGGCACCGATGTTGACGAGTTGGCCCTCGATCAGGAACGGACGGCCGATCAGCTCAACGATGCGTGCGGCCAACACCTGAACCGCCTCCGGATCGGCCACAGCGGCCTGCAGGACCGCGAATTCGTCGCCGCCCAGACGTGCAACCACGTCATCCACTCCGAGCACTGCCTTGAGACGCTGGGCTGTCTTGCAGAGCAGCACATCGCCTAGGCCGTGACCCAGTGTGTCGTTGACCAGCTTGAACCTGTCGAGATCGAGAACGAGCACGGCGAAGGTCCGATCCTGCTCCTGGCAGAAGGCGGCGTGGCGCGCGAGCAGATCGTGGAAGTGGGCGCGGTTGGGCAGGCCGGTCAGTGCGTCCGAGTAGGCCAGCGTGCGCATCTTCGACTCGGTCTGCAGGCGCTCCCGCTGGTCACGCACGGCCAGCACGGTCTGGAGGCCGCTACCGAGTGGGACTTCGCTGCGCAGGACACGCACTGGCACGCGCTGACCATCGGCATCGACGAGCTCGGCTTCCTGCTCCTCGCGCTCAGGAAGCGCCGAGATAGTGAGGTCGGGGAGAAGGGTGGAGAGGCGGCAGCCGTTGAGAGCCCCCGCATCGACACCCGACAGGTGCTCCAGGCTCCGATTGGCCGTTGTGATCACCTCGCCATCGCAGACTGCGAGCCCCTCAACGGCGAGATTGGCCAGCTCGCGAAGGCGCTCTTGGTCCCGCCGCGCCTGAGCCCGCGCGTTCAAGGTCAGACGCAGCCCGACGACGGCCAGAGCCATCAGGCCGAGGGATACACCTGCGACAACGGGTGCGATCACCTCGGGCGGAACGGCCTGAGGCGGCAGCGGGCGCTCCGGATCGAAGGTGAGCGTCATCGCCGCCATGCCACAGACGTGCAGGACACCGATCGCGCTCACTAGGAGGGGGGCTGCAGCCCGGCGTAATCTTCGGCTGCGCTCACCAGCGGTGAGAATGGCCGCACCGAACATGACCAGGCTTAGCGGTACGGATACGGTTACCAGCGGCAGATCCCAGGTGACGGTCCCCGCCACGAGATAAGAAGCCTCTCCGAGATAGTGCAGCGTGATGATGCTTACGCCGAGGATAAGTCCGGCGAGGAAGCGACGTGGCCGCTCGCGTCGACCGATCACGGAGGCGATGCTGATCGCGATACCCGCGACGGCGACAAGGAGCGACAGTGCTGTGAGAAACGGCTCAAAGCCGGCAGGCATACCGGGCTGAAACGCCAACATCGCGATCATGTGGGTGGCCCAGGCGGTGCAGCCTGCCGCGATGATGCTGGCACCCGCCCAGAGCGTGGCGCCCCGGCCTTCGGAGCGCGCCGCATGGGTTGCGACTGAGAACGAGCCGTAGACGCCGACGACACAGACGCCCGCAGCGAGCAGGATCAGCTGATGATCGTGCGCCTGGGTAAGGCACGTGTAGACAGATCGCATGGCAAACTCCGCGGCCTGCAGAGTGCCCTCGACTAGTTAATTAATATTGGTAGATGGGGATAAGCGCCTAGCTCATAGGAAGACAGAAGGTTTTTATAGACGCACAGCTCATAACATAAGTTGGGCTTCTAACTGATTACTTCTGAACCAGAAGGTGGCTGCCCTAGGCGATTTTGGCTTGGCCCCTAAACGCTGCCGAAGAAACGTCGCCGCCGTGGACGCTGCCCATCGGCCATGTGTCGGGCGCAGTGACGCCACATCCAGCGCATGTATAGCTCTGCCGTAGCATGACTGCCCTTGAACTCATCCGTGCCTTGGCCCGCGAGGCTCCCATCGGGATCGTTGTCACCGACGCGGAGATCGTTCGTCCAGGACCAACGATCGTCTATGCCAACTCGGCCTTCGGGCAGCTCGTCGGGCGAGATCTGCACGCCATCATCGGACAGAGCCCGCGCTTCATGCAAGGCAAGGAGACGCGGCGCGCGACCTTGGATACTTTCCATCACGCTCTCGCAGCCGGCGAGCGCTTCCACGGCTATCTGACCAACTATCGCGGCGACGGCTCCAAGTACCGCGCCGAGGTCGATTGCCGACCGTTGCGTGCCGCCGACGGTCGGATCGAGAACTTCGTGGCGTTCGAGCGTGAGGTGATCCGGCGAATAGGGCGTCCCTCGCGGGGTCAGAGCGGACGCTACGAGCCGGTCGACGTAAGCAACGATCTGTTAACCCACTTCCTACGCCAGCTTGCCATCTTCGAACACGCTTGAGTTGTAACAAAGTAAGTCACGAAAGCGTGAATACACTATCTCGAAGCTGATATGGGTTATGACCAATTGAATGTCGAACAATCTGGAAACGATTTAACGTTCAATTAGGGTTCATTGCTCAGCATTGCCCTCAGCTGTGATAAGACTGGCAACGCGTCAGCGGTGCGATCCGCCGACTTCCCGATCTGCCGCTCAGCAGCCCAAAGATCCGGGAAGGGACGAACATGTTCGGTGGAACGCGCACGCATGCGGATCAGGCGGCCAAGCTCGATGCCCTCGATCGCTCTCAAGCCGTCATCGAGTTTCTGCCCGACGGCACCATTCTCGGCGCGAATGCCAACTTCCTGACCGTAATGGGCTACACACTGGCCGAGGTGCAGGGGCAGCACCACGCCATGTTCGTGGAGCCGGTCTGCCGCGACCACGCGGAGTACCGAGCATTTTGGGACGCCCTGCGGCTGGGCACGTCCCAGGCCGCAGAATTCAAGCGCTGCGCGAAGGGCGGCCGCGTCGTCTGGATCCAGGCGAGCTACAATCCCGTGCGCGATCGGGCCGGTCGCGTCGCAAAGATCGTCAAGTTCGCGATCGACATCACCGCGCAGAAGCTGCATGCGCTGGATAGTGACGGCCAGATCGCCGCGCTGAACCGCTCGCAGGCGGTGATCGCCTTCGATCCGACCGGCGCGATCCTCGACGCCAATCAGAACTTCCTCGACGCGGTCGGCTACCGCCTCGACGAGATCCGCGGTCAGCACCACAGTCTATTCGTGGATGCGGCCGAACAGGCCAGCGCCAGCTACCGAGGGTTCTGGGACCGGCTTGGGCGCGGTGAGTTTGCGGCAGGCGAGTTCAAGCGCGTGGCCCGAGGCGGCCGCGAGGTTTGGATCCAGGGCACCTACAATCCGATCACCGACGCAGATGGCACCGTGTTCAAGGTGGTGAAGTTCGCCACCGACGTGACCGCGCAGGTGCACGAGCGCCAGCGCCGGGCGGAGGCGCAGCGCACAATCGGCACTGACCTCGACGCGATCGGGTCTGCTGTCGAGGATGTCACGCGACAGACCGCAGCGGCGGCTGGCACGGTCGGGCAGGTCTCCAACGACATTCAGGCCGTGGCGTCAGGTGCCGAGGAGCTATCGGCTTCGGTCGGTGAGATTAGCCACCAGGTCAGCCATGCCGCGCGCATGGCTGGCGAGGCCGTGGAGCAGGCCCGGCGTACCGGCGGTATCGTTGAGGGTCTGAGCGGCCAGGCGGCGCAAATCGGTGAGGTCGTGACCATGATCCAAGGGATCGCCTCGCAGACCAACCTGCTGGCACTGAACGCCACCATCGAAGCGGCGCGTGCTGGCGCGGCCGGCAAAGGCTTTGCGGTCGTGGCCTCCGAGGTGAAGGCGCTGGCCGAGCAGACCGCAAAGGCGACTGACCAGATCCGCGGTCAGATCACAGCGACTCAGGCGGCCACGCGCGAGGCTGTGGGCGCGATCGGCTCGATCCAAAGCACAATCCGGGCGCTGGACGAGGTCTCGGCCGCGATCGCGGCGGCAGTCGAGGAGCAGTCGGCGGTAACGCGGGAGATGTCGGGCAGCATGCACACAGCCGCGCACGGCGTGGCTACGATCGCCGGGGGCATGGAGGCCATCGCCCGGGCGAGCGAGCAGGTCGATGTCGCCACGCGCCAAGTGCGCGAGGCCGCAAGGGCGGTCGGTTGACGGACTGAACTCTATGAGCCGCACCGTCATTCCGTTCCGCCGCAGACCTGGCGAGGCATCCGCCCTGGCCGCCTTCGACGCTCCTGCGGCACAGCTGCTGGCCGACGGTCGTGCGGGGACACTGTCGGCGGCGCAGCTCAGCATTATCCTGACGAAATTTCGTGCGCAGCGTGATGAGCTTGCCGCGATCATCGCCGATCTGGACGCGCGGGCACCGAGCAGCGATCCTCAGATCAACATCGTCAACGCAAATCTGAAAGTCGCGGCGCGCGAGGGACTGGTTCAGATCAATGTGTTCATCCATCAGGCTGAAACAAGCGCCCTCGTTGTAAGTGGAGGCCGCCCACGGGCCTAATCCGCGACTGTACTGCCACGATTTGCTCCCGCGCCGCACTGTTTTGCCCCGTGCTGCTCGCTAGGGTTTGATCGGTGCAGTCGCACGACCGGCGCGTTTTAGTTCAAAGGCTCTGGGTGCGGCTTCGGCGTCCCGGCGTACTGCTTGGGGATCCTCGAGCAGCCATCGTGAACCCTCCGGTGCGCCATGGTGACGGTGCCTTGCAATGCGTATGAACCCTGCGTGTGGACGCGGCCGTGGCAGACAGGGCAACGTTTCTCGGCGGTGCGGTGTTGGGCGTGCGCCTCGACGAGCGGCATGAGTTGCCACTTGCCGTCGATCCACACCTCGCAGGTGGCTTTATCGGGTCTCCTCATAGCGCACGGGTGCCATGCGAGAATGGCCTCCGCCAGCGCAGGATCGACACGGTGAGGCATGAAAGAGCCCGCCCGTCGGGGGGATCGGGACGGGCTCTTGGCTTCACCGCGAGTTTGTCACGGAGGAGCGAAGCCGGCACGCAGTCTAGCAGCAGTCGCGACCCGCGGGCACCCGGAAACTTACTCCACGTTGGCGCGTGTCGCGCCCTGGCTGCGTCGATTAGAGAGTTCCTTCCCTACCGTTTGCATCGGCCGCAATCACATCACCTGATGCAGCCAGCATCTCCGTCATCGCATCCGACGCGGCGCTGAAGGCCGGGGTGCCCGTGTCCCAGTCTCGCTTCGCCAGTGCCGCTATCATCCGCGATGCCTCGGTATGGGCCAGCTGCTCCGCTCGGACTAGTCGCGTGACCGCTGCATGCTGTTCCAACGCTGTGCCCTTCAGCCGGTTAGCAAGCGTCGATGCTGAAGGGTACCGCATCGTAGCAGTGTCCATGTCTGGCACGGCGCGGCCCAATAGGACACCCGCCAGCCGCCGCTTCCACGCGCCGACATCAGCCGGCAGCCGCACGAGCGCATAGGATGGGGCTGTGTCTTCGACGGCATCAAGCGCCTTCTGGGCCGCGCTCTCGGCCTTCACGAGACGCTCGGTGATGTTCGCGATCTCGTCGCGGGTCTTGGTCGCCTTCTCGGCGATGCCCTGCACGTTCTGCGCGATTTCCTGCGTGGCTTGCCGCTGCTGACCGAGGGTCTCGGATAGGGCGCGGTTCAAATCACTGGTCTGACGGATGCCGGCATCGGCCTCTTCGACACAGGCGCCGAGTTTCTCCACCGTGGCCGCACCGGAGGCCACCGCGGCACGGCTGTCGCTCACGGCATGCCCAATTTGACCCATCTCGGCCTGCAGCGTCCCAAGCCAGGTGCGGATCTCGTCCGTCGACTTGGCAGTTTGGGCGGATAGTGCCTTCACCTCGGATGCGACGACCGCGAAGCCCTTGCCTGCTAGCCCGGCTCGGGCAGCTTCGATCGTGGCGTTGAGCGCGAGAAGGTTGGTTTGACCGGAGATGTTGGCAATGGTGCCGGCCATACTGCCGATCTGTGCGACTGCACCCCGCAGGACGCCGAGCCGCTGGTCGATCTGCGCGGTGCGCGCGTCGATGGCCTGCATCGCTTGCCGAACCTGCTGAAGCTCGCCGAGACATGCCAGCATGGCACTGCGGGCAGCATCTGCCGAACTACCTGCGGCCTCCGAAGTGTCGGCGACCTGTGCGATGGAGGCGACCATCTCCTCGGTGGCGCTGGCGATGGTCTGAGCCGAGTCGGCGACCTGGCCGACGTCGTGGGTGGTCCAGCCGACGTTGGTGGCCGCCTCGGAGGCTTCGTGAGCCGCGCTCGCCAATGCGCCCAGGTGGGTATGCCGCTCTCTGCGGCCGTGCATAAGTAGTCGCGAGAGCAAGTCCCGCAGAGGACCATCCGGCAAATCGGCGATGGTCAAATCCTGGGTCGCGGCCAACCGCTCCACGGCGGTGAGCAGCCGCTGCTCCTCAGCGCGCCGGAGTCGTTCGGCGCTGCCGGCTTCAGTTTGCGCCAATGGCTTGGTCGAATGGCGGAACGAGAGGCCGATCATCACGCGCTTCCGAAACAGTTTTGCCGTGACGATGACGATCTTCGGTTAAGGACCTATTTTTGGCTAGCCGCTTCTGACCGCCCCTTCACGGGCGTAGTGCCGTCCTGAGCCTCGGCTCAGTTCTTCGAAAACTGATGGACAAGCGCAGTGGCCTTGCCCACCCGATAGCTAGAAATTCATCGTAGTACTGTGAGAAATGGCGATGCACTGATTTTCATCTAAAAAGTACAGATTCGATCTTAGACTTGAGCGTTTGAATGGTGAATGGTTTAACGATGTAGTTGTTCGCCCCGGCAATCTTGGCCGCGATGACGTTCTCCACTCTCGACTCTGCCGTGACCATAATAAACGGTATAGTCTGCAGCCTTTGTTCGGCGCGGGCGTGGCGGAGTAGCTCGTAGCCGGTGATCGGTTGCATGTTCCAATCTGTGATCACCAATCCGTATTGACGGCCCTTAAGCCGCGCCAAAGCGGCGGCGCCGTCGGAGGCGTCATCAACGTCGCAGAACCCAATTTGCCTAAGCAGATTGCGGATGATGCGGATCATGGTCTGGTAGTCGTCCACGACCAGGACCGGCATGCTGAAGTCGAGGGTCATACGGGATCGCCACAGTGGGGCATTAGGCCTTTGAGCCTCTCTGTAGGATCAAATATGAAGCGAACGATGAACGGGCTCATGTTGGCCTGACCGGCTGGCTTTGGACCGAGCTGATTGAGAGGATCAGCCGGCGCAGGTCTCGCCAGTCCTGAGCGCTGCAGCGATCGCGAAGCTGCTGATCGCCGAGTCGATCGCCGCTTACCTGTGCCAAGCACCGTGTCGAACCTTCGCCGCAGATAGCGTCCACGACCTCGCCTGACGGAAGCAATTCAGGCAAACTCTCATGCGACGCTCGCTCGCGCTCCTCACCGCTCTAGCTACCCTCGCCTGCCTTCCCACGGTAGGGCTTGCTCAGAGCACACAAGAACCGGCCGGAAAGCCCGCTCAAGGCACGACATCTGCCGGCGAAGAAGCGGCATCAGCCGTCGACCCGGCGGTGCTCGATCGCTGCCGGCAACGGGCAGACAATCAGAAGCTCAAGGAAGGGCCGGAGCGGAAGGCTTTTATGGGGACCTGCGTAACGCCCGAGGACTGACGAGAGACGCCGTACGGCTTCTATTGCTACCTGTCAGATCCCGCTTCCGATGCACCGCCGGTCCATTGTTTAAGCTGGTAGCTATCAGCTATCGTTCATCGGTGCCGTTCTGCGCGAGCAAATCGACGGCGCGTTCGAACGCCTCGCCGAGCCCCCAGCCATTTGCGTCCGCAACTCGGATGAACGCCTCGATCGTCTCCGGCTTCAGTTTGAGGTTCAGCTGGGCAGTGCGGCCAGTCCGGCGGCGGCGCTGCTGCCGAGGTGTCGCCGGCGCCTGCTCGGTCCTGGCGGGTTCCCGGCTACGGAAGCCGGTCGCTTCGGCGGCCTGCCTCGTCACCTCGGGTGCAGGCTTGTCATCCCGGGGCTTTGGTTTGGCCCAGGCGGACGGATCGATGTCGTCAAGTTCGTCGCCAAAGCCTAGAGAGGCGCGTTCCTTGCCGGCCATCACGCTGCAGTCCTCGCGCTCGCTGCCTTCAGCTTCGAGACCACCTCCCCTGCGAACTCGCGAGCGTTTTGAATGGCCTTTTCGAGGTTGCTCGTCTGCGCTGCGGCCAACCCCGACAGTGTACCGCCGAAATCGAACAGGTCCTTGAAGGCAGCCCGCTCCACCACCGCCGTTTCGAACATCTCGATGCCGCCGGCCTGCAACTGCTCCTGCACGTTGCGCAAGGCACGGGACGTCACGGCCGCGCCGGTACGAGTGAGCAGGACCGCATGAGCAATCCGCCGCCGCGACAGCTTCTCCGAGTTGCGGATGAGGCGGATCGTCTTTGCCGCTCCCTTAGCATCCATGCTCGATCCCTGAGTGGGGATCACCACTAGGTCGGCCATGCCAATGGTATTGGCTACCAACAAGCTAGCCGTACCCTCTAAGTCAACGATCACGAAGGCCGCTTCGCGCTCCGCGCTATCGATCGCGTCTACGATGCTCTCCTCCGTCACGTCGCTGATGATCGTGACGTTCTCCGGCTTTCCGGGGAGCTTCGCCCATTGGCTGATCCAACGCTCCGGGTCAGCGTCGATGATGGTGACGGAAGCACCCTTTATGGCTAGCTCGGTCGCCAGCAGCAGCGCACTGGTCGATTTGCCGGAGCCTCCTTTCGGGTTGGCAAAGGCTATGACGGGCATGGTTCCTCCGATCTCGGACGCCGCACTCACCACGTCACGCGCAGGTTAACAGCTAGCTAGCAGACATCGTATGGTAGCTGGTAGCGCCTAGATAGCTAGCCAGTATCTTTGGCCTACTAAGTAGCCGCCTGCTAGCCTTAAGGTAACTGATAGCTACCGGCTAGCTATTGAGCCGATGCGCCGTTTCCGAGCCGAACGCTGGGTCCAGAACCCGTTGGATCTGCGCTGCCGACCATGCTCCGCTACGAGCTGCCGGGATGACTCGTGCATTCAGCACTGCTGCGATCTGGCGCAGAGAGATAGCACGCTCAGCCCTAGCGGCCGCAATCATCGGCGCAAGATCCTGAGCCCGCTGCTCCGCCCGATGTGTCTGCTGGGTCCGTCCACGTGCTTGGCCGGACTCACGATTGAAAGGGTTTACCGGCTTGCCCAGGCGCACACCACGAGCCTTGGCCGCTGCGAGGGCTGCCTTGGTCCGAGCGGAGATCATCTTGCGCTCGGCCTGCGCGACAACGGCCATGATGCCGACCACCAGCTCATTTGCCTCGGGAATATCGGCCGCAACGAACCGAACGCCGGCCTTCTGCAGGTTCAGGAGAAAGGCAGCGTCACGCGAAAGGCGGTCGAGCTTCGCAATGACCAGCGTTGCCCCATGCAGTCGGCAAAGCGCTAAGGCCTCGGATAGGCGAGGGCGGGCATCCCGGGATCCGCTCTCAACCTCGACCAGTTCGGCGACGTGTCTCCATGAACCACCTGCGAGGAAGTCGGCGACGGCTTGTCGTTGAGCTTCCAGTCCAAGGCCGGACCGACCCTGCCGTTCCGTCGAGACCCGCAGGTAAGAGACGAAACCCGTGTGAGCCATGCCGATTTTGCGGGGTGTCTCGTCCGATCGAATGGTCGTTCAACCGGTTGAAACACGCGCTCGCGATGACGCGGCGGACACACTGAGGCTTCCTCGAGGCCGCCTCGAACCCATCCCAGGATTATCCGCCGCGGACGCGGTAGGGTGTGCAAGGCCGGGCGATCCGTGATGATATGGCCGCCCGGCCAGTGCGATGGGTGGTTTAAGCGAGGGCGACGAGTCGAGGATAAGGGCTGCAGCCGTGGGCCCGCACATCGCGGAACCTCTTGTCGCCTGGGACGCCGGTTTGCGGCTTGAATGACCGGGTAGGGAAGGAGCACGCGAGCAGGTGTTAGCCTGCCGACACAGAACGGAAGCGCAGTGGTCACAGAGTGCTTCGCCTCTCGGGAACGAATGCCATGCTGCGTCAGCTCATTTGCTTCAGCGCGATGCTCGCCTGCTTCGCTCTGTCCACCACGGGCCAAGCCTCCGGACCACAGACCTCACAACCTCAAAAGATCGACGCGGGTTGGGCAGGAACGCTCGACGGCACGTGGCACTGGCGATTGCCGGACACGCCAAACGGTCTGCATCCTACCCAGAGCTGGCACGCGACCGGCTCCGCACCTGACGGCGGCATCTACATCGGTGGCATGGATCACAAGACGAACGCAGCCCTGTACCGCATCGACGCGCAGACGGGCACGCTGCGGTACGTCGGTGATGCGCGCTCCGCGTCGGAGGCCGCCCATAATTGGCTGCCCGGGGAGACCGCTCAGAAATTCCACACGCGGCCGCTCTGGCACAACGGCAAAATCTATGTCGCGACCATGGATCGCTCGGACCTCGACGCGGGCTACCTCGAACGGCGCGGCTTCCACTGGTACGCCTACGATCGCGCCCACGACAGCTTCGCGGATCTGAGCGCGTCCGAGCCCGGTGGAAGCGCGGTGCCTCATGGCAACCTCGTCACCTTGGCCTCCGACCCGGCCCGCAACGTCATCTACGGCGCAGGCGTGCCCACCGGTGCGATCTACCGCTACGACGTTGCGAGCGGACGAACTCAGGACCTCGGTCGTCCGACCTCATACAAGCAGCCCTACGTGTACACAGGCCGGGTGATGTGGGTGGACACCCATGGCCGCCTCTACTTCACGGCCAGCAACTGGGATGAACCATCAGCACACGACCACGTACACTACTATGATCCCGAGACCGGCTTCGGTAAGGAGAAGGACTGGCTGTTGAAGGATGGCCTGGCCTTAGAGACCGGCCAGTGCATGGACGGGGGCAAGTGGTGCGTGTTTGGCGACGACCGCGGCCACGTCTATCACTTCGATCAAGACGCGCATACGTGGACGTACCTGGGTCAGGTGGAAACAGGCAAGACGGCGGGTTGGGGCGGCGTCGAGTTCTGGCTATTTGCTGCAAGCCCTGACAGTAAGAGTGCCTACGTCGGCACTAGTACGTCCCCACGGCCAAGCGAAGATACGATGCTGTACCATTTCGATTTCGCGAGCGGCCGGACACAGCGGCTCTGTACTATGGCCGAACTCGATCCGGCATTGGAGCATCTGCATATTCATACCGGGTTCAATGCTTGGGACGCGGCTGGCCGCTTCTATTTCGCCAGCTTCGACGGAAGCCCCGAACATGGGGTCATTGTCACTCGCATCGATCCCGCTCGGTTTGAAGCGGGATTAGTCCGCAGCGCGGGGGTAGTAAGATAGACGAAATCTACTCGGCTCCGCCGCCCGATCCGGTCGCGAGTGGTGGAGACATGCTATGCCATGCCGCTTCAAAGCCAAACTCGGCAGGCCGGCCGCTACGTTGGTATGCGCGCGGTCAGCACCTTCAGGCCTGCCCCCGCAAACACCGAGGCGAAAGCTCCTTCGAACCAGCGCCGTAGTCGCACGTAACCACGCGATACCCGGCCGTTCGAGAACAACCACGCATAGAGGCTGAACGTCAGCGTGTTTTGTACGCCGATGGCCACAATCACGAGGACAAGGTCGAGGGGCGCGGTCTGGTGCGAGATACCAAGTGTATAGAGCGAGCCGAAGAACAGCACCGGCTTCGGGTTGGTAAGGTGCAGGGCCAGACCTTTAGCATAAGAGCGGGCGAACGAGGGTTCGAGCTTCGCCTGCACAGTGCGGGTAGAACCAAGGATCGCACTTCTCGCCGACTTGTAGGCCAAGAATAGGAGGTAGGCGGCACCGACGTAGCGCATCGCCTCAAACGCCCACGCGCTTGAGACCATGATCGCCGCGAGCCCTACGGCTGCTGCGACCGACCACGCAAGAGAGCCGGTTGCCACACCGAGGGCGAGAGCCAATCCGGCTCGCCGACCCGCCTGCATCGAGGTGTCCGCGATGGCCAGCGTCGCCGGACCAGGACTGGCGCTGGCGATCAAGGCAGCCGAAGATGAGGGGTAGGTTCAGGGACGCAAGCATGAAGGTCCGCTGTTTAACAGGCTGGTGTGGTGAGAGGCGTATCGCACCACCGGATCGACGTGGCCAAGGCCATCGAGCAGCATCCGCAGGCCAAAAAAAAACTGCTGGCCGACAAGGACACCGCGCCCGGGCCTGCGCCGCACGATGGTGAAGACGGCCGTCATCATGGGCTTCCCGGTTGAGAAGTGAACGGGGGGCCGGTCGGGTGCACCTTGTTAGGGAGAGGACGATGCGCTTCGTCGGAGTCTTTGTGGCAGTCGCCGTGCTGATGGTGCCGAACTCGTCCGAGGCAATCACCCCACTACCGTCTTGCTCTGCAGCCTTCGTGAAGCGGTGGGTCGAGCATGACCGTCGCGCCGAGATCCCGACGCCAGACCGCACATGCGTCATGCAGACGGAGACTGGCACCTACATCTGCGGCCAGAAGGGCTGCGCCCGAGCACCGTGATGTTGGCCGCCACCCTCAAGCTTGGGAGGGACGACGCCGACTCGGCTTCGGTCCCGGTCGGCCCGCGCTCAGATCGGCTATTCGGATCTGGCCCACGATCATGGCGGCTGCCTTGGTCGCGTAAGGGTAGGTCGATTGCTCGGAGAAGAGGCCGTCCGAAGACGACACGACCCAGCGGAAGCATCCTTGATGTGATGAGCAGGGCACCGCCGCGAGCCTATAGGTGCGGGACAAGGTGTGGGCTTTCTTGATCAGGCAAAGCGACGTGGTGGAAGGGCTCGATAGGAGCCCTCCCGTCTTACCGGCGAGCCGTTACATGCGGTTCATCATGCGCCTCTTCATCATCCGGCGCTTCATCATCTTCTTCCGCATCATGCGCTTCTTCATCATCATGCGCTCGCTGCTGGTCATGCGCACTTGGGTGATCCCCCGTTGGCCGGTTTGAAGACCGCTGGCGGACATCGGGGCAGCTGAAGCAGAACCGACACCCAGAGTGAGGCCACCAAGCAGGGTGGCGGCGGCAAGCGCGAACATCATCCTCTTCATGTGACGTCTCCTCACAAAGCACGGACTGATCGTCCGCATGGCTCATCAAAGCCCGCAACACGTGTCCATGTTCCTGAGTAAGAAGGAATTTCATGCTCTACACATCAAATGATGGATAGGCAAAACCTGCTTTTACGGATGGCCCAGCGAGAAAGTTTCACGCGCCAGACGACTTTCGACATGGAGCAAAAAATTTCGAGCCCGGCATGATTTCTCGATTATATACTAATCTACATTATTGGCGCGCTTGAACAGAGCGTCGCAGCCTCTCCCGCGGCGCCCACGATGTCGCCAAACTTGGGAGGTGCTCGTGATCCGCTCAGCTCAACCAGAATGCGATATCCCGCGTGAGATTACCCAGCGATCGCGCCGTGGCCTGCTCAAGACGGCCGGCATACTGGTCGCCTCAACGGCTTTCCTTGAGCTGAACCTCGCGGAAGCCTTCGCTCAGCGTGGCGCCACGCTCGCCGGCGGCTCGGTCGACCTCGGTCAGGGGGATTTCGCCGTCCTGAACTACGCCTACGCCCTGGAGCAGTTGGAGGCCGCCTTCTACACCCAGGTGCTGCAGCAACCCTATCGCGGCTTCAATCCGTCCGACGAGCAGAGCCTCACCGGCATCCAGAGCCACGAGGTCGCCCACCGCGAGTTCTTCCGCTCCGCGCTCGGCGGCAACGCCATCCCGGACCTGCAGGTCGACTTCGGCCGGGTCAACTTCGCCAGCCGCCAGAGCGTGCTCGGCACCGCCCGCACCTTCGAGGATCTCGGGGTCGCCGCCTATAACGGCGCCGGCCAGCTCCTGCGCAACCCGGACTTCCTGGCCAAGGCCGGCTCGATCGTCTCGGTCGAGGCGCGCCACGCCGCCACGATCCGCGACATGCTCAACCCGTACAGCGCGGCGTTCGCCGGCAACGACATCGTGGACGGCAACGGCTTGGACCGTGCGCTCGTGCCGTCGCAGGTGCTGCCCAAGGTGGTGCCGTTCGTCCTCACCCCGGTCAGCGCGAGCCAGCTGCCGTGATCGCCGAGTCGATGCTCGCACCCGCCACAGAGGACGCCGCCATGACCGCATCCATGCCTGCCACGCCCACGCTGATCGAGACCCTCGACCCCGACCTCACCGCCCGGATGACCTCGCGCCGGGGCCTGTTCACCCGCGCCGCCGGCACGCTCGGCGCGCTCGCCAGCGCACCGACGGTACTAGCGGTCGCCACCACCAAGGTCTTCGCGCAGGGCTTGCCGGGACAGGTCGTCGACGTGCTCCGGTTCGCTTTGACACTGGAGTACCTGGAGGCGGAATTCTACCGCACGGGCTTGGCTACCCGTGGGCTCATCCCAGCCCGTTACCGGCCTGTGTTCACGCAGCTCGCCCGCCATGAAGCCGAGCACGTGCGACTCCTGCTGGGTGTGCTCGGCGGTGCCGCGATCCCGTCGCCGGCCTTCGACTTCACGGCTAAGGGCAAGTACCCGGACGTGTTCGCGAACTTCGACACGTTCACGACGTTGTCGAGTACGTTCGAGGATCTCGGGGTGGCGGCGTACAAGGGTCAGGCCGGCAATCTGCAGGGCACGCCGGTGCTGACGACGGCGCTGCAGATCCACTCCGTCGAAGCGCGGCACGCCGCGGAGGTGCGGCGGGTGCGCGGTTTCGTCGGCTGGGACGGCGCCTTCGACGCGCCGCTGACCAAGGCGGCGGTGTTGGCTGCGGCCGCGCCATTCCTGGCTGGAAGTGCCTGAAAGCGCTGCGCGTTTGTGACGTTAGGACGGCGCGATGGGGCGATGCGTCGACCGATCTCGTCCTCGATGCTTTGGTGGCGCGGCATCAACCGCGTCGCGCAGCTTCTGAAACTATCAAGCCGATGTCTCCGTTCTTCGAGGGTGTGGTCAACCCCGGCGGCGCAACGGTCGGAGCTATCTGTGGCACGTACCTCTCTCTTGATCCTCGCGGCTGGTTTGGCGGCGGCCGCTCTGAGCCCGGCCGACGCTGCGACGAAGAAGGTGCGCGTGCCGAACCGGTACGACGGTTCTTGGACCATCGTTGCGACTACGGCTCAGGGACCCTGCTCGGCCAGAACGAGTTATCAGGTGAAGATCAAGGACAGTGATGCCTCGATCCCCGGCGAGGAGATCGACATCGATGGCGGGGTTTCGGCCAGCGGCTCCGTGCAGGCCATGATCAACAAGGGTTCGAACAGAGTGCCGATTGCCGGTAGCCTAACTGCGAAGGGCAGCGGTAGCGGCACATGGCGCACATCCGGTGGCCTAGCGGAGTGTAGCGGCAGCTGGAGTGCAAAGCGGGCAAGCTGATGGGCGATGACCCCGAAGCTGCACATGAGCGCGCCGTGATCCAGCACATAATACGTCGCCTCGATCGGTCCGCCCGTGGTGTCGGTCTGGACGAGGCGACCACACGCCAGGTCGTCGAGAAGGTCGTGGCCGACATGCCGCTGGCACAGGACGATGATCGCTTGGCGCTGGCCCGCAACTGGATGCTGATCGCGTCGGCTTAAGCGCAGCCGCCGAGCCGCTCGACCGATCTCTCAACTTCCGAACGACCGAACAATATCGCTCACGCTGTGCCTGTTATGCGTTGCTAGCAGGGCCGTAATGTCAGCCATTCTTCGAGTCTCAAGTTGCATTCGCTCCTAAGTGCCCACATTTCGTGTGCCTCAATGCCGTTGGGATCAGCGAAGTGACTCAAAAAACCTTAGATCGCCTGCCGGATATAACCGAACTGGCCAGTGAGATTGTTGCCGCGTATGTCTCGAATAATTCCGTCCCCGTCGCTGAGCTTCCGAAGCTGATCCAAGGCGTGCACGGCGCGATATCCACTTTGGTCTCGGGCGGCGCATCCGAGGCAGCCATTTCGACTGACGAGATCGAGAGGCCGGCAGCCGCCCAGATCCGCAAGTCGGTCCGGCCCGACGGCATCGTCAGCTTCATCGACGGCAAGACCTACAAGACGCTCAAGCGCCACCTGACCAGCCACGGCCTCGACCCGAAGAGCTATCGAGACCGCTACGGCCTGCCGGTCGACTACCCGATGGTCGCCCCCAGCTACGCCGAGCAGCGCTCCGCCCTCGCCAAGGCCATCGGCCTCGGCGTCCCAGGGGCACGCCGGTCAGCATAGGAACGGTGCGAACCGCACGATCGCTCCAGCAGGGCGTAGGGCCGCCACATGCGAGGGCCGGCCGCACGTGTCGGTCCAGCTCAGTTGGACGACCTGAGCGCTCGGCGCTGTGATCGCGGGCGTCTCGACCAGCTTCGTGGCGCGGCGCTTGGCGGCGCCGATCCAGCGCACGACCCAGTGTTCGCGTCCGCGGCGTGAGGCCGGCGGTTGCTCAGGCTTGGACCAGCGCTGGGCCGGCCGGCCGTCGCCGTGTTTGGCTAGAGACATAATGATCCCCTTTCTGGGGCTTCAGAAGTCTCTTTATAGCGTAGCCGTAACCTACGCCGCATCCTCCATACAGGGTAAGCTGCACAGGTTAGGCGGTCTCGACCAGCCACCGCACCAACCGGCGCACTGCAAGCGGCGCTGAATTGCTCCACCGATTATGCGTCATACCGGTGCCGGCGGACGGCAGCGCAGTGTCACCAGCAGGACGATGATCAAGAACCCGAATTGCGAAGCGAAGATTGATGGCGCTTGGCGAACGGTATCGCTGGTCGAGGCGCACGAGCGGTGTCGCGATGCCCTGAAGCGCTGCCCCGCCTGCCACGGACGTGAGCGGATCTATAGCCATCACCTGCGGCCGCACCGGCCCGTGATGCGGCACGACGAGCCACACAATGGCTGCCCGCTGATTGTCGCGACCTATCTCGGAACGCCATCGCCACATCCGCAGGCGATCGACTGACCGCCGTCACGAAGCCAACATCTACGGCTGATGAAGCAGGGGAGCTCCTGCTGCCGGGCATCGGTGTCTCTTCACAAACCGTAAACGCGCCGCCGCTATCACAGAGCTGTGATGCTCCAGTATTGCGATGGGTCGGTGCGATGCCTCAGCTGTTACGGCGGTTTATACGCGACGAGACTGGCGCCACTGCAATAGAATACGGTATAATCGCCGCCCTAATTGCGATCGCCATTATTGCCTCGTTAAGGCTCGTGGGCGGGCGACTTGCCGCGAAATTCACCGCGATCTCCAGCAACCTGAATTGAAGCGTGCTCCACACGATGGGTGCCGGCGAACCATCAACCGCCGAGCGCGTTGCCGACTCTTCAACGGCAAGGAACGCGACATGAAGATGATCTCCGCAACCGTCCTCGGAGTGGCTCTACTAAGCGGCGTAGCTCCAGCCATTGCGCAGCCCTACGGCGGCCGCGACTATGGCTACGATCGCGGCGACTACGGCACCCGTGACAGGGGCAACGGAGATCGAGGTTACGGAGACCGTGACCGCCGCGATTACGACCGCGACTATGACCGGGGCTCGCGAGGTGGGCGGGGCGACTACGCTTTCAACGAGGAAGAGTATTTGCGCTGCAATCCAGACGTGCGCCGGGCGGTCATAGGTCGAGCAATCAAGTCCGGGCTGGAACACTACCGGAAGGTCGGCATGGCGGAAGGCCGGAAGTTGACCTGCAATTAGAGCGCGACTGCACGGTGTCAGCAAAGCAGGCCACAAAGAAGCCCGCCACGGCGAACCGGGCGGGCGGAAGGTTGCCACGCCCCCGAGATGGAAGGGAGAGGCGCGATATCAAACGTATCAGCGCCGCAGACATAGGAGCGCCCACCACGATGACAGATCGGGCGGGCTCTCAGCCTCAGAGCAAGGTGTCACCGCGTGCCCTGGGGCTGGCTGCTGCGTAGCAGCGACCGGGCCATCATGAAGATGCTCCGCGCAAGTTCCCGTCATCGCGCCCTAAATCTATTTCGTCCGCATTGGAAAAGAGGCTTTTTGGGGTCGCGTAGATGGGCGCGCTACCCAGCGAGTGCCCCTATTCCGAATAAAAATGGGGCCGCTTTTTATGTGCCGCCTCGCGGCAGGTCGGTAGGCGGGAAGTAGGCGCCGGCAGCGCGCAAGGCTTCCAGCATCGCATCCAACTGCGAGATGGTGACCACCGGCTCACCCGGACTGCCCTCGGCTCGTGCCACGACACTCAGAGGCACCTTGGCGCGCTTGGCCAACTCCGCAGGTGTCCAGCCGATTGAGATGCGCGCCTTGAAAAGATGCGAGCCCGTGATCACCCCTTGCGCTCCTAGTGCGCCTCTCTTGCGCTCGACTTGCCAACCACTCCCCTACGTAGGGTCAATCGTGTCGTGCGACTACGAAATAGATAGCGATGCCAATGCCGATGATGAGAGCTAGCGTAGTGACCGCGAGCCACAAGTAGCTACTGATCACGTGTGCAACCCCCAGTGCCCAGGGCTTTGTTTCAATCCGCTCTGTTCTACGCGATCAACTCCGGTTTGACATTCATGACGCAGGCCATGAGGCCGTGAGCAGCGTCGCAACCGCGGCGGCGACCAGACAATCCCCCATGGCATACTCAACGCCCGCAGCTTCAAGCGCTCGCGCCGAGCCGACGAAGACGAGGGCGACACCCATCGCAGATAAGCGGCGGCCTATCACCCCTCGACCTTCCGCCGCAGTTTCACGCCTGGCTCGCCGCCATTGGTGAACTCGACACCTGCAACCTGGAATGCAGCCTCAAGCGCGTGGAGCGTTGCTGTTTTCGTGGACAGCAGAGGGCCGTCCAACTTCTCAAGCCGCTTCACGGTCTCGACCGAGACCCCGGCCTTCTCGGCGACGGTCGACTGCTCCCATCGGATCAGCGCTCGCGCGGCTCGTAGCTGCTCAGCCGTCAACACAAATACACCTCAGGAGTATGGCGATACCTGACAGATTTTGACACTTCAGGAAAGCCGCATTACACTCAGAGTTCTTCACATGCCACCCTGAGGGCCAAGCCTATGTCTCCCCGCACTGATCGGGCCCCACGTAAGGGGGGGCGGATCATGGAGGCGGTTTGGTCCTATCTCTGCCGGCGCGAAGCGGCTCAACCTGTGATCCGGGGGGCCGTAGGATGGAACAGCGCCGATCATCACCCAGACGTAGACGCCGTTGGCGCGGCGCAGGCGAACGCGCAGGCTGTACTCGCTCTGCTGGTCGCGAGCCTCGCGCAGGAACGTGACCGCGGCCTGATAGTCCTCAGGGTGCATGCACCTGAACCAGCCGTGCTCGACGGCTTCAGCCGCTGGCTGGCCCGTGTAGGCGGTCCACTCGGGGCTGACGTAGGTCACGCCGCCGTCCGCCTTGGCGACGAAGATCATCCTAGACACTCCTCAGCCTCGGCCTCACAACAGGCTGAAGCCCAGCATTCAGCTTCAGACCAGCGAGGCCAACTGGAGCGATACCAGTATATTTCAACTAAGCTCGGTGGTAGCCGCCACTGGTGGTTGTGGAACCTTAAACTGCCCGCTGACATTTTTGTGGCGTCATGACAAAAAGTGATGAGCCAGCTTGGGCGAGTCTGCGCCGACTCGCCGACGTTCTAGGCGTACCTGTCGAACAATTCTTCATCGAGCAGCCGCCGGCCGGACAATTCACGAGTGCGGACGAGTGCCTGCGCCTATGGTCCGAGATCAGAACGGAGGAGGGCCGACGGCAGGCTTTGGAGGCCCTGCGGGTGATCGCAGGACAGGAGCCGACGTAGCGTTCTGCTCCCGAACGTTGCTCAACGCATCAAGCGGAGCATCTGCTTCAGCGGCGTGACAGCCGGATCATGCTGCTTCGCGCATCGGGTTTGGTTTCGACCACCTGCTTTCGCCTCGTAAAGGGCCTCGTCTGCTAGGCGATAGAGACCCGCGAACGCACTGGCCTCCTTGGTGCTCGGCATGGCAGCCGCGAGCCCAATGCTGACAGTCACGGCCCCAGCGCCGATGCCGGCTGAACCAACGGCCAGCATCGACACCTCGGCATGAACCTTCTCGGCGATACGATGAGCCCCAGCCTGGTCTGTGTCCGGCAGGAGAAGGGCGAACTCCTCGCCGCCGACGCGACAGACGAGGTCTGCTGGACGGTGCACGCTGGCCGAAAGGCAGCGCGCCAGGCCCTGCAGCACCTCGTCCCCCACCTGGTGGCCATAGCGGTCGTTGAAGCGCTTGAAGTGGTCGGCGTCGACGATCAGCAGCGACATGGGCTTCCCGCCGCGCTGAGCGGCTCCCCAGCTCTGCGACCCAGCTTTCTCAAAGGCCCGGCGGTTCGGCAGCCCCGTCAAGGCGTCGGTCAGCGACAGCCGTTCAAGTTCCGCCTGCATGGCTTCGCGGCGGCGCAACTCGCGTCCGAACAGCAGCGACAGCGCGATCGTGAGCCCGCATAGCACCAGCACGATGCCGCCGATCACGAGCGCCTTCGCCCGCCACTCGGCTTCGATCTCAGCCGTCGAGAGGGCGACGTTGAGGATCAGCGGAAGGTCGCCGACCTGGCTGAAGCGGTAGTGCCGCTCGACGCCGTCCCGGACTGAGGTGTGAACGAAGCTGCCGCTGCGCTCGCGTGTGAAGCCCTGGAAGGTAGGGGCCCCGGCGATGTTCACGCCGATGTCGGCCTCCGCGAAGGGCTGACGCATGATTCGCGTGCCGTCACGCAAGTACAGGTTGATCGCGCCGTCATGGCCGAGGTCGATCTGGCTGAAGAGGCGCGTGAAGTAAGACAGCTTCACGCTGCCGAGAACGACACCGCCGAAGGTGCCATCGGGCTTGTTGATGCGACGGCTGAACGGGAGCATCCGCTCTCCGGTCAGGCGTGAGATGATCGGCCGACCGATGTAGAGCCCGAGCCCAGCGCGCGCTTTGTGGACCTGGAAGTACTCGCGGTCGATGTAGTTGCCCTTGCGCGGGGGGACGGCATCGATGTCGGCGACGATGTCGCCGTGCTCGTCGATGACGATCATCACACCCATGTCGCGGGCAGTTGCGGCACGGTCGAACAGTATGAGCTGACGCAGCTCCGGTGCCAGCCCCGGCAGACCTGGCGTCCTGAGATTGTCGACGGCTGCTTGGATCGAGAGATCGTACATCTCGACGTTACGGGCGATGTCACGCTCCAGGACCTGCACGAGGTTCTTGGAGGTCTGCTCGGCTCGATCCCAAGCATCCCGCCGCAACTCGAGCAGCATCAGGCCGGATGCCGCGAGCATGCCGACCGGTGCCAAGACACCGAGCGTGATCCAGGTGCGGGCAAAACGGAATGGGCGCGCCAGTCGCTGTAGCGGAGGCATCGGACACCTCGCGGTTACGCCCACACCGGTGTGACTATGGCATCCCGTCCCTTAATCGGTTCCTTCACCTCACGCGCAGATCAGCTGCAGGTGCTTACCACGGCGGTCCACCTCCACAGCCCATGCCGAAGCAGGCGTAGGCCGGAGCCGGCGTGACCGACAAAGTGACAGCCGTGCCAGTCGCGAGCAGTGTACCGACGAGGATGAGGTGGGCCAGGGTCCGCATGGCGTTCGGTCTGCTGCCCCAGCGCCAGCCCCTCACCCGTCGAGAGCTGCCCGAGCGACAGCATGGACGGCGACGCCGACCACGAGGACAGCGGGGACGACGAGCCGTCGCTGGCGGCGCCTGAGAACATCACCGGCTCGCAGGTCGTCTACATGCGGGGCGGCGATCAGGACTGGACTTGTTACGGTTTAATGGAGAGCGGTTTGGTGGGTGAAGCCCCTCTCGAACTGGATAGGGCTGGTGTAGCCCAGCGCCGAGTGACGGCGGCGGGGATTGTAGAAGCCATCGATGTAATGGGCCAGCGCGACGGTGGCCTCGGCTCGTGTCTGGAACGCGGTGCGCCAGACCAACTCGCTCATCAGCGTCTTGAAGAACGTCTCGACCATCGCGTTGTCGAAGCAATTTCCCTTGCCAGACATCGAAATCACGATGCCATGTCCTCGTAGTTCTGCCTGATGCTTGTTCGAACAATACTGACTGCCGCGGTCGGAATGATGGAGCAGATCTGATCCGGGCTGCCGGACGACGAGGGCTCGTCGCAGCGCGGTCAGCGCGAGTTCCTTGTGAAGACGGTCGCTCGCCGCCCAGCCCACGAGCCGTCGAGAGTACAGGTCGAGGACCACCGCCAGGTACAGCCAACCCTCCCGCGTCCAGATGTAGGAGATGTCGCTTCCCCACTTGCGATCCGGCCCGGCCGCCGTGAAGTCCTGGTCGAGGTAGTGGGGCGCGATCGGGAAGGCGTGGCCGCTGTCCGTGGTGCGCCGGAAGCGGCGCGGCTGGCGAGCCTTGAGCCCGTTCTCCCGCATCAGCCGGGCCACGCGTCTTCGGCCTGCCGCCAAACCCTGCTCACGCAACTCGTGGGTCATGCGTGGGCTGCCGTACGTCTCATGCGAGAGCGTGAAGGCGGATCGGACATGGGCAAGCAGCACGAGGTCCTCGCGCTGCCGCCTCGAGGCCGGACGGCTTTTCCAGGCAAAGTAGCCGCTCGGACTGACGTCGAGGACTTTGCACAGGCGCGCGACCGGGAAGTCCTTCTTCGCCGCGTCGATGAGCTGGAACCTGATCGACGTCCCTCGTTGACGAAAAAAGCCGTGGCCCGCTTCAGGATCTCCCGCTCCTGGCGTAGCACCTCGTTCTCGCGCCGCAGGCGCTTGAGCTCGGCGGCCATGTCCTCCTGCCGATCGGCCGGCGGATGGTCCATCTCCCGCTCACGTCGACCGTCGATCCAGTTGCGCAGCGTCGAGAGCCCGACGCCGAGATCGGCGGCGACCTCCCGGCGGGACCGCCCGCTCGTCGGCGCCAATCGCACCGCCTCTGCGCGAAACTCAGGAGTAAAGGTTTGCTTCCGGTCTGCCATCGGAACCCTCCTCCTTCAGGAAAAGAGCTCTCCACTTTTGCGGAGCAAGTCCACGGCGAGCCACGGCAGGTGGCTGAGATCCTGCCCTGGCGCGGGCGGGGGAACATCGTGGCCGCCGTGGGCGTAGCGCTCCTCGACCTCGCCAAGGTGCGCTGATGCCTACTGCACTACCGATCCGATTAGCGACCGCCGAAGCGGCCCGGCGCCTCTCGTGGCCCGCGACGGCGCGGCTCCTGATCCTGCTGCTGCGTGTGCGCTGGTTGAACCGCCAGCTGGTTGTGGCCCACCAGCGCGTTGACCGTCTCAGCCTCGACGTAGCCGGTCCTGACCTGCTGCTGACCGCCCGACGCTGGTTGGCCACCCACCAGGCCATCGCGGCTCTGCTCGGGCGTCCCGAGCCGGATCACGTCACGCAAGTGCGGGCGACGCTGCGGCATTGGGATCCTTCGCCAGAGCGACAGCACCTGCGTGGTTGACGGAGCGGCCACCTAGGGAGAGGTTCTAGGTGGGGGCGGCTACGGAGTTAGCCACCATGAGCGATTTCAGTCACGTCCTGAACTGGAAGCTTCTCCAGGGCTCGCACCCATTCCCTGGTCCAGAAGGAGGCACCTGCATCAACGAGGCGGCGGTGGTGGCGTGTGGCTTCCCGTACCAGAGCATCGGTTCAGTCAAAGCCATGCCGGACTGCTTCTCGCGTCCGATCTGCCAGCTCGCTATGCTATTGAACGACAATGCTACGGATGCGCAGCGACAGCATCTGATGCCGTTCGTGATGCGGCTCGCGTGCGCAGATAGCTCGGCGGTCGAGCGGGAGCGGGCTAACTACATCAGCGCGCGAATTAGAATTGATCCGTTCACGCTCACTCCTCTCGACTTTGATCGAGGACTTGTCGTCTTAGAAGAAGTACTCGCAATCGGCCGACAGGCAGATCCGCTTGGCCTGGACGAAGCGGCGAGCCGATTGGACGCAGCACGAGGACCCGCTATCCCGAGAAAGCGACGCGCGAGCTTCCTTCCGACAAAGGTGAAGGGGTGGTTGGGCTTAAAGCAGGCGCTTGAGAGCGCGGAGTGATTATCCGCCCAACTGGATCGTATAGGCTGGCGAGGGCCGACAATTACACTTGATCTGCTCGGCACGACCCTTGCCCCTGTCCTGTGCCGCCTGTCTCAACGTGATGTGCGGTCAGGCTGCCCGGCTCGGACCCCGACTGTAGTGACCAGCCGAGGGCGTTTTCTCCTTTCGCGCCTCATCCGGGCTGGGTGGCTTTTCTCAATCAGGAGACGTGCAGCAGCCGCTCCGCCTCCGGCTCAATCTTCTCGCGGTTGAGCCGAGCCTTCATCAGCTTGCTTGGCACGAAGTGGATGTGCGTCTTGGCCGGCACCTGCACGCTGGCGCCGGAACGCGGGTTGCGAGCAATCCGGGCTTTGGTTTCTCGAACGGAGAAGGCGCCGAACCCGCGCAGTTCCACCCGGTCGCCATTCGTCAGCGCGGCAACCATTCTGTCGAGGATGGCATCCACCACCCGCTCGACATCCCGTGCGTACAGGTGCGGGTTCTGCTCGGCGATGCGGGCGACGAGTTCGGACCGGATCATGGCGACGCTTGGTTCAGCGCGGCTTTGCCTGTCCACCGGGCGCCCAACCGTGCGCCTGGACTGCCTTGACGATCTTGCCCTGCATTTCGGGCATCACCGACTGCATCCACTGCTGCATGCCCGTCAGCTGAGCCTGAGCCAGTTGTGGCTGAGCTGCCGCGAGGTGCTTTCCGGCCGGAGTGGCGTAAAAGGCGGCGATGGCCTGGAGATCGTCCTTCCCCAGCACCGAGGCGAAGCCGCGAGCTTGGATGTCCAGCAACTCGTCGTAGTGCTCCGTCAGGGTCGGCAGCACCACCTCTTGGACCAGCACTTGCGCCTTATCCGGCTCCTTGATGCCGATCTGCTGCATCATGCCGACCATCGGTGCCGCCATTGAACTGAGCGTCGCGGCACGATCGCCCTGCATCTGAGCTACCGTGTCGCGTGCGACCTTCAGGAGAGCGGGATCGGGTGCCGCAGCGGGGGCGGGCTTCTGGGCCGGTTGGGCCATTAACGCGCCCGGTAGCGCGGTTCCGAGACACAGGCCGATGAGCAGGGTCGAGAGGCGCATGGTCGCTCCGATCGGGGAGCCGCGCCGATCAGTCCCTCGCGGCCAGGAGGCTTGCTACCCCACTTTCGGAGCGGATCAATGACAGCGCGGCAGCCCTAAGTAACAGAAGGCCGGCTCAGACTTGTCCAGGTTGGCATCCATAGGGCGGCACCGCTCGCGGAAAGCGTTCTTTGATGCGGGCGCAGCCCCACGAGCGGGGCGGCTCAGGCAGGCGTCGGTTCACCTCGATCCCGAACTCGTCGTAGGGCGACGCGCCGGCGGTGACGTAGCTGTTCCAACGCCAGCCCATCGTACCGAGGCCGGCGAGTGCGATACCGATGGCGACCGACACAGCCAGTCCGACGCGGGATTGCGGCCACCGCCCCTCATTCGCCATGCCCGGACATACCCCTTAGCGTTGACTTAACGGTGCGCCCCGGCCGAGATGGGCGGTCACGGCCATGCTCGCCTCGGCGAGTCGCGGCCGCCATTCAGGAGACCATCGCCGCGAGATAGACCCTAAAAAGCCAACAGCCCCTTCCCGGCAAGGAAGAGGCTGCTGAAAACCTGGGGCCTTGTGAGGCCGTTCACCGACTCCTCACAAGCCACACGACCCCCTCGGGAGTCAAGACGGAACCCGCTTCCGTCAACGGGAAGGCTTTGCTTGGATCCTAGCCGCGGCCCGTGAGGGACCGGGACTGATGACCTATGCTGAGGAGATCCGCCGACAGGCGGAGACGGCCCCGCGCGCCGCGCTGCCGGCTATCACGGCTGCGCTGTGGAAGGCCTACGGCGAAGGGAAGGTGACGGAGGCCGAGGCCGAGAAGCTGTCCGTTCTGATTGAGGCGCAGCGTCAAACCCATGTTACAGCCGCCTGGTCAAAGCCCGAACAGGGCTCGAACCCCTCGGCAACCTCACCAATCCAAGTTGGGATCGCTTCCGGAGCTGTAGGGTCGCCCAGGAGGACCGTTGGCTCGCGCCCACGCACGGATCCTCGATGGAGCGTCATCGCCGCTGGGCGGCCTCTGGGCGGCTCCCACCGGCCATCGCGGTGCGGTTCACGCTGGCAGAGCAGGCGGTCCTCGCCTTGGTGGCCGCTGAGACCGCCCGCCGGAAGGACTGCCGGCTGTCGATCGAGAACATGGCCGCGGTGGCCGGCGTGTGCCGCTCGACCGTGAAGAACGCCATCCGCGAGGCCCGGCAGTTCGGGCTCCTGACCGTCGAGGAGCGCCAGATTACTGGCTTCCGCAACGACACCAACGTGCTCCGGATCATCTCGCCGGAGTGGCAGGGCTGGATCCGGCTCACTCGAAAGCCTGCAAGGCAGTCCCATGATGGGGATACCGTGGCAGGACCCCCTCCGCGAAGAGAGGGCCATCACGGCCCCACCTCTCAAGGGGGAGGGGGCAAAACCGTAACCAGCACGCCTACTGAGGTTCCAGTTCTGGGGAAAACGAGGCCAGCGGAACCAAACGAAGGCTGCCGGAGGGCATTGGGCGACCTTGACTGAAGCGACTCCGTGAGAATTCTCGCGGGTGGTAGAGGCGGCCGAGCCATGCGCTGAGGGTCTACGGTCGGACGATAGAACGAACGCAATCGAAACCAATCTGACGTAGTTGGCTTCAGATCGTTCCAGCGCAAAACCTCAGCGCTATCAGGCTATTTACGACCGTGCTCGACGAGACCTTGCTGGGCGACATCTATGAGGCTGCTCATATTCCAGAGGCGTGGCCAGCGCTGCTCGATCGCCTATCGCAGATGACGGGCGCTTGGGGTGGCATGCTCTTTACAGCCACGCCTGAAGCGACGCGCTGGACCGCCTCGGAGGCTACAACCCCGTTTTTCGATGCATTCCTGGCCGCTGGCTGGATGGCGGCAAACCCCTTGGTCGAGCGCGGGGTTCGGCGCGATCATGCGGGGTTTCTGACCGACCTCGATCTCTTCACCGATGAGGAACTCGACCAGGAGCCCATGTACGCCGACATGCGACGCCTCGGAGGCGGCTGGCATCTCGGGACCGCCATCGCGGTTCCGAACGGTGACACCCTCGTGGTCAACATCGAGCGCCGCCACGGACAAGGCCCCTTTTCCCGAGCCCAAGCCGAGCACCTCGACACTTACCGCCCGCACCTCGCCCGTGCGGCACTCCTGGCGGCGCGGTACAGTCAATTGCGGTTCGAGGCCACGGTCGGCGATTTGGAAGCCCTTGGACTAGCGGCGGCCGCCCTATCGTTCAGCGGCAGGATCCTGGCGGCGAACGATCGCTTCGTGAGACATATGCCGGCTTTGTTTCAGGATGGGCCGACTGGACTGGTCATTTCCCATCCACCAGCTGACGCTAGCCTGCGCACGATCTTGGACAATGGGCGCATTGCGCCAAACGCGATGCAAGGCGCCTCGATACCGCTGCCGGCAGGGATCAACGGTCAAGCGGCGATCGTTCACCTCGTCCCCGTCCTCGGGAACGCGCGCGACGTCTTCGCGCGGACCGCTTGCCTCGCCGTGGTCACGCCTCTCGACGCTGATCGTGTGCCGGATGCACGGCTCGTCCAAGGACTGTTTGATCTGACGCCAGCCGAAGCTCGCATCGCTCGCGACGTCGCGCGAGGCCTGAATGTCCCGACGCTCGCCGAACAGACAGGTGTGTCGGCCAACACGGTGCGCTCGCAGCTCAAGGCCGTGTTCGCCAAAACTGGGACGGGGCGCCAGTCGGAACTGGCTGCGCTGCTTAACGGGATCGTCCTGCTCTCTGGGGCAGGCTGATTGAGCGTGAGCGTCGGCGGCGGTGGTGTTCTCAACACCGCAGAGCTGCGGCTCTCGGCCAATCAGTGCATGCGGCGCGATCCGGTGTTGGCCCTAATCCAGTTGGGCGCCAGAATGTCGCCGTTCTCGGTGATGATCCAGGGCTTCGCGTTTTCCGCGTCGATTACCTCGGCCGCTGCGGCCAGAGCCGCGCGCAGGGTCGAGAAGCTGCGAGCGTCGGCGACATGGGCCGGTGTATGGCCGGGCCACACGGTGAGTTCAGCAGGCTTATCGAGATCGGAGAGCGTCATCGGTTCGCTGGGGCTCGTGGCGGGGCCGGGCTTATGCCGCGGGGCTGAGGTCGCTGGTACCGGGTCAGGCGCTTATGGCCCGGGGAGTGGCTATGCGTGGGTCCGCATTGCCAGGAGGATCAGGCGGTCCTCGGTCCCGGCCGGGGAACACGCACCTCGACCATCTGTCCGGTGAGCAGATTGAGGATCTGCATGGCTGCGTATCTCCGGTGGGTGTGCCGGTAGAACGTCGCCACATCGCGGTAGGATCGAGGCGACCCGAGCAATTGCGCTGAGTTGGTGAACCGTTCGTTTACTCTGG
>NZ_JBKFBO010000082.1:0-123826 GCF_053346215.1 Methylobacterium sp. A49B
TCAGTATTTCCGGATGATGGGTGCGGGTGCTGGGGCTTGGGGTGCGCCGAAGACGTAGCGGAACCCGACGGAGACGACGTCGGCGCTGGAATCGACCACGCCCGCGAAGGCGATGTTGCCGACGTTGTAGTCGCGCCCGATGCCGGCCAGGATCCGCGAGCGGTCGAGGAAGAAGTGCGAGTAGGCGAGGTTGAGGGTCAGCTGCTGGTTCCAGCGGTAGCTGGCGCCCACGGAGGCGATGTAGCGGTCGCCGTCGGGCAGGCGCACCGAGCGGTTGGAGAAGTCGATCGGCGAGGTCTCGTAGGCAAAGCCCGTGCGCAGGGTCAGGTTGGCGGAGGCGTCGTACTCGGCGCCGATCGCGTAGGTGTAGCCGTCCTTGTAGTTGAGCGGCAGGTTGTTGACCGGCAGGCCGAGCGTCTTCGACACGATGCCGATCGAGCCCAGCCTCGACCAGTTGTCCCACTCGAAGCCGAGGTTGACCCGCGCCACCGGGGTGATCGCCTGGGTGAGGCCGACGCTCAGCTTGTCGGGCGTGTTCAGCTTGGCGCGGACCTGGCCGGCCAGCGGCGCCAGCGCGAGCAGCGGCACGCCGATCGAGCCGTCGATGTCGTGGTGGACCGAGGAGCGGTAGCCGATGCCCAGCACGGTGCCGTCGCGCGGCGTGATCGTGGCGCCGGCGGTGAAGCCCACGCCCCAGGACTCGCCCTTGAGGAAGCCGCTCGGGTAGGCGACCGGCGAGATCCCGGGGATCGGCAGCGCCTGGCGCAGGGTCAGGCGGAAGTACTCGATGTTGGGCCCGGCCGCGAGCGCGAGCCACTCGTTGACCTTGAAGCCGATGACCGGGTTGAACGCCAGCGAGAAGATCCGGGACGAGCGGCCGTAGACCTCGCCGGCCCACACGTCGCGCGGCTTGGTCACGAGGCCGAAGGGGGCGCCGGTGGACAGGCCGAGCCAGAGGCGGTCGCTGAGCTGGTAGGAGGTGGCGCCCGCCGGCACGACGGCGCCCTGGCCGATGTCGCCGGAGCCGCCCAGGCCGGCGAAGGCCGGGTTGGTGCCGGGCGCGGGCCGGATCTCGGAGGACAGGCCGATGAAGGTGAGGTTCTGCTCCGAGACGAAGCCCGGGTTCATGGTGATCGTGGCCGGGTTCCAGAAAATCGACGACACGCCGCCCGAGCCCGACGCCGCCCCCGCGTACGACAGACCCTGGGCCTGCGTGCTCTGCTCCCGGATCCCAAACGCACCCGCATGCGCCTGCCCGGCGCACAGGATCACCGCCGTGGCCGCGAGCATCGCCGCGCGCATTGTCCCCCCCATCTCGACCCCCAAGCCGTTACGATTTCCCCAGCGCAGATTTGATTCGAGACCCGTCGAGGCCGCGCCGTTGCGCGCATGGTGCCGTTTCCAGGGGCGAGACCGCAATCATCATCCCCGTTTTCGGCACCAAGTCGAAGCGTTGTTGATAGGCCCCATTCGTCGGCCAATCGACACGTGCATCTCTAGGTTATTCGATTTTTCCCGAGCGAAAACTGCATTCGCCCAAACATTGGCGGGCATGAATAATAGATCCTGAACAGAGCCATTCTGCACTTTTCCGCCACGTTGTTGCCCGAATGCGACATTCGCCGGCGTGCCACGGACTCATCTGGACGCTTGCGCCGGGATGGGCGCGCGGCCATGGTCCCGGCATCCGGCGCAGACCGGTCACAGGGAAGGATGAGGAGTCGCGGCGATGAAGCTCTTCCGGCACGGCCCGAGCGGTGACGAGAAGCCCGGCCTCGTGGATGCGAACGGGGGCTTGCGCGATCTCTCGGGCATCGTGCGCGATATTGCCGGTCCGGCCCTCGCGCCCGACTCCCTGGCGCGGCTGCGCGCCCTCGATCCCGAGACCCTGCCGAAGCTGGCGCCGGACGTGCGGCTCGGCCCCTGCGTCGGCGGAACCCGCAACGTGGTCGCCATCGGCCTGAACTTCGCCGACCACGCCGCCGAGACCGGCTCGCCGATCCCCGCGGAGCCGATCATCTTCAACAAGGCGCCGTCGAGCCTGTGCGGGCCGAACGACACGGTGATCATCCCCAAGGGTTCGCACAGCACCGACTGGGAGGTGGAACTCGCCGTGGTGATCGGCCGGCGCGCCAGCTACGTCCACGCCAACGAGGCGCTGAGCTACGTGGCGGGCGCCTGCATCTGCAACGACGTCTCCGAGCGCGAGTGGCAGATGAACCGCGGCCCGACCTGGACCAAGGGCAAGAGCGCGCCGACCTTCGGCCCCCTCGGCCCCTGGCTGGTGACCCTCGACGAGATCCCCGACCTGAAGAACCTCGCCATGAGCCTCGACGTGAACGGCGAGCGCCGCCAGACCGGCTCCACGGCGACGATGATCTTCGACGTGCCCCAGCTCGTGGCCTACACGTCGCACTTCATGCTGCTGGAGCCCGGCGACGTGATCACCACGGGCACCCCGCCGGGCGTCGGTCTGGGCATGAAGCCGCCGCATTACCTCAAGGCCGGCGACGAGATGGTGCTGCGGATCGAGCGGCTCGGCGAGCAGCGCCAGAAGGTCATCGCCTTCGACGACTGGACCGCCAAGGTGTCGGCCGGGAAGCCGACGGACTGAGCGCCGTTCCGGCCTGAGGGCGGGTTCCGAGCCGCTTCGCGGCGAGCGGTGTGCTGGATCCCGGACTAGCTCCCGCTGACACTTCACCTGTCCGGGACAGGGCGATGCGGATCAAGGCTGACCCTTCTCCCGGGCATATGCAGCGCAAGCGGCATGCGCCCGGGATCCAGTACGAGAACCGGCCGCGAAGCGGCTCCGGCTCAATGCCCATCACGACGCTTGATTTTTCCGCGCCGATCCCACTCAAGGGAACCATGAACGAAGCCGCCGACCCGCACGCGACCGACATCCGCCACGACTGGAGCGTGGCCGAGATCCGCGCGATCCACGACCTGCCGTTGCTCGACCTCGTGCATCGGGCCGCGACATTGCACCGGGCCTACAACGATCCGGCCGATGTCCAGCGGGCGAGCCTGCTCTCGATCAAGACGGGCGGCTGCCCCGAGGATTGCGGCTACTGTTCGCAATCGGCCCACCACAAGGAGACCGGCCTCGCCCGCCAGCGCCTGATGCCGGTGGAAACGGTGCTCACCGAAGCCGCCGCCGCGAAGGCCGCTGGCGCAACCCGCTTCTGCATGGGCGCGGCGTGGCGCAGCCCGAAGGATGGGCCGGATTTCGACGCGGTGCTCGCGATGGTGCGCGGCGTGCGCGGCCTCGGCATGGAGGCCTGCGTGACACTCGGCATGCTGACGGCCAGCCAGGCCGAGCGCCTCGCGGAGGCCGGGCTCACCGCCTACAACCACAACCTGGATACCGGCCCGGATTACTACGACAAGATCGTCTCGACCCGCACCTACGCGGATCGGCTGGACACGCTGGAGCGGGTGCGCGCGGCGGGCATCGGCGTGTGCTGCGGTGGCATCATCGGCCTCGGCGAGGGCGTGAGCGATCGCGTGGCGATGCTGCAGGTTCTCGCCAATCAAGCGCCGCATCCGGAGAGTGTGCCGATCAATGCGCTCGCCGCCGTATCGGGCACGCCGCTCGGGGACGCTGCCGAGGCGATCGACCCGTTCGATATGGTGCGCATGTGCGCGACGGCCCGCATCGTCATGCCGCGGGCGCGTGTCCGCCTCAGTGCCGGTCGCCGGGCGCTGAGCCGCGAGGCGCAGGCCTTGTGTTTCCTCGCAGGCGCCAACTCGATCTTCTACGGTGAGCGGCTGCTCACCACCGCCAACAACGAGGCGGATGCGGATGCGGCCCTCCTGGCCGATCTCGGCATCCCCGTCGCCGAGCCGGTCCTGGCGGCTGCCGAATAGGGTCGGCGACGCCACGCCTCCCGGCGTCGAGCCACTGGTGCCCCGAGGCCCTGCGCTTCGCGCGGGGTGACGGGCCAGAGCCGGCGCGACCGCCTTCAGCCCTCCGGCAGCATGATCCGGAAGCACGCCCCGGTCTCGCAATCGTCCAGGCTGAGCGTGCCGCCGTTGATCGCGATCAGTTCGGCGGCGATCGGGAGCCCCAGTCCCGTGCCCCCTGAGCGCATGGAACCCTGGAACGGCGCGAACAGGTTCTCCCGGGCGCGGGCCGGCAGGCCGGGGCCGTTGTCGATGACCTGGATGGTCACCCGGCCGGGCTCGTCGCGGCTGGCTGCGACCCGAACCGCGGCGTCCGCCACCTGGGCGCCGTCGAGCGCCTGCACGGCGTTGCGGACGAGGTTGGCCAAAGCCCGGCCGAGCTGTTCCGGATCGGCCTGAACCGACAGGTCGCCCGCCGAGACCTGGACGGCGACGGGGTGAGCCGCCAGCGCTGCGAGATCGGGCAGCTCGGCGAAGATCGGCGCCAGCGGCGTCCTGGCGAGTAGCGGCGCCCGCTCGGCGACGCGCCCGTAGGCGAGGGTCGCCTCGCAGAAGCGGATCGCCCGGGCCAGCGTGCCCACCAGGCGGGGCGCCACCCGCTGCACGGTCGGATCGTCGGTCCCCTCCAGGCGGTCGCCCAGGAGCTGCGCGCCGGTGAGCAGGTTGCGCAGCTCATGGCTGATCTTACTGACGGCGAGCCCCAGCTCGGCGAGCCGCCGCTTCTGGCGGAGCTGGTCGGCGAGGCTGCGCTGCATCCGCCCGAGCGCCCGCTCGGCCTGCCCGATCTCGTCGCTGCGGCGGGACGGGGCGATGATCCGGCCGGCATCCTCCGGATCGTCCGAGAAGGCGGTGATGCTGGTGGCGAGCCGGCGTACGGGCCGCACGATCAGCACCTGCAGCACCACGAAGACGAGGCCCGCCGCCGCCGCCGCGATGATCAGCGACGAGACCAGGAGCCGGAGGGCATAATCGATCATCGCGGCCCGGAGCGGCGCCTCGTCGAGCAGGATCTCGACTCGGTCGAAGCCGATACCGCCCTCCCCGACCACGCGGATCGGCTCGCGGACCGGTGCCACCAGAGTGCGCCACGCGCCCCGGATCGCCGACAGGGCGGTGACCTCGCGCAGATCGACGGTGTCGGCGACCTGCTCGGGCATCGGCTCGATGGCGAGCAGCCGCTGGGCGCCGCCGCCGCGGACCGCGATGGCGCGGGCGTTGACGCCCGTCAGCAGGCGGCTCTCCAGAGCCTCCGAGACCGGCTCGCCCGTCCGGCCGTCGAGGACCAGGGCCGCGACCTGCGCGGCCGCCAGCCGGTCCGACATCCACTCGACCCGGTAGTTGGCCACCGCCGGCACGTAGGTCAGCACCTCGGCCACCACCACGAAGGCGACGGTGACGAGGAACAGCCGGCCGGACAGACCGAGGCGCGTCGCGCGCCGCTCGGCCAAGTCGCGGCTCTGGGTAGCCGCCGGCGCGGCGGTCGGATCAACCTGGACAGGCACGCCGGTCACACTCCGCGCGGGCATCGCGGACGAGGATCGGCGGAGTGAGGATTGAGATTGCTCGAGCCGAGGTCGGCCGTCGCGGGAGACATGTTCACAAGCCACAGATTCTCTAGCGGGAATACAACCTCTGGCCGGTGAGCACTATACGATATTTACCCGGAAGCGGACGGATGTCGCCCACACCGGGGGAAAAGCCTGCCGGCTTTGAATTATGGATATCATTTCCGTCGGGCACGCCGGCTCAGCAGCAGGCTACCGAGGGCGAAGACGGCCAGCATCGCCAGACCCGCCACCATCTTCGGGGTCACCAGCGCCCGCAGGGTCAAGGCGTTGTCGCAGCCGCCCGCGCCCGCGGCAAGGCAGGCGGCCTTGGCGGTCTCGTGGGCGGCGACCACGTCTTCGATCCCCGCCCCCGTGGTGGCGTACACGACGGCGCCCGGCAGCAATCCCAGGAAGGTGGCGAGCACGAAGACCCGCGGCTTCACCCCGAAGGCGGCGGGCGCGAGGTTGGTCACCCAGAACGGGAACAGGGGCAGGAGCCGCAGGACCGCGATGTAGCCGAAGGCGTCCCGCCGGAAGCCCTCGGCCAGCCCGGCGAGGCGCGTGCCACCCATCCGGCGGAGCAGGTCGGCGCCGGGGCCACGGCCGATGGCGAACACGAGCGCCGCTCCCGTGGTGGCGGCGCAGACCGCGGTGAGCGCCCCCGGCACGATCCCGAACAGGAAGCCGCAGATCATCGTCAGGATCAGCGTGGCCGGCACCGACACCACGACGGCTCCGACGTAGAGGCAGTAGGCCGAGACCAGCGCGCGCCAATAGCCAGCCTCCACGAAGCCCTGCAGCCAGTCCCGCGAGGCGAGCAGACGGTCGAGGCTGAGGAGTTGGGCGGCGCCCGAGACGAGGACAGTCGCCGACACCGCGAGCAGCAGGACCAGCGGCAGCCAGCGCCGCAGGCGCTTCCAGCGGCCCTCGGCGACCGGCATGGAGGCCTCGCTCACCCGGGCTTGCGCATCCGCAGGATCTTGAAGAACCCGCCCGGGAAGGTCGGCTTCAGCCCGATTACCTCGACGCCGTTGCGCCGCGCCCAGGCCTCGATGCGGGTCGCCTTGAAGTCCGAGGACCAGCCGATCTTGGTGCAGAGTGGTGCCACGATCTCCTCGACGCGGGCGACCGGGCCGTCGCTCTGGCCGAAATGGTTGGCGAGCACGATGCCGCCGCCCGGGCGGACCACCCGCAGAAACTCGGACATCGCCGCCTCGGGATCCGGCACCAAGGTAATCAGAAACTGCGCCACCACGGCGTCGAAGCTCGCGTCGGCATAGCCCAGGTGGCAGACATCCATCACCTGCAGGCCCTTCACGTGGGACAGGTTCCGGCGGCGGACCTTGGCGCGGGCGCGCTTGAGCATGTCCTCGGAGAGGTCGACGCCGCAGACGAAGCTCGCCTTCGGATAGTAGCCCAGCGCGAGTCCGGTGCCGACGCCGGCCTCCAGGATCCGCGGCCCATGCTCAGCGGCAGCCTCGACAGCCGCGCGGGCGGCGGGCTCGGTGAGCTTGTCGTAGACCACGTCGTAGACGGGGGCCCAGCGCGCGTAGGCCTTGCGCATCAGGGCCGTGCTCGGCCCGGCCGTCTGCGGCTCGCTCAGCATCGTTCGAAGATTCCAGAGGTTGAGATCAGGCGGCCTCGCGGGGCCGGGCCGACAACGCGTCGACGCGCCGGATGGTGCCGCCGCCGAGAACCCGGGCGCGGGGCCCGTCATCGGCATAGATCGCGCAGGCCTGGCCCGGCGACACGCCGTCCTCGGGCTCGGCGAGCACCACTTCGGCCGCGCCGTCCGGCCCGATCGTCAGCGTCGCCGGGCGGGGCGGCCGCGTGGACCGCACGCGCACCGCCACGGGCAGGTCGCGCACCGACGCCGCGGAGTCCTCGCCGATCCAGTTCAGGTCCGAGAGGCGGATGCGGGTGGTGGCGAGCGCCGTGCGCGGGCCCACGACCACGCGGGCCGAATCCGGCTCGAGCCGCACCACGTAGAGGGGTTCCGGCCCGGACAGGCCGAGGCCCTTTCGCTGGCCGACCGTGTAATGGACGATGCCGTCGTGCCGGCCGAGCACGTGGCCCGCGAGATCGACGATCTCGCCCGGGCGGGCAGCGTCGGGGCGCAGGCGCGCGATGACGTCGCTGTAGCGGCCCTGCGGCACGAAGCAGATGTCCTGGCTGTCCGGCTTCTCGGCCAGCGACAGGCCGAGGTCCTTCGCCAGCGCGCGGGTCTCGGCCTTCTCCATCTCGCCCAGCGGGAAGCGCAGGAAGTCCAGCTGCTCGGCGGTGGTGGCGTAGAGGAAGTAGCTCTGGTCCCGGGCGGGGTCGAGGGCGCGATGCAGCGCCCGGCCGCCGCTCGGCAGCGCGCGGCTGGCGACGTAGTGCCCGGTGGCCAGCGCGTCGGCGTTCAGGTCCCGGGCGAGGCCGAGCAGATCGCGGAACTTCACCGTGCGGTTGCACTCGACGCAGGGGATCGGCGTCTCGCCGGCGAGGTAGCTCTCGGCAAATTTCTCGATGACTTCGTCGCGGAACCGATCCTCGTAATCGAGGACGTAGTGCGGGATGCCGAGATGCGCGGCTGCCGCGCGCGCGTCATTGATGTCCTGGCCGGCGCAGCAGGCGCCCCTACGGTGCGTCGCCGCGCCGTGGTCGTAGAGTTGGAGCGTCACGCCGACCACGTCGAAGCCCTGCCGCGTCAGCAGACCCGCCACCACGGAGGAATCGACGCCGCCCGACATGGCGACGACGACGCGCGTCTGGTGGGGGGCTTTGGGAAGATCGAGGGCGTTCATCGCGAGGATCCGCAGCCTCCGGCCCGGAAGCTTCCCGGCTGCACGGTGCGTCTATAGCGAGACTTCGTCCGGCTTTCCAGGGCAGCCGGGCCTGCCGGCATCACCGACCCGGCAGATCCTGCCGGGCGCGCGGCAGCTTCGTCCGCATCGAGGGCCGGCCTCCGCAGAGAAAACGCATATACCGCAATACCTTGCACGTGAAGCCGGATGGCGCGTGCCTTGCTGCGAGGCAGGCGGAGAGGAGCCCGGCATGGCAAGCGGTGCGGCGGATCGGTTGGATGTCACCGCGGGGATTCCGTCCGCGCGGAGGCCGTCCACGCGATCGAGCTGGGAGGCAGCGGGCGTCGAGGCCCGGTCCGGCACGTCCGCGCAGGACCGCTTCGGCGCGGCCTTGAGCGCCGCGCAGGCGCAGGACGACGCGGCGGCGACCCGGGCCCGGGCGGCGAGCCAGCGCGACGCGGCGGCGACGACGCAGGCCCGGCAGGCGCTCCAGCGTGATCAGGCCGACGTGAGCCGCGCGGCGTCGGCGCGCGCGCGGGATGCCTCCGTCCAGGCCGACGCCCGGGCCTCTGACCGTCGGGCCGACGCCGCCAAGCCGGCGACCGGTGCGCCGGTTCGCCCACAGAGCATCGCGCAGGCGGGCGCGCCGTCCGCCCAGGCCGGCGCGCCGGCGGACAAGAAGGACACGACGGCCATACCGCAGCCCGGTCCCACGGAGCGAACCGCCGCGCCGCCCTCCGATGCGACCGCGCCGGCCCGGGAAGCGGCCGCCGCTCCCGCCGCCGCCGACACCCAAGCCACGGCCCAGACCGACTCGGAGATGTCTTCGCAACAGGCCGACGCCAACCAGCCGCAGCCGCCTGATCCGGTCCCGGCACCGGTGATTGCGGATCCGGCTGCCGCGCTCCTCGCCCTGCTCGCGACCCTGGGCGAAGGCGGCCCGGTCCGCACGGCCGTCGCTGCGACCGATGCCACCGAGACCGGTTCGGAAGACGCCCCCGCGGACGGGTCGGTCAGCCCACCGAAGGCGGGCGGCGCAGGTCCATCCCTCCCGGCCCTATCGGGTCTGCCGATCGGTGGCGCGGCGAGTGGCCTTCCCGCGAACCAGGCGGCTGCGCCTGGAACCGCCGCGACGACCCCCGTGGCTGCGGTTCAGGGCAAGGCCGGCAAGGGCGCCGCGCCCGTCGAGGCCGCTCCGGCCGCGTCGGGCGACGCCGCCGAAACCGCCGCCACCAAGGGCACGGATTTTCTCGCGGCCCTGGCCGAGGCCAGCCAGGATGGCGGTCAGAGCCTCGCGGCGGGTCCGGCCGCCCCCCCCCAGGGAGCGCCGCCTGTCCAGGGCTCGCCGCCGCCGACCGGCCCCACGGCGGCGTCCGCCGGGCCTTCGGCCACTGGACAGGCCGCCGCGACGCCGCAGACCGCCGCGCCGGTTCAGACGGAGGCCGCCATCCCCATCGGGCAGGTGCCGATGGCCATTGGCCTGCGCTCCCTCGGCGGCTCGAACGAGTTCCAGATCCGGCTCGACCCGGCCGAGCTCGGGCGGATCGACGTCAAGCTCGCGATCGATAAGGCGCACGGCACGGTCATGACCCACCTCGTGGTCGACCGGCCCGAGACCCTGGCGATGCTCCAGCGCGACGCCGGCCAGTTGCAGCAGGCCCTGTCCCAGGCCGGCCTCGACCCCTCGGGCGGCGGCCTCAACCTGTCGCTGCGCGGCGACGGCAGCGCCCAGGGTGGCGGCGGCAGCCAGCAGGACAACGCGCCCCGCGGCGGCGCGGTCTCATGGAACCGGGATCAGGCCGAGGCGCCGCAGGAGATCATCGCCCCGACCCGGTGGCTGCGCGGCTACGGCGGCGTCGACATCCGGATCTAGGGCATTGGACGCGGGACGCGGCCCCCGGCCCTCCTGCAAGGCAACGACTTTGACGCGCGGACAGCGCGGACCGACCTGGCACGGGAGAGAGCAGCGTGACGACCGGCATATCGAGCACCACAGCCACTACGGCCACGGCGGCATCCTCGGCGGCCAGCAGCGGCAACGCCACCGAGATCGCCAGCAACTTCACGCAGTTTCTGACGCTGCTCACCACGCAGCTCAAGAACCAGAACCCCCTCGACCCGATGGACACCAACCAGTTCACGCAGCAGCTGGTGCAGTTCGCCGGCGTCGAGCAGCAGCTCAAGACCAACGACCGGCTCGACAGCATCCTGAGCGCGTCTCAATCCGCGAGCTCGGCCTCGGCCACCAGCTACATCGGCAAGACCATCACGGCGGACGGCAGCACGTCGCAGTTATCCAACGGCTCGGCCTCGTGGAGTCTGACCCCGGCCCGCGCCGCCTCGAAGGCCGTGATCACGATCCTGGACTCGAAGAACAACGTCGTGGCCACGCAGACCACGTCGCTGGCCGCCGGAAGCCAGACCTACACGTGGAACGGCAAGACCTCGGCCGGCCTCACCTCGGCGGCCGGCAATTATTCCATCAAGGTCTCGGCCACCGACGCCACGGGCGCCAGCGTCGCCGTCGACACGAGCCTGACCGGCACGGTGGACGAGGTCGATCTCAGCGGAACGACGCCGATCCTGATGATCGGCTCGCAGAAAGTGCCCCTGTCCAGCGTGCAGACCATCGGGTTGTCCACAAGTGGCACTTAACGAATCACATCCGAGTGACTCGCTTCAACATCTCTTAAGCGGGCGCAAGTACATTCAACGCTCGACAGGTCAGTCGAGTGTAGAGCGTATCATGACCGAACCGAGCCGCCCGAGAGTGAAGTACGTGATCGGGCCCGACGGCAGCCCCCTGACGATCGCGGACCTCCCGCCGCCGAGCACCCGCCGCTGGGTGATCCGCCGCAAGGCCGAGGTCGTAGCCGCCGTGCGCGGCGGTCTCCTCAGCCTGGAGGAGGCCTGCAAGCGCTACACCCTGACCACCGAGGAATTCCTGAGCTGGCAGTTCTCGATTGACCAGCACGGGCTCGCCGGCCTTCGGACGACGCGGATCCAGCATTACCGGCACTGAGCCACGGCGTTTCCGCCGCGTCCCTCGTTCCGGACCGCCGCGGCAGTGCCTGGACCGACGGAATGGTCTCCCTCACGAAGCCGCGTCCGCACCCCGGGCGCGGCTTTTCGCGTTCCGGGCCGCCGTCGAGGCCCGGCATTAACGCCCCGCTAACCACGTCCTGGGCAAATTCTGCCGGGCGGGCCGCAGGGGCCCGCCCCGCGTTTCGAGTGCAGCGAACCCTCCCGTGAAGCCGGTCCTCGATCTCGTCACGAAGCTCGGACCGGCCCGGATCGCCGCCATGGCGGCCGTGACCCTGACGCTGATCGGCTTCTTCGCCTTCATCATCCTTCGGGTCTCGCGCCCCGACCTGGGCGTGCTGTTCTCCGACCTGTCGATGCAGGATTCGGCCGCCGTCGTCCGCGAACTCGACAGCCGCGGCATCCGCTACGAGACCAAGGGCGACGCCGGTCAGACCATCATGGCGCCGCGTGCCGACCTCGCGAAGCTGCGCATGGACCTCGCCGGCAAGGGCCTGCCGGTGCAGGGTGGCGTCGGGTACGAGATCTTCGACAAGGGCGACGCGTTCTCGTCCACAAACTTCGTGCAGAACGTGAACCACCTGCGCGCCCTCGAGGGCGAGCTCGCCCGCTCGATCCGGGCGATCGGCCGGGTCCAGGCCGCCCGCGTCCATCTCGTGCTGCCGGAGCGCCGCCTGTTCGAGCGCGACCGGGAGACCCCGAGCGCCGCCATTGTGCTGAAGCTCATGGGAGACCTCGATGCCGGGCAGGTCCGGGCGATCCGCCACCTCGCGGCCTCCGCGGTGGAGGGCCTGAAGCCCGACCGCGTCTCCATCGTGGACGAGCGCGGCCGGCTGCTCGCCGACGGCGCGAAGGGTGCCGAGGCCGACGCCGCCAGCGGGTTCGAGGACCGGCAGGTCGGCCTGGAGCGGCGCCTGCGCGGCCAGATCGAGGACGTGGTCGCCGGCATCGTCGGCCCGGGCCGGGCCCGCGTCCAGGTCAATGCCGAACTCGACCTTAACCGGATCGAGAGCCGCTCCGAGACCTTCGATCCCGAGAGCCGGGTGGTCCGCTCCGCCCAGACCCGCACCGAGTCGGCGCTGACCGCCAACGCCGACGGGCAGGTCAGCGTCGGCAACGAGCTGCCGGGCGCGAACGGTGGCGACAAGGCGCCGGCGCCGAAGGACGCGACCAACAAGAACGAGGAGACCACGAACTACGAGATCTCCCGCGTCACCAAGACGGAGATCGCCGAGGGCGGCCGGATCAAGCGCCTGTCGGTGGCGGTGGTGGTCGACGGCGTCTACGCCACCGCGCCCGACGGGAAGCAGACCTACAGCCCGCGCGCGCCCGCCGAGATCGAGCGGATCACCGCGCTCGTGCGCAGCGCCGTCGGCTTCGACAAGGCGCGCGGCGACCAGATCGAAGTGGTCAACCTGCGCTTCGCCGAGGCCCCGAGCGTGCCGCAATTCACCGAGCCGACGCTGATGCAGTCGCTGCTCGCGCCCACCAAGGAGGACGTGTTGCGCATGGCCGAGCTCGCCGTGCTCGCGCTCCTCACATTGATCGTCCTGCTGACGGTGGTGCGGCCGCTGGTGCGGCAGGTGCTGGCGCCGGTGCCGGCGCCGCCATCGCTCGCCGGCGCCGGGATCAGCCTGCCCGGCGACGCGGCCGTGACCGTGAGCCCCGGCGGGACCGTCACGGTCATCGACCGCGACAACCCGACCGCCCGGCTGATGGAGTTCGCCAAGATCAACGGCCAGGTCCAGGCCGAGACGGTCCAGCGCGTCGTCGACATGGTCCGGGCGAGCCCGTCCGAGACCGTCGAGGTGCTGCGCACCTGGATCCAGGAAGAGTGACGCGTAGGGATTCGAGGGCAGCACGATGGCGGCGGGAGCACTAGGTCTGGCGAACACCCTGACGGCCGTGGGCGGCGATTCGTTCGCGTCGATGCCCGGCCCGCAGCGCGCCGCCGCGCTCCTCCTGATGCTCGGTGAGGAGGAAGGCGCGCCGATCTGGCAGATGCTGGAAGAGGAGGAGATCAAGAAGGTCAGCCACGCCATGGTCCAGCTCGGGACGCTGGAGGCGGCGACGGTCGAGAAGCTGATCATCGAGTTCGTGACGAAGCTCGGCAACAGCGGCGGCATCTCGTCGAACTTCGAGCGGACCGAGGCGCTGCTCCTGAAGATCTTCCCGAGCGATCAGGTCTCGCTGATCATGGCGGAGATCAAGGGCGCCTCCGGCAAGCGCGTCTGGGCCTCGATCGCCCAGGTGGACCCGGAGATCCTCGCCTCGTTCCTGCGCAACGAGTACCCGCAGACCGTCGCGGTCGTGCTCTCGCGGGTGCGGGCCGACTACGCCGCCAAGGTGCTCACCATCCTGCCCGAGGATTTCGCCATCGATTGCCTCAACCGGATGCTGCGCATGGAGACGGTGCAGAAGGAGGCCCTGCGCCACATCGAGGAGACGCTGCGGGTCGAGTTCGTCTCGACCATCGCGCAGACCCAGCGCCGCGACGCGCACGAGATGATGGCCGACGTGTTCAATGCCTTCGACCGGCAGACGGAGGGCCGCTTCCTCGCTGCCCTCGACCAGGCGAACCGCGGCTCGGCCAAGCGCATCCGCGAGCTGATGTTCACCTTCGAGGATCTGCTGAAGCTCGATCCGGGCAGCGTCCAGACCCTGATGCGCCAGGTCGACAACGAGACCCTGTGCCGCGCGCTCAAGGGCGGCAACGAGACGACCCGGGGCTTCTTCATGAAGCAGATGTCGGCCCGCGCCGCCAAGAACCTCACCGACGAGATGGCCTCCCTCGGCCCGGTCCGCCTCAAGGAGGTGGATGAGGCGCAGGCCAGGATGACCGAGATCGCCAAGGACCTCGCCGAGAAGGGCGAGATCATGATCGCCAAGAATAGCGCCGAGGAGGAGCTGGTCTATTGAGCCCCCAGACCGCCCGGAGCGCGAAGCCGTTCCTGTTCGAGACCGACTTCCGCAGCGGCCGCCCGAGCGCCGAGGCGCAGCGCGTCGCCGAGGCCTCCGCCCGCGCCGAGGCGGAGGCGCATGCCCGCGGCCTTCAGGAGGGCCGTGCCCAGGCCGAGGCGCAGGCGCAGGGTCGGCTCGCCGACGCGATGACCCGGCTGGCGCTGGCCGCCGCGGGCCTCCTCGCCCAGGCCGATGCCCGGGACGCCGAGCGCGAGGCGCAGGCCGTCGAGGTCGCCATGCTGATCGCCCGCAAGGTCGCGGGCGACGCCCTCGACGCCGCCCCGCTGGCCGGCATCGGCGAGGCCGCGCGGACGGCGCTCCAGCACCTGCGCGGCGTGCCCCACCTCGTGGTGCGCGTGCATGACGGCCTCGTGGAGGAGGCCGAGACCCTGGTGAAGCGCCTCGCCCGCGAGCGCGGCTACGAGGGTCGCCTCGTGGTCCTGGGCGACCCCGACATGGCGGCGGGCGATGCCCGCATCGAGTGGGCGGATGGCGGCATCGTTCGCGAGCGCGCCCGCATCGAGGCGTCCGTCCTCGACGCCCTCGGCCTGGCCCCGAGCCCCTGAAGGAACCCGGATGTCCGACGATTTCAGCCTGCCCCAGCTCGGCGACCACGACCCGGACTACGTGGGCGACTCGATCCGCGACGCGCCCACGACCCCGAAGACCGCCTCCGACCTGGAGCAGCTCTTCGACGTGCCCGTGATGGTCTCGGCGGTGCTGGGCTCTGCCCGGATGCCGATCGGCGACCTGCTCCGGCTGGCGCCGGGGGCCGTGCTCGAACTCGACCGCAAGGTCGGCGAGGCGATCGACGTGTTCGTCAACAACCGGCTGGTGGCCCGCGGCGAGGTCGTCCTCGTCGAGGACCGGCTCGGGGTGACGATGACCGAGATCGTCAAGGGTGAATGAGATGTCGGCAGCGGCGCCGGTGACGGCCGACCGCGCCTCGCGCTTTGAGAGGGACGAACCATGCGGCTCCTGATGATCGGGCGGCTCAACGGCGAGCTGATCACCGCCTCGAAGATCGCCATGCAGCGCGGCGCGACCGTGACGCAGGCCGATGCCGTGCCGCAGGGCCTCAACGTCCTGCGCGCCCGCGGCGCCGACCTGATCATGATCGACGTCTCGCTGCCGATCCGGGACCTCGTCTCCGCCCTGGAGGCGGAGCGGATCCGTACGCCGGTGGTCGCCTGCGGGGTCTCGGCGGACGCGCAGGCCGCCGTGGCGGCGATCCGGGCCGGCGCCAAGGAGTACATCCCGCTCCCGCCCGACCCCGAGATGATCGCCGCGGTGCTGGAGGCGGTCACCACCGACCGCGCCGCCTTCGTGTGGCGTGATCCGTCCATGGAGCGGGTGGTCAAGCTGGCCGAGCAGGTCGCGCGCTCGGAGGCCTCGGTGCTGATCACCGGCGAGAGCGGCACCGGCAAGGAGGTCCTGGCCCGACACGTCCACCAGAAGTCCAATCGGGCTTCCAAGCCCTTCGTGTCGGTCAACTGCGCTGCAATCCCCGAGGCGCTTCTCGAATCCGAGCTGTTCGGCCACGAGAAGGGCGCCTTCACCGGCGCCGTCGCCCGGCGGATCGGCCGCTTCGAGGAGGCCAATGGCGGCACCCTGCTCCTCGACGAGATCTCCGAGATGGATGTGCGCCTGCAGTCGAAGCTGCTGCGCGCCCTGCAGGAGCGGGTGATCGATCGTGTCGGCGGAACCGCCCCGGTGCGGGTCGACATCCGCGTGCTCGCCACCTCGAACCGCAACCTCGTGGAGGAGGTCCGCAAGGGCACGTTCCGCGAGGACCTGTTCTACCGGCTCAACGTCGTTTCGCTGAAGCTGCCGCCCCTGCGCGAACGGCCGGCCGACATCCTCGAGCTCGCCGACCATTTCGCCCGGAAATACGCCGCGGTGAACGGGGTTCCGCCCCGCCCGCTCTCCGCCGAGGCCCGGTCGGTGGTTGTGAAGAACCCCTGGCGCGGCAACGTGCGGGAGCTGGAGAACACCCTGCACCGGGCGGTGCTGCTGGCCTCGGGCGAGGCGATCGGCCCGGAGGCGATCCTCTCGCCGGAGGGCGAGGCCTTCGCCGCCGAGGGGCCGGCGGCCCGCGCCGCCCAGGCCGCGGAGGCGGCGACGCGGGGGCTGGTGGGGCGGACGGTGGCGCAGGTCGAGTGCGACCTGATCCTCGACACCCTCGACCATTGCCTCGGCAACCGCACCCACGCGGCCAAGATCCTCGGCATCTCGATCCGGACCCTGCGCAACAAGCTCAACGAGTACGTCTCGGCGGGCCTGGAAGTCGCCGAGCCCGGCAGCGTGCGGGCGAGCGCGGCCTTCGGGTAGGCAGACGGCGCGCCGATCCGGCGTGCCAGTCCGAGCCGCGCGGGCCGGGTCGGACCTAGCGCCGCCGGCCCTGCGCGGCCTTGTCGTCCGCGTTCTGAACCGCGAAAGCCTGTTCGAGCTTGCGGAGCGACTGGTAGCGGGCGACGTCCCCCTCGATGTCGCGGATCGTTTCCTCGACGAGATGTCGCTGGAGGGCCACGCGCGGATCGCCGGGGGACAGCGCCTCGCGCTCCTGCAGGCGGAGCACGGCCTGCCGCACGACGGAGTAGACCGCCTCGCGCTCCTCCCGGGTCATCGAGGGCTGGATCGCCTTCGCGACGAGATCGGAGAAATCCGACATGGACGGTTAGACTTCGCTCTTCCACCGGGCCGCCCGGACCGCCGGGCCGCCTCCCTCTACAGACGAGGCCGCGCGGGATCCAGATCCCGCGCGCGGCAGCGGCCTACATCCGCTGGTCGCGGATGCCCGCGATCAGGAGGGAGGACGAGCTCCAGATCACCAGGAAGCAGAAGAACGACACGATCAGGGTGTGCCACCGCTCGGGATAGAGGCTGTCGGTGGGCAGGACCGGTGGCACGAAGGTCGCCAGGAAGATGTGCTGCTTCGTCGCCGAGACCCGGGCCCGGTCGAGCAGCATGCGGGCCGATTCCTCCAGCTTCTCGGCGATGGTCCGCTCGACCATCAGCCCCTCGTACTGGACCAGTGCCTCGGTCAGGTTCTGGCCGCCCGCCGTGCTGGCATTGGTCAATTCGGCCTGCAGTGTCTTCATCTGCTGCTCGATGGCCGCGACGTTGGAGACCAGGACCTGGATCGAGCGGGACCGCTCGTCGAGGTTCGATCCCCGCAGGACCTGCAGCTCGTTCTCGGCCTTCAGCTTGTCCTTCCGCAGGAGCATCATGGTGGTCATCGTCCCCTCGGCCGTCTTGACCGGGTCGATCACGCCCCATTGATTGCGGAAGTTCTGCAGCGCGAGATGGGCCTGGCGGAGCCGATCCTGGGCGGTCTTGGCGTCGGATTCCGCCTGAGTCACCATGTCGGCCTGCGCGCGCTTCGAGATGTCGTTGATCAGCGCCTCGGCGCGCTTCACGACCTCGCGGGCGATGGTCAGGGCGTCCTCGGGCGTGAAGGCCCGGACCGACAGGCGGATCACGCCCGAGATCGAGTCGATATGCGCGTCGACGTGCTTGCGCCAGTATTTGGTGAGATCCTCGATCGGGTCGTTCGCGCTGAAGCGTGCCCAGAAATCCCCTTCGCGGCGCGAGAACATCTTCGAGATGCCGATGCTCTTCTCCAGAGCCTCGACCATGGTCTGGCTGGTGATATAGTCGCGGACGATGAAGCTGTCCTGGCTGTTGTGCTTCTGGATCAGGTTCGTGAACTGACCCAGCGCGATGTTCTCCATCGGCTCGACGTTGCCGCGCACGGCGAACTGGGCCTCGGCGATGTACTGGTTGGACGCGAAGGCGAACAGGTACAAACCGACCACGAGGGTCGGAAGCAGCACGAACAGGCTGACGCGGCGGATCAGCCGGGACGCGTAGCTCGATGTATCCTCCCGGCGCGGGCGCAGGCCCGGCAGCCGCGTCCAGTCCAGGCGAGACCGGACCGAGGCGACCAGCGCCCGGGCCGTACGCTTCTCCGGCACGGGCCGGATCGTCTCCGCGCTGCGCCGGAGTTCGGGCAGCGGCGAGGCGGTGAACGTCACGAGTTCGGCTTCGCGCGTGTCGTCCTTGACGTCGTCGAAGTTCATCCGCTCATTGTTCCTGGATCTGCGCCGGTCCCGCTGCTGCGGCGCCGGCCGAAGACGGCCCGTGCGCGTTACCGGCTTCCTGTTCTTTTAGGCCCTTTTTATGGCGTTCGCCCTGGCCGCCGTACCGCGGCGACGGGCGACGTAGCCCGGCCCGTCTATCGCGGCCTACAGTCTCTGGATGATGACAGACCCACGTCCCGCGGGCGCCGCCGCGCCTCGCCCATCCCTCCGCGCATCCGGCCGCTCTGCGAAGACGAAACTCACCGACGTCGTGGTCGTGTGCCGCAAATGCGCCAAGCGGCAGGGCCTGCGGGTGCGGACCGTTCGCGAGCGCCTGAAGAAGGCCAGCAAGCACGCCGGAAAGTGCGCCGCGGATGCGAAGTCCGGACCCAGGAGGAAGCTCTGCATCGTCGAAGCGGGCTGCCTCGGCCCCTGCCCCAAGCGGGCGCTGGCGGTCGCCACCGGCGCGAGCCTCGCGGCCGGCCGAGTCATGCTGCTCGATCCCGATTCCAGCCCGCAGGAGGCTCTGGCGGCGATCCTCGGCCCCGCCTTGCCGCCCGCGCCGGCCCCCGATCCTGCGCGCCGGTCCGTCCCCGAATTCGGCCCCATTACCGCTCTAGCGGCGGTATCTTCTGACGAATCGCCTCCGATCCGTTGACCGGCCCGAACCTGGAGCGCCCGCGCTTGCCCACCTCCCGACGCGCAACCCGCACGCCCCGGCCGTGAGCGGAGACCGCGCATCCTGGACGCGCCGGGTCGCCCGGGCCGCGCTGCGCCGCCTGCCGCTGCTCGGCACCCTGGTCGGGCTCGGCCTCGCGGTCTGGCTCGTGGCGACCAACGATCTCGGGTCCGTGGCCGCGGCGTTCGGACGGATCGGCATGGCGGGCTTCGTCGGCGTCACCCTCGTGCGGGCGCTCGTGGTGATCCTGTGCGGCATCGCGTGGGCGCGCATCCTCGACGGGCTCTCGCCCGCACCCGCAGCGGCCTGCCTGATCCTGCGCTTCGTGCGCGAGGGCATCAACGTCCTGCTGCCCGTCGCGTCGGTCGGCGGCGACGTCCTCGGCGCGCGGCTCCTCACCTTCTGGGGTGTCGCCGGGTCGCTGGCGGCCGCCTCGGTGCTCGCCGACCTGCTGTTCCAGGTTGGAACGCTCGCCCTGTTCGCCGGGCTCGGGGCGGCGCTGCTCAGCCGCGTCGAGGGGGCGGCGGCGGCCGAACTCGCGGATTGGACGCTGCGGGCGCTCGCCGCGGCGGGTTTCGCGGTCGCGGCCTTCTTCGTACTCCAGCGCACCGGGATCGTGCGGATGATCGAGGACCGCGTCAGCGCCCTCGGCCGGCGCTTCGTACGCGAGACCGAGGCGCGCCCGGAGCCACCCCGGCGCATCCAGGGCGCCCTGGACGCGGTCTGGGCGCCGGGGCGGCGCGGGCATCTCGCCCAGTCCTTCGCCCTGCACGCGCTCGCTTGGCTCCTCGGCACGGCCGAGGTCTTCGTCGTCCTCACCTGCATCGGGATCGACACCGTCAGCCTGTCGGACATCCTCGTGATCGAGGCGCTCAGCCAAGCGATCAAGGCCGCCGCCTTCCTGGTCCCGAGCGGGCTCGGCGTGCAGGAGGGCGGCCTCGTGCTGGTCTGCGGCCTGTTCGGCATCGACGCCGGCACGGCAATCGCCCTGTCGCTCGCCCGCCGCGTGCCCGACGTGGTGCTGGGCCTCCCGGCGCTCCTCGTCTGGCAGAACCTGGAGGCGCGGCGCGCCGGCGTGCGCGCGGCGACCCCGACCTGCGACCGTCCGTGACGCCGATGCCCGCCGTGCCGACCCGTCCGAAGTGCCTCGCGCGGCGCCGGTCCCGATTCCTCGGACTGGCGGGGCTGGCCGCGCTGGCCGGCGCGGCGCTCACAACCGGGCCGGCGCTTGCGCAGAGCGTCACCCTCGACCTGGGTGCCGGTGGCACCACCGAGCGCGCACTCCAGCTCGTCGCGCTGATCACCGTGCTGGCGGTCGCGCCCTCGGTTCTCGTGATGACCACGGCCTTCACACGGATCGTGGTCGTGCTCTCGATCCTGCGCTCGGCGCTGGGCACCCAGACGGCGCCGCCGACCGCCGTGATCGTCAGCCTGGCGCTGTTCCTGACCGCCTTCGTGATGGCGCCGACCGGCCGGGCCGCCTACAGCGCCGGCATCGAACCCCTGGTTGCGGGACGGATCACCCAGACGCAGGCTTTCGAGCGCGCGTCGGCGCCGCTCAAGACGTTCATGCTGCGCAACGTGCGCGAAAAGGACCTCAAGCTGTTCCTCGATCTCGCGAAGGTGCCGGTACCGAAGGGACCAGACGATATCGGGCTCGAAATCGTGACCCCGGCCTTCATGATCTCGGAGTTACGCCGCGCCTTCGAGATCGGCTTCCTGCTGTTCATCCCGTTCCTGATCATCGACTTGGTGGTCGCCTCGGTTCTGATGGCCATCGGCATGATGATGGTGCCGCCGGCCTCAGTCTCGCTGCCGTTCAAGCTGATCTTCTTCGTGCTGGTCGACGGGTGGACCTTGGTGGCGGGATCTCTTGTTCAGAGTTACGGCGGATAACGAATTTGCGATGACATAGCGGAGTCTTCAGGTCGTCTTTAATGGACCTTTAGCACTCTCGTGCGAGCATGCCGCATGCTTTTGCTACGTCGATATACGCGCGATCGGAAGGGTGCCGCAGCGGTCGAGTTCGCCCTCGTCGCGGCGATGCTGATCATGACGATCCTGTTCGTCATGACGGTGGCCTTGATCCTGTTCATCAACCAGTCCCTCGACTACGCGGCGACCCGCGCGTCGCGGCAGATCATGACCGGCGCGGCGCAAGCCAGCACCATGGACCAGGCCGGCTTCCGGACCGTGCTGTGCGGCTACCTGCCGTCGATGGTGAAGTGCAGCAACGTGGTGATCAACCTCTACGTCGTGCCGACCGGAACCTCGCCGAGCGGCTATTACAGCTACGTCAAGTCGGACATGAGTGGCCTGCAGATGCCGCCCCTGACGCCGGGCTCCGGCCAGTACACGCTGGGTTCACGCGGCGCCTATCAGTTCCTGCTGGTTGTCTACCCGATCACGTTCCTGCCGGCGGCCTTCGCGTCGATCCTCGGCGGCGCGACCTACAACGGCTCCCCGGCCTTCCTGACGGTCTCCACGGCGGCCTTCCGCAACGAGCTGTTCTGATGGTTGGCGCGATCCCCTCGCCGGCGCGCCGCTTCGGCGCGGACACGCGGGCGGTGTCGGCGGTCGAGTTTGCGCTGATCTTCCCGGTGCTGCTGATCCTCATGATCGCCGGGACGCAGCTCGTCACCTACATCAACGCGACGCGCAAAGTGGAGCTGATCGCTCAGTCGATCAGCCAGATGCTGTCGCAGGCGCAGCCGCCGCAGAACGGCACGGTCGCCACCGTCAACGCCGCGGACCTGCATTTCAGCTTCGATTCGTCCCTCGTCCTGTTCCCGTACCTCATGAAGGACGCGTCCCGGCAGGGCCTGCAATGGTGGCAGGACATCACCATCACCTTCGCGTCGGTCACCTTCCAACCGACCGCCTCAAACTGCCCGAGTACGAGCGACCAGAGCAACTGCTTTGCGGCGAACGTCGTCTGGACCAGCACGGGGACCAGCGGCGGCAACTACCGTCCCTGCACGCCCACCCAGCTTCCGGCCGACAACGCGGCACCGCCGAGCCGCACGACGCTGCCCCGTTCGGTCTTCGGACCGGGCTCCCTCCTTGCGGTCGACGTTGTCTTCAACTTCAAGCCGAGCTTCGGCGCGCGGTTCATCCCGGCCGTGCGGATCGCCCGCTCGATGTACGTGCAGCCGCGCTACGCCACGCTCGTCAACTTCGACCCGACGGGCAACGATGGAATCGCCACGAAATGTCCCGGCTACTGAACCCGGTCCGCCGCCTCCGTGACCGGGCGGCGTCCCTGCTCCGGGCGCGATCCGGCAACGTGACGATTCTGTTCGCGTTCAGCCTGCTGCCGATGGTCGGCCTGATCGGCTACGGCGTCGATTACGGCGTGGCGATCACCGACAAGGCGAAGCTCGATGCCGCCGCGGACGCGGCCGCCATCGCGGGAGTCGTTTCGGCCAAGGCCTATTTCGCGACAAACCCGATCCAGAGCAACCTCACCGCCAACGCCTTCGCGGCAGGCACCGCCCAGGCGACCAACGCGTTCACGGTCAATGCCGGCTCGGTGCCGTTTGCCCAGGTGCAGTTGCAGACACCGCAGCTCAGCCGCACCGGCCAGACGATCAAGTCGACGGTCAGCTACACGGCCACGATCAAGAACAATTTCGGCCAGCTTTTCCGGACGCCGACTACGACCATCGGCAACACGGTCACGGCCTCGGCTGACCTGCCCAGCTACCTCGACTTCTACCTCCTGCTCGACGTGTCCGGCTCCATGGGCCTGCCGGCCACGAGCACCGGCATGACGCAACTCGCCGCCAGCAACAGGGACATGTGGTCGGACTACAAGCAGGGCTGCCAGTTCGCCTGCCACTTCCCGGGCTATACCGGCTGGAATCTCGCGGCCGGCAAGATCCAGCTGCGGTCGGACGCACTGAACAACGCGGTCTGCTCCCTCATCACCCGGGCTTCCAACCCGTCGATGGCGAACCAGTATCGGGTCGGCCTCTACCCGTTCATCAACCAGATGGGCACGCTCGCCGACATCAACAGCTCGATCGCGACGCTGAACAGCAAAGCTCAATGCGGACAAACCTGGCCGCTCGCCCTGACGAACCTCCTCGATACCGGGACCACCCAGCTTTACAGCCTCAGTGATCCGAGCACGGGCACGGGTGCCGGGGGGACGCATTTCGAGGTCGTCCTGCCGCAGATGAAGACCACCATCACGGCAGCGGGCGGCTTCGGCGACGGCTCCAGTGCGCTCGTGCGGCGGCCCTTCGTTTTCCTGGTCACCGACGGCATGCAGAACGGCCAGCACTTCGCCATCAACCAGAACGGAAAATACTACTATCCCGGCAACCCCTCGACCTTCCCGGGCTACGCGGCCGGCAACTGGGACGGCTCACAGCCGTCCCAGATCGATCCGTCGCTCTGCTCGGCGCTGAAGACTGCGGGCGCGACGATCTCGGTCCTCTACATCCCCTACAACATCATCAGCTTCACGGATTACGGCGGCGGCATCGCCTGGGAGAACAACCGCGTGAACGGCTTCAGCCCGACCCTCGCGACCCCGCTCCAAAGCTGCGCGTCGCCGGGCTTCTTCTACACGGCCAACAGCCCGAGCGACATCACGGCGGCGCTCAACGCGATGTTCGATCAGGCCCTACAGGTGGCGCACCTGACGCGTTAGGACGGGTCCGCGTCAGGATTCGACGATCCGGATCGACGCGAAGCCTTCCGCGGAGGTCGGCAGCTCGAACAGGCGGTCCACCGATCGGATGCTCGCCTCCGGGACGCGCCCGTCGAGGGGGCGCTGCTGGTTCCGCTCCAGGGCGACGGGCAACAGCGTTCGGATCCAGACGGCGTCCGCGGGCGCGCCGAACCCGCGCGCGATGGCGATGACGGGTGCCCGATGCCGCGCGCTCGTCGGCACGGCATCGACGTAGACCGTCGCGGTGTCCCGCTCCTGCCGGGAGATCCGGGTGGACTTGCCCGCCCCCTGAAGGCCGCAGACGACGACCACCCCTCGGACCGATCCGGTGGCCACAGCCGTGCGCAGGGCCGCGCGCAGGGCCTCTCGGGCCAGCCGCCACGCCTCGGCGCTCCGTTCCGGCGTCCAGACACGGACGCCCTCGATCTCCAGGAAGGCGTCCGGATCGATGACGACGGGGCTCACCCCGGCGGCGCCGCGGTGGCGGCGGCGCTGCTCTGCTGCTCGGCGGGTGCTCCTTCACCGACGGCCTCCGGCCGGCCCCGGTCAGGGGTCGCAGCCTCCGGGTAGCGCTTGCGATACTCGGCCAGGAAGGCCGAGAGGGTTTCGGCCTTCGTGGCGCGGGCCGCGATGGCGCGGAAGCCGGGCGCCCGGGTCGGGTTCGCGCCCGTCAGAAGCGCGAAGGTGCGTGCGTCCGGGCTCGCCGCCATCGCCTCCGAGAACTTCGCCTTCAGCCGTTCCAGCCCGATCGACTCGCCGGCGAGGTCGTAGGCGATCGCGGCGCGCACGGCGTCGGTCCGGGACTGGTCATCGAGAGCCTGGCCCGACTGCCACATCTCGCCGAGCAGCGCCTCGTGCGCCTCCCCGGCCTCGCGCCACCGGCGGGCGCCCCAGTAGATGTCGGCCCGCAGGCGCTCGATGTCGGGACCGCTCTCGCCCTCCAGCGTCTCCAGGGCGAGGTCGGTGCGGGTGAGATCCGACAGGGCCCGGGCCCGGATCAGGCCGCGGGCCCGCTTAAGCTCGCCGGGAAGCTCGGGCAGGTCGGTGGCGTCGAGCGCCTGCAGCGCCCGCATCGGCTTGTCGTCCATGAGCCGCACCGTGGCGAGGCGGGCGGCCACCGCCGCGCGCGCCGGCCCGGTGAGCCGGTTGTCGATCTGATACTGGAGCAGGTCGGCGGCGGAATCGAGCAGGTCCAGACCGACCAGACGGTCGGCGAGCCGGCGCACGACCTCGTCGCCGCGTCGGCCGATCGGGCTCAGCTCACGAAAGTCGAAGAACAGCGCGACGGCCTGGACCCCCGGGAGGCTGTCGCCCTTCTCGGTGAGGTAGAGGCTCTCGAACGCGGCCTGAGCCTCGCGCGACAGCGCCTCCGAAGTCGAGGCGTTCGGCGCGAAGGCATTGGCCCGGCGCACCGCCGTGAAGGCGTCGCGCCAGCGGCCAGCGCTGAGGTAGAGGCGCGCGAGGCCGGCGGTGATGGCATCCTCGACCGGGCCGCCGTGCCAGGTCAGGGCGAGGCGCTCCAGGCGCTCGACGGCGGCATCGAGGGTGAGCTTGCCGGCGGCCCGGGCGAGGAGCGCCCCGCGCAGGCTCGCCTCCACCGAGACCGGGCGCACGGCCGTCTGGTCCAGGCGGGCGTAGGCGTCCAGGGCCGCCTCGGTCTGCCCGGTCGCCTCGGCGACGCGGGCTCGGACCAGGGCGAGCCGGTCCCGGATCCAGGGGGGCAGGTCACGCTCCGCCTCAGCCCGGGCGGCCGCAGTCTCGACGTCGCCCGTCTCGATGGCCGATTCGGCCGCGGCGGCCCGGATGGTCTGCGCGAGATCCGCCGGATAGCTCTTGGCCAGCGGCAGGACCTTGAGGAATCCTGTCTCGGCCGCCTTCCAGTCGCCGAGTCCGGCCGAGGCCATGGCGCGCCAAAGGGCGGCCTCGGCATCGTCGGCGAGGGTCGGGACCGTCAGGACCTTCAAGGCCTCCGCGTGCCGCCCGAGGCGCACGAGTGCCAGACTCCGCAGCAGCGCGATGTCGCGCTGCGCGGCCAGCAGCGGGTCGTCGGCGGCCGCGGCCTCGAGCGCCGCCAACCCCTCCGAATCGAGTCCGTTGGCGAACTCGGCGCGGGCGAGGGCGAGACGCGCCGGGCCGCGCTCGGACGGCGTCGCGGCGGCCGCCGCGGCGGCCAGCCCGCGCAGGGTTTCGCGCACGTTGCCGATACGCGCCCGCTCCCAGGCCTCGGGCGCGACCGCGAGGGTCCCGGTCTCGGCGAGGATGGGATCGGGCCTCCGTAAAGTCGCGGACGCGGCGAGGCCTCCTGCCCGGCCGATCGTGACGACGTCGAGGTCGGGCCGGACCTCAAGGTCGTCGGCGCCGGCCTGCACCGCGAGGCCGTGCCGGCTCGGCAGGATCTCGAAATCCACGAAGCGTCGGCTCTTCGGATTCCCCACGGGTCGCTGCGCCGCCGAGGTGACCACCGCGATGCGCTCGCCGTCGAGGTCGAGCCACGTCGCCGAGCCGGGTCGCGGCAAGGCCAGCGAGACGGCGATCCGGCCCGAGAGGTCGGGCTTGCGCACGGGATCGATGGTGTCGCTTGGGCTGAGGGCCTCGCCCGCCGAGAGCTCCCAGGCCTGCCCATTCCCGGTGGCGACGGCGTTCAGATCGACGAGGCGGCCAAGCGGCACCGGGAAGCGCAGGATCGTGAGCGGGCCCCTCCGCTCGGGCGCGCCCGCCGGGGCCAGACCCTGGCTTGTCGCCGGCACGGCGACCGGCTCGGCGGTCTCAAAGGCCAGCGTGGCGATGCCGCCGCGCTCGAACAGGACGGCGGGCGGCAGGGTGTGAAATGGGAAGACAAGGCCCGAGCCCGCCTTGCGGGTCGGCGCAGCCTCGGGCGGCCGCTCCGGGACGGCTGCTGCCGCGGCGCGCACAGGCGGCACGGGCGGGGGCGCAGGCCGGGGCGCCGCAGCGGCCGGCTCCGCCGAGGGTCCGGGCACCTCGACGACGGTCTTGGCGGTCTCGGGGGCCTTGCGCCGCACCGCGTCGAGGAAGAAGGCCCCGTCCTCACGCTCGGTCCCGATCGTGTACCCGTCCTCGGGGGTGACGAGGAGGCTGGCCGAGGTCGAATCGGCGTCGGTCGCGATTTTGGCGATGCCGGGGCGCGGGCGCCCGCGGGTTTCGCCCGGGTCGATCGTCCAGGACCCGACCACGCGCAGGCGCGTCGCCGTCCCCTCGGCGGTCACCGTGGTGACCGCCTCGTTCGGCAGGCGCAGCGACAGACGCGTCAGCGTCGGAAGCCGCGCGATCTCCAGGGCAAGGGGCTTGCGCACCGGCTCGGGGATGCGCGTCTTGAGCGCTTCCTCGGCGGCGTGGGCCCGTCGGGCGAGTTCCGCCACCACCTCGGGCGGCAGCGGCGGCGGCAGGCCGGACCACCCCTCCGGCAACAGGTCGACGAAGACGCGCTCGCCCGCCGTCTGCAGGTTGATCCGGTAGGGTCTCTGCAGGGCGACCCGCAGGCCGGTCCCGTCCGGATCGCGCCGGACGCTCGACACGTAGACGGGCATCTCCTCGGCGAGGCGCTCGGGGCCGGCCGCGATGCGCTCGCCGTAGCCGAGCAGCAGCATGCCGCCTGCGAGCTTGGCCTTCACCGAGACGGGCTTGTCGAAGGTGAGGACGATCCGGCCGTAGCCGCCCGGGCCGGTCCCCGATTCGCTGCCCTTTGCGCCAGTCAGTTTGGCCGCAAGGGCTGGATCGATCGCCGCCAGATAGGCAACCGGCAGGACCAGCACGGGCAGAGACGCGCGCAGCATCCACGCGCCGAACCCTCGACCGATCCGGGGTCGCCCGCCCACCGCTGCCATCGCCTCGCCGACCCATCCCGGCGCGCGCGGCACCGGCGGGGCCGCGGCGCACGGCGCCACATCTCGGCGGGATCCTGAGGCAGGGCAGCTAACGCTGCCTTAACCGTACCTCGAAAATCGACCGGGTTCCGGCGGAACGAACCTGCCCTCAGCCGCTCAGGGCGACAGCACGGTCCAGCGCCTGCGGGAAGCCCTCCAGCGGTACCGCGATGGTGGCGGGATCGCTGCCGCTGGCCTTCTGACCGGTCACGAACAGCTTCTTGGCGGTCCGCATGCCGTCGAGCGCCAGGGTCGGGAAGCTGATCGGCACGAAGCAGCCGTCGACGCCGCACGACGTGTAGGGCGCGCCCTTGCCGAGGGTCTGCTCGTCGAGCTTGAAGGTAACGCCGGGCTCGATGGAGAGGCCGAAGGGCATCAGCACGAGGCCCTGGGAACGGCCATCGACCGGCGTCTGCAGCTCGACCGCGAACTTGCGCCGCCCGGTCTGCGAATCGCCCTGCGACTGGGCCACGATGCAGGTGATCTTCTCGTTCGGGCGCGTGCAGGTCATAGTCCAGTCGCCGTAGCTCTCGCTGACGGTGCTCGCGCCGGTCGGCCACGCGGCGTGCGCTGGTCCGTGGGCGGCGGGCGTCGCGGCCTCGGCGGGCTTGGCCACGGGCTTCGGCGCAGCCGGCTTGGGCTTCGGCTTGGTACGGGCCTTCGGAGCCGCCTCGGCCGCGGGCGCCTCCCCGGGTTCGGCGTCCTGCGCGCGGGGCGTCAAGGGAACGGCGAGCAGCGCGGCGATCAGGCTGATGCGCGCGAGCGCTGGGAACGACGGCATGGAATCACGAACCCCCGGGCCATGGAGCGGCAGAGCCGCCTACTGCCCAACGGGGGGTGACGCAATCTCCCGAGCGTGACCAATGGCGTGACCGATCCGCGGACCGGCACGCCACGACCGCCGCATCAGAGCGGGTTCGGGCCGCCGACGGCGCGAGCCAGGGCGCACCGGCGCGCGAACGCGCCTTCCGCTCCGTTGCGGGCAGCGCGGGCAATCGTGAACAGGAGCGTGATGAAACCGGGGTCGCGGTCGGCGCTTTCGTTGGCCGGGCCGGGAATCCGGGAGGTGATGAGCGCGAGCATGGCGGACTCCGAGTTGCGAGGTCTCGGGCGCTTCGACTGTCCCTGTCGCATCCGGCCGACTTCGCGGCCTTGCTGCATCGCAATATGAGCCCTGCCATAAGCGCCTTCCATCGGGCCGGGCGCGCACGACACATGCATCTGACGCATGCAGCGGCGGCGATCCGTCAACCCTGCGTTAACGATCAGACTGCTTGCCCCCACGCCACGGCGCGAGGCTCGTCAGTCGCATCCTGCGCCGGATCCCACATGCGGCTTCGCTGACGCGCACGCGACCTACCGAACAGCCTCGTCTCAGCTAGCCCTTCAACCGACCCTCGGAACATGCTGGACGGCGAGCCGTGAGCCAGCACAGAACTCAGTCTTTGGGCGGGTCCACGCGTGAGCCACCCGCATGCGCAGCCCCACGCGCTCTCGCAGTGCGGTTGACCTTGGGCGGTCCAGCCGCCATTGAGCGCGCTTTCGGCGACTTGAACTTCGAACCGCATCGGCACCGCCACGCGGGCCTGTCGCCGCACTGTCACACGCGCGCCATACCCCGCCCGCGAGCCAGACCTGCGGACCCGCGACGCGTCCGCCAACGAGGATCTCCCCGCATGACCGACCAGCCGACCCATCACCCGGTCCACGGCCGCATCACCGGCCCCATCGTGATGATCGGCTTCGGCTCGATCGGCCGCGGCACCCTGCCCCTGATCGAACGCCACTTCGAATACGACAAGGCCCGCTTCACCGTGATCGACCCGGTCGACACCCACCGGTCGCTCGCGGAGAAGCACGGGCTGCGCTTCGAGACGGTCGCGCTGACCCAGGAGAACTACCGCGACGTGCTCACCCCGCTCCTCACCGAGGGCGGGGGCCAGGGCTTCTGCGTGAACCTGTCGGTCGATACCTCGTCGCGCGCCATCATGGAGCTCTGCCGCGAGCTCGGCGCCCTCTACATCGACACCGTGGCCGAGCCCTGGCCGGGCTTCTACTTCGACAAGACCAAGAGCCAGGGCGACCGCACCAACTACGCGCTCCGTCAGGATATCCTCGACGCCCGCGCCCAGAAGCCGGGCGGCACCACCGCGGTCTCCTGCTGCGGCGCCAATCCCGGCATGGTCTCGTGGTTCGTCAAGCAGGCGCTCCTGAACATCGCGCAGGATACCGGCCTGCAGCGGCCCGAGCCCAAGACCAGGGCCGAGTGGGCCGGCCTGATGAAGGACCTGGGCGTCAAGGGCGTCCACATCGCCGAGCGGGACACCCAGCGCGCCAAGACCCCGAAGCCGCGCGGCGTCTTCGTCAACACCTGGTCGGTGGAGGGCTTCGTCTCCGAGGGCAACCAGCCGGCCGAGCTCGGCTGGGGCACGCACGAGACGTGGAAGCCCGCCAACGCCCGCGAGCAGGAGAAGGGCTCGCGCTGCGCGATCTACCTGCTGCAGCCGGGCGCCGACACACGCGTGCGCACCTGGGTGCCGACCGCCGGCGCGCAGTTCGGCTTCTTGGTGACCCACAACGAGGCCGTCTCGATCGCCGACTACTACACGGTGCGCGAGGGCGATCGGCCGGTCTTCCGGCCGACCTGCCACTACGCCTACCACCCGGCCGACGACGCCGTGCTCTCTCTCCACGAGATGTTCGGCAACGCCGCCAAGGTGCAGGAGCAGCACCACATTCTCGACGAGACCGAGATCGTCGACGGCATCGACGAGCTGGGCGTGCTGGTCTACGGCCACAAGAAGAACGCCTACTGGTACGGCTCGCAGCTCTCCATCGAGGAGACCCGCCGGATCGCGCCCTATCAGAACGCCACCGGCCTGCAGGTCACCTCGGCGGTGCTCGCCGGCATGGTCTGGGCGCTGGAGAATCCGGAGGCCGGCATCGTCGAGGCCGACGAGATGGATTTCCGCCGCTGCCTGGAGGTCCAGACCCCGTATCTCGGCCCGGTCGTCGGCGTGTACACCGACTGGACGCCCCTCACCGACCGGCCGGGCCTCTTCCCGGAGGACATCGACACCAGCGACCCCTGGCAGTTCCGCAACGTGCTGGTGCACGGCTGAGGCCTCGGCTCCGCGCCCGCGTGAGGCGGGCGCGGTTTTCCGCACCGGCTACTCGGCCTGGCGCCGTGTCACCAGGGTGCGGCCTGGCTCGACCTCCGCCTTGTCCTGGTAGAGCGGCACGATCGCGCGCAGCCAGCCGCGGACCTCGCGCCCGCGGTAGTTCCGCTCGATCACGTCGTGGGTCAGGTAGGCCTGCAGGTTCACGGGCCCGAAATTGTATCCCACCAAGCCGCCCACGGCGATCTGCCCCTGCGGGCGGTAGCTGCCCACGCCGGTGGGCAGGTCGGTCGAGCCGAAGGCCACCGCGCCGACCTGCCACTGGCCGAACTTCTTCGTCATGGTCAGGTCGAGGTTCAGGTAGTCCGGGTAGAGGGTGCCGGACGGTGAACGGGTGTCGAGGAAGACGCCGTAGAGCAGGTTCGACGTGAGGTTCCAGCCGTCGCCCGTGTAGCTCAGCGCGAAGCGATGGCTAAGCGAGGCCGACTGGGTCAGGAAGCGCGTCTGGATCGGCAGGTAGCCGCCGAAGAGATAGCTCACGCCGACATCGCCGCCGAGGTCCCAGGCAAGCTGGGCCGCGAGGAGCTGCTGCCCGATCCCGCTCTGATAGGGCGCGCCCTGGCTGCTCGCCGCCGCGACCGGCTGGGTGAAGAAGAACTGCAGGCGCGCGCCCGCGACGGTCCAGGGGGTGGCCCAGGCGAAGGTCGGCAGGTTGACGTTCGTCGAGGAGTCGCGGGGCTGCGTGCTGCGCGTCCCGAAGCTCGACAGGTTCACGAAGTACAGCCCGACCGGCAGCTGATCGCCCACCGGCAGACCGACCGTCTGGCCCGGCTGCGCCGCGGATGCGGCGAGGGTGGGCGTTGCGGCCGACATGACGGTGGACGTGATGGTGGCGGCAAGAAACGTCCCCGCAATCCTGCGTGACGTCAGGGTGAAACCAGCCATGGAGATCCCGGATCAGGGCCCCGGGAGCCGGGGCCGATCAGGATTGGACGGGCGTTCACTCCGGCTGCATCCCGGCTGTACGGCCAAGTCGTGCGCAACGGCACGGGCTCGACAGGACGAACTCTTGCGGCGGGACTAAATCAGCGACCCGCGACTTCCACGACGAAACCGCTCCGGTAGGTCGCGCCTTCAACCGGGTTCGACACCCATCGACAGCGCCCGACCGCCATGTCGTGGCCCGCGTGGAAATGACCGGAGATCCACAGCGCCGGCCGCTCCGGGTCGGCGAGATCGTCGAGGGCCGTGGAGGCGTAGAAGGCCGGCACCCACCAGGGCACGCCGGGCGCGTCCCGGAACCGGTCCGCCGCCAGCGGGCTCGCCGGATGGTGCGTCACCACCACGGTCGGGCCGTCATGAGGACGGCGAAGCGCGGCGTGCAGGCCCGCACGCTCGGCCCGGTGCTCGGCCATCGCGTCCGCGGGCTGCCAGGGGCGGCCGTCGCCCTTGCGGATCGACCCGAGATATTCCCGCGATCCGGTCACCGGATCGGTCATGCGCGCGGCCGCGTAGGCGACAGGGTCGTCGGGCCGGTCAGGCGTGTCCGGGGCGAGCCAGCGCCCGGCGAGGCTCCAGTCGCTCCACAGGGTGGTGCCGACGAAGCGCACGCCGTCGATGACGCAGGCCTGCGCCTTCTGGAGCAGGTGGATGCGGGCCCCCGCCCCGTTCAACCGCGCGACTTCCCGCTCCAGGGCGGCGAGCAGCTCCGGCGCGGTCCGGGGATCCCCGGTCGGGGCGTAGCGCTCGTGATTGCCGGGCACCAGCACGACGGGCTGCCCCTGCGCGAGGTGCAGCAGGGCCGCGAGGCCCCGCTCGGGATGTCCCTCGTACAGATCGCCCGGGCAGGCGAGCACGTCGAAGGGCTCCAGGGGCGATGCGATCAGGTCGAGCCGTCGCCGCTCCAGGTGCAGGTCCGAGATGGGGAAGATGCGCATGGCTGTGCTTACCGGGCGGCGCGCCGCTCGGCCGCGGCGGCCCGGAGGATGTCGACGGCGGAATCGGCGTTGAGGATCGCGATCCCGGCCGCCACGACGAGGTCCGGCCACGGGGACGGGTAAAGGGCCGTCACCAACCCGGCCGCGATGATCGCGATGTTGGCGAAGGCGTCGTTGCGGGCCGAGAGGTAGGCCGCCCGGGTCAGGCTTCCGGAGCCGTGCCGGTGCCGGGCGAGCATCAGCGCGCAGGTCAGGTTCACGGCGAGCGCCCCGATTCCCGCGAGCGTCAGCGGCAGCGCGGCCGGCGCCGCGAAGTCCGAGACCTTCTCGTAGGCCGCGTAGGCCCCCGCCAGGGCCGGCAGGAGCAGGATGCCCGCCATGGCTGTGCCGAGCCGGGCGCGGCTGCGCGCGCTCCACCCGAGGCCCGCGAAGATCAGCAGGTTGATCGCCGCGTCCTCCAGGAAATCGAGGCTGTCGGCGATGAGTGCCACCGAGCCGATGGCGAGCGCCACCGCGATCTCGATGCAAAAATAGCCGAGGTTCAGCGCCGCCACGCGGGCGACGACGGGGCGGAGGGCGGGCGGCGCGGGCCGGGCGGCGTCATCGGGGGTCACGGGGCGCCTCATCGCCGAGCGCGGGCCGCCTGTCGAGGGCTGTTGAGAAAACCCTGTCCGCGCCTCAAGAAAGTTCGAGGCCCTTACGCCTTCGTCCGGGTGGATTCGGCGCCGCGATCGTGCGAGGCGGTTGCCGGAGCCGGCCGCGCGAGACGGGAGACCGGCCGCAACCGGAGGTCTGCCGAGCCATGCTGCCCGAACTGCGCGTGCTCTACTTCGAGGATCTCGAGGTCGGATTGTCGGAAACCCTGTCGAAGACGATCGCCTCCTCGGACGTGGTCGGCTTCGCCGAGATCACCGGCGACCGCAACCCGATCCACCTGTCCGAACACTTCGCGGCCCGCACGCCCTTCGGCACCCGCATCGCGCACGGCCTCTACACGGCCGGGCTGATCTCGGCGGTGCTCGGCACCCGACTGCCGGGACCGGGCGCCGTCTACATCTCGCAGACCCTCAACTTCCGCGCGCCCGTTCGGATCGGCGACGTGGTCGAGGTGACCGTCACGGTGGCCGAGCTGATGCCCGAGCGGCGCCGGGCGCGCCTCGCCTGCCAGTGCTCCGTGGCCGGCGAGACCGTCCTCGACGGCGAGGCGCTGGTGAAGGTGCCGACCAAGGCCGAGGCCGACCCGCTCGCGAGCCGCACCGAGCGACAGCAGGGCTGAGGTGCCCGCGGAGCCGGAGACGCTCACCGACCCGGACGATCCCCGCATCGCCCCCTACGCGCGGATGCGCGAGCGCGACCTCGTCGGCCGCGCCGGCCGCTTCGTCGCCGAGGGCGAGGTGACCCTGCGGCTGCTGCTCGGGTGCCGCAGCCGCTTCCGGGCCGAGTCGATCCTGCTCGCGCGGGAACGCTGGCCGGGGCTGGCGGATGCCGTCGCCGCCTGTCCGGAGCCGCCGCCCGTGTATCTTGCGGCTAAGGCCGTGATGAGTGCCGTGACGGGCTTCCCGATCCACCGCGGCGTGCTGGCGATCGGTCTGCGCGGCGCGGAGCCGGACGCCGCCGCGATCGTGCCGCCGCCGCCCGCGCCGGCCCTGGTGCTGGGGCTCGCCGGCCTGACCAACCACGACAATGTCGGCGCCGCCTTCCGCAACGCCGCCGCCTTCGGGGCCGACGCGGTGCTGCTCGATGCGGGAAGCTGTGATCCGCTCTATCGCAAGAGCATCCGGGTGTCGGCCGGGGCCGCGCTGATCCAGCCCTTCGCCCGGCTGCAAGCGGGTCAGGACTGGCTTGAGGTGGCGCGAAGGCTCTCCCTCACGCCGCTGGCCCTCAGTCCCGGAGCTGACGAAACCCTGGACGCCGCCGCGGCGCCCGAGCGGGCCCTCCTGCTGCTCGGCACCGAGGGTCCCGGGCTCGACCCGGAGACGCTCGCCCGGGCGCGGCCGGTGCGCATCCCGATGGCGGCAGGCTTCGACTCGCTCAACGTCGCCACCGCGGCGGGGATCGCCCTGCACAGCATAGCCCGAAGCCAGGGACGCCTCGGTGACGGGCTGTGAGGCCTCGACCGGTGGCACCGAGCGCGGGACCGGGTGAGCCGCCAATCTGGAAAGCCGGGACGGGCAGAGGGCCAAGGTCCGTTGTGCCGGTACAGGCGCATCCGCGACGTGGTCGCGGCGTTGCGTCCGCAGGGCGGCGTGCCATCGAACGTCTCCGTAACCACCACGGGCTGCCGAAACCGTACGATTCTTGACAACTTGGCAACCCAGTCCGTTTTCGTCCGTCAGTCTGCGCGCGACAAACGGCTGCAATTGCCGTGCGGAGATGCGAGGCTAGCTTGGCCGCAAGGTGGCGGGGGATTCTGCGAGGAGGCAGTCGCGTTGCTTCAGTCTGGTGATGGGTTGCGGGCGCTGACCGGACGCCGGGTGGCCGTAGTCGGGGCCGGGCCGGGCGGACTCGCATCCGCCCTGATCCTGGCGCGCGCCGGTATCCACGTCACGCTGTTCGAGAAGGACGCGCAGGTCGGCGGCCGGACCAAGACTGTGGAGGCCCCCGGGGGCTACCGCTTCGATATCGGGCCGACCTTCTTCCTCTATCCACAGATTCTCGCGGACATCTTCGCGGGCTGCGGCGAGCGGCTCGAGGATCACGTCAAGCTGGAGCGTCTCGATCCGCAATATCACCTCGTTTTCGAGGGGCCCGACGGGATTTCGGGAACGATCCGCGCTACGGGCGATGTCGAGCGCCTGGAACGCGAGATCGCCGGCGTTGCGCCGGACGATGCCCGGAACGTCAAAGCGTTCTTCGCCGAGAACCGCACCAAGCTGCAATACTTCAAGCCGGTGCTGGAGCAGGCCTTTCACACGCTGCGCAGCATGGCGAGCCCGGCGATGCTGGCCGCCCTGCCCTACCTCCATCCCGGACGGAGCGTCGACCGCGACCTGAAACGCCACTTCGCCGACCCGCGGGTGCGCCTCGCCTTCTCATTCCAGACCAAGTACCTCGGCATGTCACCGTTCCGGTGCCCGAGCCTGTTCACGATCCTGTCGTTCCTCGAATACGAGCATGGGGTCTACCACCCGGTGGGCGGCTGCGGCGCAGTCTCGGACGCGATGGCGGGCTTGGCCACCCGCATGGGCGTCGACCTCCGGCTCAACAGCAACGTCGAGCGCGTGCTGTTCGAGGGCAAGCGCGCCAGTGGCGTGGTGGCCGACGGCGAGGTCTTCAACGCCGACGCCGTGCTGATCAACGGCGACTTCGCCAAGGTGGTGCGCGCCCTGGTGCCCGAGCGGCACCGCCCGCGCTGGCGCGACTCCAAGATCAAGAAGGCCCGCCTCTCCTGCTCGACCTTCATGCTCTACCTCGGACTCGAGGGGAAAATGCCCGACAGCCTCGGGCATCACACGATCCTCCTGGCCGAGGGCTACGAGAAAAACATCCGCGAGATCACCGAGGGCACGCTGCCGATGCAGCCCTCCCTCTACGTGCAGCACGCCGGCTACACGGATGGCGGCATGGCGCCTCCGGGCCACACGGCCCTCTACGTGCTGGTGCCGGTGCCGAACCTGAAGGCCGGGATCGACTGGCGTTCCGTGCGCACGACCTACCGGGCTCTGATCCTGGAGCGGCTGAAGCTCCTCGGACTCGGCGATATCGAGTCCCGGATTCGCTACGAGCGGATCATCGACCCGACCCAGTGGGAGGAGGATTTCGCCGTCCACGAAGGTGCCACCTTCAACCTCGCCCACGACCTGATGCAGATGCTGTACTTCCGGCCGCACAACCGGTTCGGGCCCGGACTCTACATCGTCGGCGGCGGTACCCATCCGGGCTCCGGCCTGCCGGTGATCTACGAGGGTGCGCGAATCTCCGCCCGGCTGCTGATCGAGGAACTGGCCGGCGCCCGCGCCGCCGCGCAGGCCGGCATCCCCGAAACCGCGCCGCTGGCCACCTCCGGCGAGGCCTCGTGAGCAGGCCGCCCAGCCGGATCGCCCTGGCGGCGGGGCTCTGCGCCCTCGCGGCGGGGCTCAGCGGCCCCGTCGAGCCGGCGGCAGCCGCGACCGTTCAGGTCGAGGTCGACGGGATCGAACCCGGCGGCGGTCAGGTTCGCGTCGCGCTCTGTCAGGGTGGGCTCTCGGAAAGCGCCTGTCTGCGCGGTGACGACGCCAGCGCCACCGCGGACCGCGCGCTGTTCACATTTCAGGGCGTGAGCCCGGGAACCTACGCGGTGGCGGCCTACCAGGACGCCAACGGCAACGGCCGCCTCGACCGCACCGGTCTCGGCCTGCCGCTGGAGCCCTACGCCTTCTCGGGGGCCGCCGGGCGCCGGGCGCGACCAGACTTCTCCGAAGCCGCCTTCGTGCTCCGGGAGCCGGGGGGCTCCGTGCGGGTGCGCCTCGCCCGCGCCCTCCCGCGGCGCTGAGGGCATGAGCGCTCCCCTCGTCCGGATCGCGGGCGTCGGCCTCGACATCCGCGGCCGGCGTGTGCTGGAGCGCGTCGATCTCGCCCTCGCCGCCGGCGAGACGCTGGCCCTGTTGGGGCCGAACGGGGCCGGCAAGTCGTCGCTGATGCGTTTGGTGGCGGGCCGCCTCGCCCCGAGCGCCGGGACGGTGCGCGTCGCGGATTCCGATCCGTACCGGGACGGCCATGCACGGCGGGCCATCGGCTGGGTACCGCAGGAGATCGCCCTCTACCCGCGGCTGACCGTCTCGGAGAACCTCGGCGTCTTCGGTCAGCTGGCGGGCGTGCCCCGGCGCGACCGGAAGGCGGCGGTCGAGGCCGCCCTCGCCATGGCCGACATCGCCGACGTGGCGCGCCGCCCCGTGGGCGTCCTGTCGGGGGGCTACCGGCGCCGGGTCAACATCGCGGCGAGCCTGATGAACCGGCCCCGCCTCGTCCTCCTCGACGAACCGACCAGCGGCGTCGATCTCGCGGCCCGGGCCGCAATCCACGCGGTTCTGGACCGGCTCAAGGCGGCGGGTACGGCGATCCTCCTTGCCACCCACGATTTCGGCGAAGCGGAGCGGCTCGCGTCCCGTGTTGCCTTCCTTGCGCACGGCCGGGTCGTGCGCGAGGGGCGACTCTCCGATCTCCTGGCGCAGCTGCGCGCGGGCGCGCCGGAGCGCGAGCTGAGCCTCGCCGTGCCGGCGGACGCCGCCGCCGAGGCCGTGCTGCGCCGCGCCGGTTTCGCGCCGGCCGATGCGGACAGCCTCTCGTGGCGCTCGGTTGAACGCTCCGGCCTCGACGGCGCCGCCCTGCTCGGCGCCCTGCGGGCGCAGGGGGTGCCGGTCGCCGAGGTGCGGGTGCGGGCGCCGCGCCTGGAGGCGCTCTACCTCGACGCGCTCCGGCCTCGGGAGGTCGCGGATCGCGACGCGTCCGCCCCGCGCCGCCTGGGAGCGGCGCGGTGATCGGCGCCGCGTTCAGGGTCATGGCGCTGAGCCTCGTGCGCGACCGCGCCGCGCTGGTGATGGCCTTCGTCCTACCCACGGTGATCTTCTCGATCTTCGCGGCGATCTTCTCGGGGGCAACGGGCGACCGGATCCGCATCCATCTCGGGCTCGCCGATCTCGCCCGGACGGCGGCTACGGAACGCCTCGCCGACGCGCTGGCGGCGGACCCGTCGCTGAGGGTCTCGCGGCTGCCGGCGGCGAACCTCGCCGACGTGGCGCACGCCGTCCGCTCCGGCGAGGTCGACGTAGCGCTCGTCCTGCGGGGCGACCTGATCGCCGCCCCGGCGGGTGGCGCCACCGGCACCGCAGATCAACCGGTCGTCCTCGTGGAGAACCCCGCCAAGGCGCTGGCGACGCCGATCGCCCTGGGTCAGCTCCAGCGGGTGCTGAACGAGGCGCTGCCCGACGTGGTCCTGTCGCGGATCGTCGCCGATGTGGAGCGGACGGGCAAGATCGGCGCGGACGAGCGCCGCTTCCTTGACGAGGCCTTCGCGGAGCAGCGGGCGAAGAAGGAGCCGTTCAGCTTCGCCGATATGGTGGAGCGGCGCAGCACGGCCGCCGGGACCGGAAACGCCCGGGTAAGCTACTACGCGGGGGCGATCACGGCGGTGTTCCTGCTGTTCGCCGCCATGCAGGGGGCAATGTCCCTGGTCGAGGAGCGCGAATCCGGCTTGGCCGAGCGACTGATGGCCGGGCCCGGCGGTTTGCCGGTGGTGGTCCTAGGCAAATTCGGCTTCCTGACCTTGCAGGGCCTCGTGCAGGCCGGCCTGATCTTCCTGGCGGCCGCCCTGCTCTATGGGGTCGAGATCGGGCCGCACTGGCCCACGTTCCTGGCCACCTGCCTTCTGGTCTCCGCGATGGCAGCCGGTCTGGCACTCGCCGCCTGCGCGCTCGCGGGCTCGCGCCAACAGGCCCACCTGGTCTCGACCTTCGGCGTGCTGCTGCTCTCGGCGGTGGGCGGCTCCATGGTCCCCCGTTTCCTGATGCCGCCCTGGCTCCAGCAGGCCGGCTGGCTCACGCCCAACGCCTGGGCGATCGAGGCCTATCAGACCGCGCTGGGCGAAGGCTTCGCCGCCGCGGCGCCGGCCCTGGCGGTTCTGGGCGCCCTGATGCTCGCGGGCTTGGGCCTCGCGGTGGCGCTGGCCGCGCGGCGGACCATCTGACGGCCGTGAGGCGGGCCTACTCGACGTAGACGCCCGCCCCGATCAGGGCCTCCATCCCGGCGACCCGCGTGGCGCAGACATAGCTCCATTTCACCGTAGGGGCGGAGTGTCCGGGCTTCGGGAACATGTAATCGACCCAGCCGGAGCCGAACCGGTGGACGGTGTCGATGAAGGCCCGGAGAAATAGCTTGCCGTCGGCATCGCGCTCGTCGAGCAGGTCCCGACCCTCGCGATTGGGTTGGGCGGCGTTGAACAGAACGATCCCTCGCATGTCGACGACGAACAGGTAGACGTCGCCGTACCGCCACGGGCTCCCCTTCCGCCTGAAGTCCGCGAACGCATCGGTGCCGCGTTCCTCCACGAACTCGGCCGCCCTGTTGACGAGCGATTCGATCTCCAGCGCCTGATGTAGGATCGGCGGCGATCGCCTCCCCATGGCGGGCAGCGTGGCGGCGAGCAACACGAGGAGGGGCCAGATCAGGAAGGCTCTCTTCATGCCCTCGCCTCACCGAAACAGCGGACCGATTCCCCCGACGCACCAAGGGCCTACGCCCCGATTGCAAACCTCCGGCCGATGACGTTGACGGCCGATGCGGCCTCGGCGGTGCCTGCGGCATCGGGTGCCACCCGGCTGTGCTGACGCGGGCATGAACCCCTCGCCGGGACCTGTCAGGCCCGGATCTCCAGCGGCGGACCGCCGATCGAGAGGTGATGCCGCACGGCGGACAACCAAGTCCGCCGGGGCGGAACGCCCAGGCTCAGGGTATCGGGCAGGGCCTCGAAGACCAAGCGGTTGCGGTGCAGCTCGATGGTCCGCTGGAGATGCCGCATTGCCGCAAGCCCCTGCATCGCCATCAGGCGGTGCCCCTCGCAGGCACGGGCCAGTTCCAGACGACGCACCGCGTCCTCGGCGCGGGCGATCAGCCCGCGCGCCTCCGTGCCGTAAAGCTCCATCTCAGCGAGATCCGGCATCGCAACCTCCGCGACGATCGCAACCCGAGATTTCCGGTAATCCCTGAATACGACCGCCGCGAGTTGCGGCACATCCTCTATTTGGGGGTCGTCATGGCCTGGGGACCGTCGCGGCGGGACGCGTTCTGTCGCGCGGCGACGTCGAGGGGTGCGGGCCTCGGGCCGCGACGATCCGCGCCGGCCCTGCGACCAGCTGCGCGCGGACACCGGCGGCGCGATCGGGCACGGTCCGGCTCCGCTTGTCTCGAGATCACGCCATGCTCCGCCTGCTCATCGCCGACGGCAACGATCGCGCGGCCCGCGACCGGCACGTCGCCGCGACCGGCCGCACGTCGGCTGAGTCCTACGCGGCGGTCGTCCAGGCCCTCGCGCCGGACGCGACCTGCCGCCTCATCAGCCCGGCCGATGCCGACGCCGCTCTGCCGGCCGGCCTGCCGGATTTCGACGGGCTGATCTTCACCGGTTCGACTCTCAAGGTCGCCGACGGCACGCCAGCGGTGACCCGGCAGCTCGACTTGATGCGGTCGGCCCTGGAGGCAGGCCTGCCGGTGTTCGGCTCATGCTGGGGCGTACAGGTCGCCGCCACGGTGACCGGCGGCCGGGCCGCCGCGAACCCGCGGGGCCCGGAATACGGCTTCGCCCGGGCGATCAGCGCCACTGAGGAGGGCCGGACCCATGCCCTCCTGGCGGGGCGTCCGGCGTCGTGGGACGCCCCGGCGATCCACTCCGATGCCGTGCTGGCGCCGCCCCCGGGGGCCCGGGTGCTGGCCGGCAACCGGATCCTGGGCATCCAGGCGCTCGAGATCCGGTACGGGGCCGGCTGGTTCTGGGGGACGCAGTACCATCCGGAACTCGACCTCGACGAACTCGCCGCGATGCTGCGCCTCTGCGACACGGCCATCGTCGAGGCGGGCCTCGCCGAGGATGCCGCAGCGGTGGCGGCCTATGCCAACGAGATCGCCGCGCTCCAGGACGACAAAACCGACGCCGCCCACCGGCTGGCCTGGCGCCACGGTGTCGGCCCGGAGGTGCTGGAGGCCGGCCTTCGCCGCCGCGAGATCGGCAATTTTCTGGCGCGGCTGTCCACAGGCGAGGCCTGACAAGCCCCCGCCGCGACCGGGTGGCGCGTTGACCCGCCCGCCCCTGGGTCTAGCTTCGCAGTCGCGGGCCCCGCCGTTGAGGGCTCGGGGAGCGATCCTTCAGGATGAGCCAGGATTCCACGGTCGCCGTCATCGGCAGCGGGCTCGGCGGACTCGCGGCCGCGTGCGTCGCCGCAGCGCGGGGCCACCGCGTGACGGTCTACGACAAGAACGGCTGGCTCGGCGGAAAGGCGGCGGTGCTGCACGAGGGCGGCTTCCGCTTCGACATGGGCCCGACCATCCTGACCGTACCCCGGGTGCTGGAGCGGATCTTCGCCGAGGCCGGGCGCTCGGTCCACGACTATATGGACCTGCGCCGGCTCGACCCGCAATGGCGCTGCTTCTTCGACGACGGCACCCATATCGACCTGATGCAGGACGTCGAGCGGATGGCCGGCGACATGGAGCGCTTCGCGCCCGGCACCGGCGAGGGCTACAAGAAGTTCATCTCGATCTCGGAGCACCTCCACGGCGTCTCCGAACGGTTCTTCTTCTGGAAGCCGGTGGAGGACCTGTTCGACACGATCAACATCCGCGCCAACATGAATCCCGGCACGCTGCGCGACGTGCTGTCCCTGCGCATGCACGCCTCCGTCGCCTCGACCATCCGCGGCAAGGTCAAGGACGCCCGGCTCGCGCAGATGCTCGACCACTTCGTGCAGTATGTCGGCTCCTCGCCCTACGGCGCACCGGCGGTGCTCTGCGCCATCGCCCACATGCAGACCGCGGACGGCGTCTGGTATCCGATGGGCGGCACCCGGGCGGTGGCGGAAGGACTGGCGAAGCTCGCCCAGGAACTCGGCGCCACCTGCAAGACCGATACCGAGGTTACGGGGATCGAGACCGCCAACGGCGCGGTCCGGGGCGTGCGCACCGCCGACGGCGTCACACCGTTCGACGCGGTGATCTCCAACATGGATTCGGTGCGGACCTACCGCGAGCTCGTCGGCGGCGAGGCGGCCAAGGCCTACGCCAAGAAGAACCCCGAGCCGGCCTGCTCGGGCGTGGTGCTCTATCTCGGCCTGAACAAGCGCTACGAGCACCTGAACCACCACGACTTCGTCTTCTCCCGGGACCCGGAAGAGGAGTTCGATTACATCTACAACAAGGGCGAGCCGGCCCCGGACCCGACCGCCTACCTGGCGGCACCTTCCTCCACCGATCCGAGCGTGGCGCCGGAGGGCGGCGAGGCGCTCTACGTCCTGGTGCACACGCCCTATCTCCGGCCCCACCACGACTGGCGCCCGGACGGGCCGCTGTTCCAAAATTACCGCCGGACGATCCTCGACAAGCTCAAGCGGACCGCCGGCATGCCGGATGTGGAGGAGCGCATCGTGGTCGAGCGCCACCTGACGCCGCAGGACATCCACGAGCGCTACAAGGTCCTCAACGGCGCGATTTACGGCCTCGCCTCGCACGGGCGGGTGATGGGCGCGTTCAAGCCGGGCAACCGCTCGCGGCAGGTGCGCGGGCTCTATCTGGCGGGCGGCGCCGCCCACCCCGGACCCGGCATGCCGATGGTCATGATGTCGGGCTGGATCGCCGCAGACGCCCACGATCAGGACGCCCGCGGCACGCTGCGCGCCTCTGCGTGAGGCATGCGGAGCCGGATACGTCCTCCTACGCGGGAGGAGGGAGACGCGCGCAGCTTCCTCCCGTTTCCCCCCCGATCCGCGCGTTCATGGTGGCATGGTTCGCGCGCTACCTGCATCGCCACTTCGATGCCCTGCGCTTGCCGCTCTGGAGCACGCTCCCGGCCGCCGACCACCCCGGGCCGATCGTCGTCTACAGCAACCATCCGGCGTGGTGGGACGCGCTCCTCATCATCGTGCTGGCAGGGCGGCTTTACCCAGGCCGGACGAGCCGCGCGCCCTTCGACGCGGCCATGCTGGCGCGCTACCGCATCTTCGAACGGATCGGCGCATTCGGGGTGGATCTCGACAGTGCCCGTGGCGCCGCGCAGTTCCTGGCCGCCGCCCGCTCGATCCTGTCCGGACCGGACGGGATGCTCTGGATCACCGCCCAGGGCCGCTTCGCCGACGTGCGGGCCCGCCCCCTCAACCTCCGGGCCGGCGTCGCGCGGCTCGCCGAGATTGCGCCGGATGCCCTGTTCGTTCCCCTCGCTCTCGAATACACCTTTTGGGACGAGCGCGGTGCCGGCGCCTTCGCGGCGTTCGGTCCGGGGATCGCGGGTGCCGAACTCGCCGCCCTGCCCCGGCCGGAGCGGCTCGCACGCCTCGAAACCGAGCTCACCGCCACCCTGGACCGCCTCGGCACCGACGTGATCAGCCGCGACCCGGAGCGCTTTCGGGTCTTGGTGACCGGCCGCAAGGGCGTCGGCGGGGTCTACGACGTCTGGCGGCGCGCCGCAGCCCGGCTCTCCGGGCGCCGGTTCGATCCGTCGCACCGCGCGTCCGACGGCTCCGGTCCAACCCCATGAGGCCTTTCGCTCCAACAGGTCCGCGTGCGATGCCTGCAGCCGGTGGCGCCACTCCCGAGGCCGGAGCATGACCGACCCGTTCACCGCGATCGCGACGGCCCTAGCCCTCCTCTGCCTGATCGCGGCGCTGGTTCCGGCTGTGATGGCGGCGGTGAACCTCGCGGTGCTGCGCAGGCCGCCCCCGGCGGCGGAGGCCGAGCCCGTCTCGATCCTGATCCCGGCGCGCAATGAGGCCGGCAACATCGCCGAGACCGTGCGGGCGGCGCTGGCCAGCACCGGCGTCCCGGTCGAGGTGATCGTCGGCGACGACCATTCGACGGACGCGACCCCGGAGATCGTGCGCGCCGTCGATGATCCGCGCCTGCGGCTCGTGTCCGTGCCAGCCCTGCCCGAGGGCTGGACCGGGAAGAACCATGCCTGCGCCCATATGGCCGGGCTGGCGACCGGCCGGGACCTGCTGTTCATCGACGCCGACGTGCGTCTGGCGCCCGAGGCCGCCTCCTGCCTCGCCGCGCAGGCGCGGCGCACCGGGGCGGCCCTGGTCAGCGGCGTGCCACGCCAGCGGACCGAAACCGTCGGCGAGATGCTGACGGTGCCGATGATCGACTTCCTGCTCCTCGGCTACCTGCCGGTGCCGCTCATGCGCCGCCTGCGCGACCCGGCCCTTGGGGCAGCCTGCGGCCAGCTCATCCTGATCGATCGCGCGGCCTATGTGGCAACCGGAGGACACGGCGCGATCCGCACCTCCCTCCACGACGGCGTACGCCTGCCGCGGCTGTTTCGCGCCGCCGGATACAGGACCGACCTCGTCGCGGCCGCATCGCTCGCCACCTGCCGGATGTACGAGGGCTTCGCCCAGGCCTGGGCAGGCTTCTCCAAGAACGCCCACGAGGGCATGGCGACGCCGCGCGCCCTGCCGGTCTGGACCGTGCTGCTCGGCTGCGGCCAGGTCCTGCCGCCGCTCCTCGTCCTGGCCGGCCTGTGCGGCCTCGCGTCGTCCACCGTCCTGGTCCTCGCGGCGGCGGCCTGCCTCTTATCCCTCGCGACCCGGACGGCAATCACCCTGGCGGTACGGGCGCCACTGGCGACGATCCCGCTCCATCCCGCCGCGGTGCTGGTCGCCCTGGCGATTCAGTGGAACGTCCTGCTGCGCCGGGAGCGGGCGGGTGCGGCCACCTGGAAGGGTCGGAGTTATCCGGTGAGCGGGCACTGACCCTGTCGACGGATCCGCCGGCGGAATCGTGCCCAGCGGAGCGGCCCCACGCCTCAACCCGCGGCCGGATCGCCGGCGGCACCGACCGACCCGGCGGCGCCCGTCTCCGCCAGGATCCAGGCCGCGGTGTCGGCATCGGAGCCGGCGACCGGCAGGTGCAGGATGATCGGCGTCTCGTAGGGATGGCGGGCCTTCAGCGCCGCCGACAGGGCGTCCGCGAGGCCCTCGCGGCTCTTGAGGATCGCCGCAACCTCCTCGCCGCGTTCCACGGCGCCCTTCCAGCTGTAGACCGATTGCATCCCCGGCAGCACGTTGATGCAGGCGATCAGCCGCTCGCGGACAAGGGCCTCGCCGATGTTGAGGGCCGAGGCGAGGTCGGGAAAGGTGGTGTAGACGAGGAGCGGACGCTCCATGCTATGCCTCCGGTATGCAGCTTTCCCGGCAGTGAGGCGCAGGCCGGGCCGAGACGTCAACCGGGCGGTTCGCTCATCAGACTGGAGCCGTGACGTGAACGCCGACGCCACCCCGACGCGCCCGCCAAGCTGCGCCTGAGCGATGCCGCACGTCAAGAAGATCGCCTTCGTGGCGAGCCCCACCGGCCATGCCCGCGAGGCCGCCGCCGCCCTGATGCGGCGCTACGACCATGTCCCGCCCGAAGAGGCGGACGTTGTCGTGGCCCTCGGCGGCGACGGGCTGATGCTCCAAGTGCTGCATCGGTTCATGGACAACCCCAAGCCGATCTACGGGATGAACCGCGGCACGGTCGGCTTCCTGATGAACGAGTTCCGGGACGACGACCTGCTGGAGCATCTGGAAGCCGCCCAGCGCAGCGTCATCCACCCGCTGTTGATGGACGTGCTCGACACCGAGGGCCGGTCCCACCGGGCGCGGGCGATCAACGAGGTCTACCTGCTGCGCCAGACGCACCAGACGGCCAAGCTGAAGATCGCCGTCGACGGAAACGTAAGGCTGGACCTGCTGATCGCCGACGGAGTCTTGGTCGCCACCGCGGCGGGCTCGACCGCCTACAACCTGTCGGTGGGAGGACCCATCCTGCCGCTCGATGCCAAGCTGCTGGCGCTCACGCCGATCTCGGCCTTCCGGCCCAGGCGCTGGCGCGGCGCGCTGCTGCCGGACTACGCGCGGATCCGGATCGACGTGCTGGACGCACCCCATCGGCCCGTGGCGGCTGTGGCCGATCACACCGAGTTCCGCCGTGTCTGCACGGTGGAGACCTCCCTCGACCGGGCGACCGAACTGGTCCTGCTGCACGATCCCGGCCACAGCCTCGACGAGCGCATCCTGCGCGAGCAGTTCGGATGAGCCTGAACATCCGGGCCGCCTGCGCGGCGGATCGTGGGGCGATCACGCACATCATTCTGCCGACGATCCGGGCCGGGGAGACCTACGCGCTGGATCCCGACCTCGGCGAGGCCGAGGCCCTCGCCTACTGGACCGGCGCGGACCGCGAGACCTTCGTGGCCGCGTCGGACGGCGTGGTGCTCGGCACCTACTACCTCCGCGCCAATCAGGCCGGCGGAGGCGCCCATGTCGCGAATTGCGGTTTCATGACCGGCGCCGAGGCGACGGGACGCGGCGTCGCACGGGCCATGTGCGCGCACAGCCTTGACCGGGCGCGGGCGCGCGGCTTCACGGCGATGCAGTTCAACTTCGTGGTCAGCGCCAACGTGCGGGCGGTACGGCTATGGGAGAGCTTCGGCTTCGCCGTCGTCGGGCGGCTGCCAGGGGCGTTCCGGCATCCGAGCCTCGGCCTCGTCGATGCGCTCGTGATGTTCCGGACGCTCTGACCTCGTGAGCGGTCGGCGCTATGGCGCCGCGACGAGGTCGCCTTCGCGAATCGCGCGCTCACCGCCCTGCGTGCGGATTCGATACGAGGGCTCGCCGGTCTGATCCTCCGGCATCAGCCGCAGGACCTCGAACACCTCGCCCGCCCCCTTATCTTCGGGAAGCCCGGTGCGGGGCCGGCAGACGCGCTGGCCGACCTTGAACTTGTGCGACATGGCGGGCTCCTGGGGTGTCGTCACGATGGCGGTTCAGCGCCGCTTCTGGGCCTTCGCCTTGCGGGCGAGATAGCGCGCGTCGCGCTGCGCCTTCTGCTCCGCCTGCAGGGCCTTGGCGCGCTCCTGTGCGGCCAGCTGCTCGGCCTGCTTCCGCTCGATCTCGGCCAGGCGCTCGGCCTCCGCAGCGGCGGCGGCACGGGCGATCTCGGCCTGACGCGCGGCCTCGCGCTCCGCGGCGCGGGCTTCCCGGGCGTCGATCACGGCGCGGCGGGCGGATTGGCGGGCGAGAACCGCCGGGTCATCGGCGCGCGGTCGCGCCCGGAACCGGGCCAGCATCTCGGACCGCGCCTTGGCGGCGGTCTCGAGGCGATCAACGACGCCCTGCTTGTTGAGAAAGCTCACGAACACTCCGGGTCAGGGCGTGGCAGAGGCCGACGCCGCGGATAGGGTTGCAGAAACGAAGAAGCCGCTCCGGGAGGAGCGGCTTCACGGGAAACCTGGCGGACGGCGATCAGGCCGTCTGGAGCTGGCCGGCGGACTGCTTGCCGCTGCGACGGTCGGTCTCCAGCTCGTAGGAGACCTTCTGGCCCTCGTTCAGGCTGCGCAGGCCGGCGCGCTCGACGGCCGAGATGTGGACGAACACGTCCTTGCCGCCGTCATCCGGCTGAATGAAGCCGTAGCCCTTGGTCTCGTTGAACCACTTGACGGTTCCGGTGCTCATGGAAGTCCTTGGTCTTCGCAGGAAAAGTGAGAGATGGCACCCGCTCGACCGAGCTGGTACCGGCATCGACCGCTAGCGATAGGAAAGTTAGAACCGCCCTGCGAAGGCGTAACGGTCCAAAATATCCGGACACGTGCCGATTGCGTCGGAATAGACCCTCGACGGTTTTTTGGCAAGCCTGAGGAAATACTTCTCTCGGCGCTGGGGCGGTTCCGCCGGAGAATTCCGTCCCGACAATCGCGTTGAACCGCCGCAGGTCAGGAAATTTGCCGCCACGATACGGGTGTAAATCGTGGTTGGAACTGACGAATTCTGTCACCGCGGGCGTCCGCCCGGGGCGCCTCGGAGACGAAAGCGCTCCCTGGATCACGCTCCCACGGGCTGGCGCGCCGCTGCCTACCCAGCAAGTCTGCGCCGGCCAGTCATACGGGACACGACACGCGACCTCGAAAGCCTCCGGCCGCCCTTCCGACCCTGTCCCTGAGGCGTCGGAGCGCCGCGGAGGCCTCAAGCGAGTCCTCCAGCCGGCCGCTGCGGCCCCTGAGAAAGTACGGTTTGGAAACGCGAAATCCGATCTCGCGGGGTCCTCGTGCAATGCCAGTCCCCGAGAGCGTGCTGACGTCCCCTGAGATCGTAGCACGCTCTAGGCCGGCACCACGCGCAGCACGCCCTCGCCGCGGCGATGCCCCACCGCGGTCACGGCGACTTCGCGGGCTCGGCCATGGGCGACAAGGGCCGCAGCGAGAGCCGCGCCGGCCGGCGCCGCCACCTCGAGGCCGTGCCCGACCACGTCGCCGAGGGCGTGGATCCGGGCGCCCGGTGCCAGCCGCGCGAGGGCATCCTCCTCCTCCGCGGTGATCGGCGCGACGCCGGTCGCACCCGACAGAACCCGGTCGGGCGACTCAATCCCGGCTTGGCGCCAGAGGCCGTCGAGGCTTGTGGCGACGCTGCCCGGCGCGCGCCGGGTCCGGTCGCTCGCCACCGCGTCGAGCCGGGCGAGGGCTCGGGCTCCGCGGGCGGCGGCATGCGCCTCCGACTCGAGCATCAGGAAGGCCGCGCAGCTCCCGAGGATGAAGCCGCCCGCCGCGCCGCGCGCGAAGACCGGCCGATAGGCGTCGCGGGCGAGATAGCCGCCCATCTCGTGGATCACCAGCACGTCCGGCCGCTCGGCGCTGTAGGAGCCGCCGACCAGGATCGCGTCGATCTGGCCCGACGCCACCCGCGCCCGTGCGATCCGCAGGGCGTCGACCCCGGCGGATTCCTCACCCATGAAGGTGCGCGAAGCACCCGTGACCCCGTGCACGATGGCGATGTTGCCGGCGAGCAGGTTCGAGAGCTGGGCGAGGAACAGCGTCGGGCGCAGGTCGTTCTGGAGCCGCTCGTTCAGGTAGGCACCGGGGTCCGGCGCGTCGCGCAGGCCGGTCAGGATCGCTCCATCGACCGCGTAGTCGCGCTCGCCGCCGCCCGCCGCCGCCACGAGGTGGAGCGCCTGTTTCAGGCCGGCCTCGTCCTTCACCCCGGCGGATTCCAGGGCAAGCCCCGCAGCGTAGACGCCGAGGCGCTGCCACGCCTCCATCTGGCGCTGATCGCTGCGCTTCGGGATCTGTCCATCCCAGGCGATCGTCGGGGCCGGATGCACCGGATAGGGCGCGAAGGTCTCGGTGTCGGTGCGGGGCGCCGCGCCGCCATCGAGGGCCGCGAGATGCGCCTCGACGCCCTCGCCCGCGCAGGAGACGAGGCCGAGGCCGGTGACGACGACCGGTCGGCTCATGGCTGGCCCACCGGCTGGTCCACCGCCGGAAGCAGCCCGATGGATCGGGCCCGCGCGCGCATGGGCGCGTCGAGCCCGTCGGGGAACGGCATGGTGCGGAAGCGCAGCTCGGCGTCGCACAGGGCCTTGCCGGCATGGCTGATCGCGGCCTTCGTCACCGCGTAGCCCGAGCCGTCATGCTCCAGGCTCGCCGTCACGACGAGGTCGGCCCCCGGACCGACGAAGGAGCGGAACCGGGCCTTGTCGACGCCGGTGAGGAAAGGCATCCGGGCGAAATCGAGATGGGCGAGGACGAGGTAGCCCGACGCCTGCGCCATGGTCTCGGTGAGCAGCACGCCGGGCACCAGCGGATGGCCGGGGAAATGCCCCTCGAAGACCGGGCTCTGGAGAGGCACCCGGGCGAGCGCCTCGATCCGCCCGGCGGCTCGGTCCAGGAGCCGCACGGAATCGATCATCTCGAAGTATTCGAGGCGCATGGCGGACCGGGCTACCCGAGTCAGACCTTGGCGGCCTTCTCGGCCACCAAGCCGTCGATGCGCGCGCACAGGTTCTTGAGAACGAAGTACTCTTCCGCCGGGACCTTGCCCTCGTTGACCTCCTGGGTCCAGCGCTCCAGGGGCAGCTTGATACCGAAGGCCTTGTCCACCGCGAAGGCGATGTCGAGGAAGGCGAGGCTGTCGATGCCGAGGTCGTCGATGGCGTGGCTCTCGGGCGTGATCTTGTCCCGCGGGATGTCGGCGGTCTCGGCTATGATGTCGGCCACGCGCTCGAAGGTGGCGCTGCCGTGGGCGGGCTCGTCGGACATATCTTCTCGCGGGCTGTTCGAATTCCGGTCGATCGTGCGGGAGCCCCCTCGCCGCCGGGCGGCCCGGTGCTCGCGTCCCGCGCGGCCGCCCAACGCGTCTACGGGCCCCGTACGCGGCCCCGTCGAATGGCGGCGACCTCTACACGAGGGGGTCAGAGGCGGCAACCGCGACGGTTCCCCCGGCGTTTGAGGGCTTGTCCACACGCACGCGCAATCGTGTGTGCGGACGCGCGTTCCGTCGTCCGGCGCCGACCCTAGGTGCAAGGCGCGGCGGCCGAGTGTGCCCAGGAGACCTGACGGATGCAACCGATGATCAAACCCGGCACCCCGCCGGTGCCGGTCGAGACGCCCTTGCCGCACCATCAGGGTCCATCGCAGGAGCTTCCGCCTCACGAGCGGGCGCGCTCGCAGGGGGCGGCTCGGGTCCTGCTGGTCCTGGCGCTCTCGGCCCTCGGCCTGTGGATCCTGCACGAGTTCCTGCCGGCGCTGGCCTGGGCGGTGGTTCTGGCGATTGCCCTGTGGCCGCTCTACACGCGCCTCGAGCGGCGCTTCCCACCCGGCAAGCACAACATCCTGCTGCCCACGCTGATGACCGTGGCGGTAGCGCTGGTCTTCCTCGCGCCGCTCGCCGTTCTGGGCATCCAGGCCGCCCGGGAAGCCCACGACGTGGCCGAGTTCGTGCGCAACGCCGAGGCGAACGGCATCCCGGCGCCGGACTTCCTCCAGCACCTGCCCTACGGCGCGCCTCAGGCGACTGCGTGGTGGAACGACAATCTCGGCCACGCCCAGGCCGGCTCCGACCTGCTGCGCCGGTTCGAGAACAACTCGGTGATCGGCGCCTCGCGGAATGTCGGCCGCGAGATCGTGCACCGGATCGTGCTGTTCGGCTTCAGCCTCGTGGCATTGTTCTTCCTGTTCCGCGATTGGCGCACGGTTCGGGACCAGTCGCTCACCGCCTGCCACCGGCTGTTCGGACCCCGCGGCGAGCGCGTCGCCCGCCAGATGGTGGCCTCGGTGCACGGGACCGTCGACGGCCTCGTGCTGGTGGGACTCGGCGAGGGCTTCGTGCTCGGGATCGTCTACTACTTCGCCGGCGTGCCGCACCCGGTCCTACTCGGCGCCTTCACGGCAGTGGCGGCGATGATCCCGTTCGGCGCCGCCGTCGCCATCGCCATCGCCGCGCTGCTGCTGGTGGCGGCCGGCTCGGCGAAGGCGGCGCTGGTCGTCGCGGCGGCAGGACTCGTGGTGACCTTCGTGGCCGATCACTTCATCCGGCCGGCCCTGATCGGCGGCACGACGAAGCTGCCCTTCCTATGGGTGCTGCTCGGCATTCTGGGGGGTGTCGAGACCTTCGGGCTGCTCGGCCTGTTCGTCGGGCCTGCCGTGATGGCTGCCCTGGTCCTGCTGTGGCGCGAATTCACCGAGGGCCACGATCAAACGGCCTGAGCCGTCCGAACGCCGATCAATCGGCCGCGCCCGTCCCGGCCGAGGCCTCGACCCGGCGCCGGTCCTGGCGCCAGTCGGCCGGCTTCTCGAACGTGCCAGCCCAGATGCCGCGGCGGGTCGCCCAGGCGCGGCCCTCTTGGCGGTTGTAGGCCGTCGTCACGTGGCGGCTGGCGAGCGCCAATCCCTGTCCGACCATCCAGGCGGACAGATCCTCGCCATGCGCGTGGCAGATTCCCGCGACGCGTCCCGCAACCGAACCCTCGCGCCGCTCACAAGTCACCACGGCCCCGGCAATCCTGGCATTCAGCGCCTGCATGGCCTCGCGGCCACAACGGTATTCCCGCCCCGCCGCGGTCTCGCAGCTCTGCGCGGTCTCGGGGGCGTCGATACCGTAGAGATGGATGCGGGTGCCCTGCACCTCGATCGTATCGCCGTCGACCACAGTCGCCGGGCCACTGACCGTCCCGGCAGCGACCGCGGGACCGCAGAGGAGGAACAGGGCAAGCATCGGTCTGATCATCGGAGGATGTCCACGCGGGAGGCGATCGTTCTGACGAGAAGGCTGCTGGGGCCGCCAAGCTGCGCGGCCAATGTGGCGATTTTGCCGGAGCGGACAATTGCCGGTCGTAGGTGGCAGACGCTATCGCGCGCGGGTTGCGAAAGTGTTCCGCGTCGCGGAACGGCGGCTCAGACCAACCGTTCAGCTGGATGACCTTCCTCAAAACCCTGCTGACTGCGCTGGCCGTCTGCCTCGCCCTTATCGTCTGGGCCGGCTACGCGATCGGGCCGACGCGGCCGGGTGCTGAAACCGCGCCGGGCCTGACGGCCGCAGCGGTGCTCGCGAGTGACGGCATGGCGCCGGACGGCCGGCCGGGTGAACCGGCGCTGGATCGCGCGGCCCTCAGCCGCCTGACGGGGAGCATCTCCGACGGGAAGCAGGCGGCATCGGTGGGTACGCCTGCTGGCTGAGAAGAGGTCGGCGCGATTCGCGTGCGGCTAGGGCGCGACAAGGACGCGACCAAGCACGCCGTCTTCGCTTACCTCAGGTCCGGTACTTGCCGTTGCGCTTGACGAGGACTCGGGTCCCGACCGGCACGCGCTCGTAGAGGTCGGCGATATCCTCGTTGAGCATCCGCACGCAGCCCGAGGAGAGCTGCTCGCCGATGCTCCACGGCTCGTTGGTGCCGTGGATGCGGAAGAGGATGTCGCGGTTGCCCTGGTAGAGGTAGAGCGCGCGGGCGCCGAGGGGATTGTCGACGCCGCCCTTGCGGGTCCGTGGCAGGTCCGGATTCAGCGAGACCATCGTGACAGTCGGGCTCCAGTCGGGCCAGACGCCCTTGCGGCCGACGCGCGCCTCGCCCTTCCAGGAGAAGCCGGCCTTGCCGACGCCGACGCCGTACTGCATCGCGGTACCGTCCGCCTGCACGAGGACGAGCTGGCGCTTGTCGATGTCGACCACGATCGTGCCGGGCTGCTCGGGCCCGTTATAGCTCACCTGCTGGCGGCGGTACTTCGGATCGAGCCGCTGGGTGTCGACCAGGGGAATGTCGTAGGGCTTGTCGGCCTTCGTCCCGATGTACCACGCCGAGTCGTCGTCCTGCGCGACCTGGACGGGTCGGGTCTGGCAGGCCGCCAGGGGTGCGATCGCCACGACGGCGAGCAGGATTCGCGAGAGGAGGATCCGGCGAACGCGGCTCCAGGCCGAGGGATTGGTCGCGATCATGGGTCCTGTCATGCGGGCTGCGGTTCTCGGGCCGGTTCTCGAGCCCATGACTACCGTCTCGCGGCCGGCGACGATGTAGCTTTTCAGCCGCATCGAACCGCGAGCGCCCGCTCCCGCGGCCACGGTTGCGCCCTAATTCAGAATCGAGGCGGACCTTCGGTACGGTCACCGCGGAGGGGATTGATGCCCGACACCCAGACACTTGCCGATGTTGCGCCAGAGGCGCCGACTGCGATCCTCAGCCCGGCCATCCACCTCGACCATTGCGTCATCCACGTGAGCGACTGGGCGCGGTCCAATGCCTTCTACCGCGACGTGGTGGGCGCCGAGATCATCGAGCGCGGCGCGGGCTTCGCTTACCGGTTCGGCGGCGTGCAGCTCAATTGCCACGGCCCGGGCGTCGCGGCGACGCCGGTGGCCGAGAAGCCCGTGATGCCCGGCAACAGCGATCTCTGCTTCCGCTGGTCGGGGACGATCGAGGAAGCCATCGCCCATCTCCAAACATCGGGCGTCCCGGTCGAACTGGGTCCGGTCGAGCGGCACGGCGCCGCGGGCGCGGGCATCAGTGTCTACTTCCGGGATCCGGACGGCTCCCTGCTGGAATTCATCACCTATCCGCTGGAGTGACGCGGCACAGGCGCGGTCAGGCCCGACTCTCGGCGAGCGCCTGGTTGGTCTGCTCCAGGCGCAGCGCCAGCACCCGCATAAGGGCGATGCTAATCTGTGGAAACTGTGCGAGCAATTCCAGGAAGACGCCGCGATCGATGCGCAGGGCCGTGACCGCGGATTCTGCCGTGACAGTGGCGGATCGAGGCTGCTCGGCCAGGATGCCCATCTCGCCGACAAGGGCATCCTGGCCCAGCAGCGCCAGCCGCACCGGGCCGGCGGGACCATCGATGCTGACCTCCGCGGTTCCCTGAAGGATCACGTAGGCCGCATCCGCCACGTCGCCGCGGGCAAAGAACCGCTGCCCCGGCTCGAAATGCACACGCTCGCTGGTGAAGGCCAGGAGCTTCAGGCGCGCCGGCTCCACCTCGCGGAACAGCGGCACCTGCTTCAGGGAGGAAACCTCGGTGTCGAGGGTCATACGGGGGCTCCGCGACGGGTCTCAAGCCCAGGACGGCGGGGCCGGACGGGCCCGCCTATCCATGCGGTTCGTCAAGCACTTGTCCAGCCCCGACCCCGACGCATCGCCCTCGCGGCCGCACCGCAGCCTTGCCGCACGCCCCGCAATCGGCTTGGTTCTGTGGTTGGTCCTAGCCTTGGGCACGGCAGGCCATTCGGCCCAGGCGCGCCTCGCCCAAGCCGACCTCGCCCGCGTAGCCGTCGCCCCACCACCGGGGGCGCGTGCGCCCCTCGACCTGACAGCTACGGACGCGCTGACGGGGCAGGCCACGACCCTTGGGCAGGCGCTCGGGGGCAAGCCAGCCCTGTTGCTGCCGGTGGACTACACCTGCGGCAACGTCTGCGATCCGATGGTCTCCATGTCGGCCGACGCCCTGGCGGCCACCGGTCTCGCCCAGACCGACTACGCCCTGGTGCTTGTCGGGATCGACCCGCGCGACGATGCCGCGGCCGCTCGTCGCATGATCGCGGACACCCTGAGCGACCGTGCGACGGCAACCAGCCCCATCATGCTCATCGTCACAGAACCCGCCCTCGCCCAGCTTAGCGGCGCCCTTGGCTACACCGCCCTCTACGACGCGGGCACGGATAGCTTCGCCCACCCGGCCGCCGCCCTGCTGCTTGCAGGCGACGGGCGCGTCGCCCGGGTGCTCTCGCCACTGGCCCTCACCGGGCGGGATCTCCGCCTCGCCCTCACGGAGGCGGGTGAGGGCCGGGTCGGAAGCCTGACCGATCGGCTCGCCCTTCTCTGCTACGGTTTCGACGCAGCGCGCGGCATCTACACGCCCCTGATCCAGCGCATCCTCACGATAGCCGGGATCGCGACGATCCTAGCCATCGGCCTGCTCATTCTGGGGCTTACCCGCCGCGCGCGAACGCGAGCGGGTTGAGCTGCTACCCGGATCAGCGCTTCGTCGACAGGCCCTGCTCGCCCGGCTCAGGCGCTTCACGCTTGAGGCTGGCATTCAGGTGAGGCGAATCGACCGGCTCTTCACGGGTCGTCGGCCGGGCGGAATCCTCGGGTGCCGGCATCGGCGGCAGGGGCGGCGTGTTTGGCTCCAACGCCGGGCTCCGCCCCGCGCCATCCTTCACCATGTTGCGATTCGTCATGCGAGAAAGCCCTTTTCCCCGTTCGGCATCGAGGGACGACGTTGCGCCACGATCCCCAAGCCGCTCCGCTGACCCTTCCAGGGCGTGCCGGAGGGCATGTGCGCAGACCAACCCAGGTCGTTCCTGGTCCAACGCCGTGCACAAGACGCAGGTTGCCGCCAAGCTGAGCTGTTAGAAGCTTGAGCAGGTCTCGGGACAGGAACCTTGGTTATTGCTGAAGGTTGTTGCGGGGTGAAGCGAAGCCTGAGGAGGAACTGATGGCATCCGGAAACTCGACCTCGAAGCGAGGCTTTGCCTCGATGGACTTGGAGCGGCAGCGCGAGATCGCCAGCAAGGGCGGACGCAGCGTGCCCGCCGAGAAGCGCTCATTCTCTCAGGATCGCGAACTCGCCTCCTCCGCTGGGCGTAAGGGTGGCCAATCCACGGGTACCGGCCGCGCCGAGTGACGCATCCATCCCGTCGTAATGCGTAGCGGCGCCGCGTCCTCTGGACCGGCGCCGCCTTCGTTTGGTGGAAACATGCGCGGTGAGACGCGCACAACGAAAAGCCCCGCCTGACCAGCGGGGCCTTTTGTAGGTCGGAGTCGGAAAGGCCGAAATCAGGAGATGCAGCGGCCTGGGGTCATGCGCCGCGCCTCGGGGCCCACCAGTGAGCTGAGGGCGGTTTCACACCCCTCGCGGACCATCCGACGCGCCGGCTGCTTCAGGATCGGCCGAATGTTCAAATCCTGCGCCTCGCCGGCGACCGGAGCGATGCCGCGCTCGGCCCTCTGAACACCCGCGACACGCGTCGGGCTGATGGAGAGAGAGACGGGCCGCATGCCGGGCAGCGGGGCCTGGATGACCTGCATCACCGGGACCGGAGCCTTCCAATGGTCGGCGGTGTCACGCACGACCGGCTGCACGAGGACAGTGAGAAGAGCGGCGGGAGCACTCACGCCCAGAATGAAACCAGACCGCAGCATAGCCCCGACCTCATCGCGAGAGCTTGACAGGATGTTGTGATAACGCGGCCTGCAATCGCAGGTTCCTAGACTGTGTCGCGCCTAGAAGCTCTCAGTATTCGATCGCAGGCCGGGCGCCGGTGCGCCCGCGCACGCGCGCCGTCCACAACCGACCCCTGTGTCTTCAGCGCCACGTCCATTGAAAAAGTGCATTTGCTGGAACCCTTCGCTCCCGCAGCCGTTTCCTAAACACCCGGCCACCTGGTCCTCCCCGCATTCCCCTTGTGCATCGGCCGGAACCTCTGCGACGGGCTGGAGTCCCTCCGGCCCGTTTTTTTGTGCCGTGACGAGGTCGACAACAAAAAAGCCCCGACTTTCGCCGGGGCTGTTTTGCATTTGCCGACCTGCTGGTATCGGCGGGTCGGGCGATACAGCCAGTCGTGTCAGGCCGTCTTCGCCTCGCGGCGGCGAGCCGTCTGCTGGAAGAACAGCGCTTGGCTGATCACCGCCGAGACGTTGGCGGGCTGGAACGGCTTCGCGATGAGGAAGGCCGGCTCGGGCCGCTCGCCGGTGAGGAAGCGCTCCGGATAGGCCGTGATGAAGATCACCGGCACCTCGAACGTCTTGAGCAGGTCGTTCACCGCGTCGAGGCCAGAAGAGCCGTCGGCGAGCTGGATGTCTGCCAGGATCAGGCCGGGACGCTTACCGCCCTCGCCGGCGATCTTGATGGCCTCGCTGCGGGTCCGGGCCACGCCGATGACGTTGTGGCCCAGGCCTTCGACGAGCGCCTCGAGATCCATGGCGATCAGCGGCTCGTCCTCGATGATGAGGATCTCGGTGGCCATATCGGCGGCGAGTTCACGGCCGGCCTCGTCCACGAGGTCGCGCACCTCGGAAACGTCGACACCCAGGATGATTGCTGCATCCTCCTCGGAGAAACCTTCCAGGCAAGAGAGCAGAAAGGCCTGCCGCGGCAGCGGCGTGATCTGGCCGAGGCGAACTTCCGCCGGCAGATCGTGCTGGACCTGCTCGCTGCGGCCGTTCACCGACAGGGAATTCCAGATCCGCGTGAAGACCCGGAACAGATCCGCCTTGATGTTGGTGCTCCGGCCCAGCGTGTCCGGCTCGTTGACGAGGGTCTCCAGGGTGGCGGCGACGTACGCGTCACCCGCCACTTGGCTCCCCGTGAGCGCACGCGCGTAGCGGCGCAGGTACGGCAGGTGCTGTACCACGAGTTGCGATGTCGACATTCGATCCCCTGTGCCTCGCCGTGTTGCCCGGCCGCGATCGCCTCGATCCTTTTACCGAGGGCCTGCCGGGGCCGGCTTTGTGTCCTGCGCAGCCTACCGCCCAACGCGGCGGCCCGCACTCCGTTCCACCCCCCGGCGGAACCGATCCCGGCGGGCAGGCGTTGCCGCCGCAGCCATGGCGTATGTCGAGCCGCAGCACAATGCGGCCGGGCCGAGTTCGGCAACAAGGGGCGTATTGATGGTGGACCAGGGGAAGGAGGCGGCTCTCCCCGCGCGTGTTACGCGCTCGGGAACTGCTTCCGATCACACGCCACACGCCGATTCAAACGCCCAAGACAGCAGCACCGATCCGCTTTCGCCGCCTTCCGCCAAGCCTGCCGCTCGCGGCGGGTTGAGCGACCATACCCGCACCCGTCTCGCAGCGCAGCTGCGGACTATGTACGATACGATTGCGCAGCAGCCCGTTCCGGATCGCTTCGCCGAACTTATCGCGAAACTCGACAGCGGCGACCGCGAGAGCACCTGATCGGGATGATCTGCGGCGCACCGCGACCTGTGACCAGTTTCACCCGCTCCTCTTGAACGAGGGCCCGATCGATTTGCCGACGGTCTGTCAAAGTCCTGAGCTTTAGGCCCTCCAGCGCGGGGCATGCAGTCGTGCGGCTGGAACGGAAAGAGCCGCCGCGGTCGGCGGCGGCTCTTCGTGTAATCAGACCGGTCCAGAAACAGGACCAGCGTCCCGCGCTACGCGTCAAAGTGTGGGCGAACGGCCGCGCATCAGGCCGACGACGGCCGAGATCGCGAAAAGAACGATCGCCACGAAGAACACCAGCTTGGCGGCTTCCATTGCGGTACCGGCGATGCCGCCGAAACCAAGCAGAGCGGCCACGAGGGCAACGACGAGGAAAGTTACGGCCCAACCGAGCATTGTTCGTATCCTTCGAAAGTATCAACGCGGGCGGGCCGCGTCGTTCTGACCACGAAAACGCCAAGGTTTCGCTCAGGTTCCGCCACCTTGACAAAGTCCTGTGTGCCGGGCGGCCTCGACGACCGGGCCGCGGCAATGAGGGACGGAACGGGACGGGGACGCTAGCGTTCGAAGAGAGGTCTTCAGGTTCAAGCCGGGATCCGCGATGCTGCAATCTGTGAAGAACACCGTTCGATCGAAGGTCGCCGCGACCGCGGCCAGCCTCGCCGCGGCTATCGAGAGAGCCGGCGACGCCCTGCGCGCCGCAGCCCTCGGTCTCGTTCCGGTTCCGGCCCCCGTGCCGGTGCGCGTGCGTGCCCGTCGCACCGGCCGTGCGGGTTGAAGCAATCCGTAGCGCGGCCCGCGGCGATCCCCGATTGCAACGCGGCCCGGACAGGCCTTAGGAACCGCCACCAGATCGCGCGGGAGCAGCGATGGCGGACGCCGACGAGATTAGCCTGACCCTCGAACCATCGATGCCGCCAGCCGGACCTCTCGAGTCTGTGGCACCTCTGATCCGCCGTCGCGTGGCGTCGAATGGCGGCCCGTTCACGGCGACCGGTACCTGCACTTACGTGATCGGCCATGGTCGTGTGGCAATCCTCGACCCCGGTCCGGATGATCCTGCCCACATCGACGCCTTGATGCGGGATCTCTCCGGCGAGACGGTCGAGGCGATCATGGTCACGCACACGCACCGCGATCATTCACCCGGGGCGCGGCTGCTCGCAGCCCGAATCGGCGCGCCGATCCTCGGCTGCGGTCCGCACCGGGCTTCACGGGCGCTGACCGATGCGGAGGCCCCACGGCTCGACGCCAGCGCCGACCGGGCGCACGCGCCCGATCGCGTGATGACGGAGGGCGATGCGATCTCCGGGCCGGGCTGGACGCTCGTCGCCGTGGAAACGCCGGGTCACACGATGAACCACCTCGCCTTCGCGCTGCCGGAGGCCGACGCCCTGTTTTCCGGCGACCATGTCATGGCGTGGTCCACCACCATCGTGGCGCCCCCGGACGGGGAGATGCGGGCCTACATGGCGTCCCTCGACAAGCTGCGCGGCCGCACCGAGGCGATTTACTGGCCGGGCCATGGCGGGCCGGTCCGAGATCCGGCACGCTTCCTGCGCGGCCTCGCGGGACACCGACGCCACCGCGAGGCCGCGATCCGGGCGCGGCTCGCGGCCGGGGACCGGCGCATCGCCGACATCGTCGCGGCGATCTACCAGGGCCTCGACCCGCGCCTGAAAGGTGCCGCGGCCCTGTCGGTCCTTGCCCACTTAGAGGATCTGGTCGGGCGCGGGCTCGCGACGTCGGACGGCGCACCGACCCTGGACGCCGCCTACGCCCTCGCCTGAGACGCCGCGCCGCCGGGACGGCTCACTTCACCGCGAGGGCGAAGTTGGCGACGTCGTCGAGGTACGCGCGAATCCGGTCGGCATTGCTGCCGAAGTCGCGCCCGCCGAGCCGCGAGGCCGACCGCACGTCGATCCGCGCTCCGTCGGCGCGAGGGCGGATCCGGACGGTCACGTCGTCGGGCAGGTTCAGGATCAGGCCGCGCGCCACCGCCTCGATCCGGCCGTTGCCGGTGCGCCCGCCGGGGCGGATCGCCTCGACGATCTGCCAGTTCCGCTTGAGGGCCGCCTTGCGGGCGAGTTCAAAAGCCTCGTCGGCACCGATATCGAGGGTCAGCGGGGCAATCTGCGGATAGGCACCGCGCTGGCGCTCGCGAAGCGCCGGGCCGGGATCGGCCGGATAACGGCCACCGCGGGCCGCGAAGGCCGCTCGCGAGCGCGAGAAGGCGGGCGGATTGTCGATGTCGGTGCTGATGTCGGACAGGGCCGGCAGCCGCAGGCTGCGCAGGCCCAGGAAGGCGGGATAGCCCAGGACGAGGAGCGCCAGGACCAGCCCGGCGACGGCCGGCCCGAGGCCCCGCGCGCCCTCGCGCCAGACCCGCACGAAGGCAAAGAAGGCCGCCAGTGCCGCCGCGAGGGCGATGCCGAGACCGGCCGCCAAGGCGGTGAGCGCGGCGTCGGTATCGGCGCGCGGATCGCGGACCAGCACCAGAGCGATCCCGGTGGCGACGATGGAGAACACGGCGAGCCGCCGGGCCAGCGGCCCCGCGCGTGTTACGGGTTCCTCGATGAGCAGACGGCGCATGGGGATCATAGGGGCGTTCGGTGCCGGATCTTAGAGCTTGGCCGTCGTGGGCGCCATCGGGGCTTACGGGGCGTAGGCGCGGGCCGTTCCGGGAATTCCGAGGGCGGCGGGCTCCTTGAAGGCGTCAGTCAGCAGCGCCTCCCCCGCCCGCTCGGCCGGCTCGGCGGCCTCTCCGCGCGCGACAGTCTGAGCGGTCGGCGCGCTCAGAGGGCCCGCGATCTCGAACACGAGGCCGCGCAGCGGATCGCTCGAGGGCCGCAGGGCGAGGCTGCCCCGGGCCCTCACGCGGCGCTCGGGCAGCGACACCTGCCCGTGCAGGCTCGCCCCGACGCTGGGCCCGATCAAACCCGCCTCGGCGATCTCGCCGATGCCGTCGACGAAGCGCAGGGTAATGGCGGCGCGCTCGAACGCCGTCCGGCCGTTCCGGCGTGCGAGGGCCCCGGAGGCGACGGCGCCGTTGCGATGGATGACATCGGCGAGGTCGAGCCCCGTGATCGTCCCGCCCTCGACGGCAAGGCTCGCCCGGCCGCCGAGACGTGCCAGGAGGGCGGCGCTGTCACGGGCGCTGGCTTCCAGCGCGAACTGACCGTGCGCGGGGCCTGTCAGCCAGCGCGCCGCGCCGATGTCGCTCAGCAGGCTGCCGAGATCGAGGCGGTCGAGACTTCCCTGGGCGCGCATCTCGGTCGCGGCCGGGTCGGACCCGCTCGCCAGGATCACGCGACCCTTGAAGGTTCCGTTCTGGATCCGGGCCCGGTTGACTGCCACCTCGATGGCGGAATTCCGCACGAGGACGCTGGCCGCCAGATCCTGGACCTGGACCGGACCCGCGCGCCCCTCGGCCGCTGATAGACGCAGGTCGAGATCGCCCCGGGTGAATGGGCCCAGCGCCAATGGCCGGGGCTTGCGATCGAGGACCTGCCGTAGATCGCCGACGAGCGGCGCGAGGTCGAGCGACTCGGCTGCCAGCGTCGCCTGGACCGAGAGGCGGGGCGCATCACCCGGCCCCAGGGCGACGGCACCCGCCCCCTCCAACACGTTCCGGCCGAGCCCGATCCGCAGGCTCGGCCAGGATACTGACCGATCCGTCGTCTCGAACCGCCCGGCGATCGAGAAGGCGCCGGCAAGCGGCGAGAGCGGCACGTCCCGTCCGATCCAGGCGAGGCATTCGGGCAGCGACCGGGTCTCGGCACGCACTTGGCCGGCGAGAACCGGCAGCGCCGTGCCCGTGCCGGGCGCCGCCACCGTGCCCTCTGCCGCCAGGTTACCGCCGGCCCAGGTGACCTCCGCGGTGAAGGGGCTGCGCCGGCCCTGGACGAGCTCGGCCGGACGCAGATTGGCGAGGGTGATCCGCGTGGGCACGCCCCGCCACGTCAGACTCGCGCTGCCCTCCGCCGATGCGCTCCAGAACGGCCAGGCAAGGTCCAGGTCAATGTCCCTGGCCTCGTCGCCGCCGGCCAGGCGGGCACCGCTCACGGTGAGCCGACGCGGCCGGACCGTCGCGCCGGCACGGGCCTGCTCGGCGAGGCGCGAGACGGGCGCGCGCCAGTCGGCATCGGCCGACAGGCGCGCGCCGTCCAGGCGAAGCCCGCCAACCGCCGCACGCCCTGCAAGGAGGCTCAGGGGATCGAGGTCGAGGACGAGGCGTCCGTCCTCCGCCAGGGCCGGCCCGCCGGATGCGGTCGCCACGCGGACGCGGTTGAGGGTGAGACGCGGCAGGGGCAGCAGCGTCAGGCTCGCCGCGCCCTCGACGCGCACGGAGAGTCCGTATGTCTCGAAGGCCCGATCGGCGAAGGTCGTCGCCCGGGCACCATCCACCGGCCAGTCGCGCAGGCCGAGACCGGCAACGACCAAGCTCCCGAGGGCGAGGATGAGGATCGGGCGGCGCAGCGACATCATGCTCCGGACGGGCCGCGGGTGCGGCGGAAGCCGGGTGCCGCGCCAGGCCCCCTCAAGCCGGCGCGGGCCCGGCAGGCTCTGCTCGTCGTCGGAGCCTTGTAGCCCTCTCAGCGCGGTTTGTCTGCCGGCTGCACGCGGGACCCTGGCCTGTTCCCCAGGGAGCGCGGGTTACGGATCGTCGCAGACCGCGCGGAGACGCAACGCCCGGCACTGGATTTCGACGGGGGAATCGGGAACAGGAGGCGCGAGGAAACGCGCTTCCAAAGTTTCGGCCGGCCGGGCCCGGCGCGAGAAGGACGGTTCGATGAAGAAGGTCTACACGGATGCCGCGGCTGCGCTGGCCGGCCTCCTGCGCGACGACATGATGGTGATGTGTGGCGGCTTCGGCCTATGCGGCATTCCCGACGAGCTGATCGAGGCGGTGCGCCTTTCGGGCGTCAAGGGTCTCACGGTCGTCTCGAACAATGCCGGCATCGACGGCGTCGGCCTCGGCAAGCTCCTCGATACCCGCCAAGTGCGAAAGATGATCTCGTCCTATGTCGGCGAGAACAAGGAATTCGCGCGCCAGTATCTCGGCGGCGAGCTGGAGATCGAGTTCAACCCGCAGGGCACGCTGGCCGAGCGGATCCGGGCCGGCGGCGCCGGCATCCCGGCCTTCTTCACCAAGACCGGCGTCGGCACCAAGGTCGCCGAGGGCAAGGAGGTCCGCGAGTTCGACGGCGAGCAGTACGTGATGGAGCGCGGCCTGTTCGCCGACATCGCCCTCGTCCACGCCCATACTGGCGACACCGAGGGGAACCTGCGCTACCGGATGACCGCCCGCAACTTCAACCCGATGATGGCGACGGCCGCCCGGATGACGGTGGCGCAGGTGGAGCACCTCGTGAAGCCGGGTGAGATCGATCCGGACACGATCCACACGCCGGGCATCTTCGTGAAGCGCATCATCGACGTCGGGCAGCGCGACAAGCGCATCGAGCAGCGCACGACCCGCAAGCGCGGCGACAACACCCCGGCCGCTGCGGCCGGCGGCGGCACCCACTGACGATCGGGAAGGGAGCGAGAACGATGGCCTGGACCCGCGAGCAGATGGCGGCGCGCGCCGCCAAGGAGCTGGAGGACGGCTTCTACGTGAATCTCGGCATCGGCATCCCGACGCTGGTGTCGAACTACATCCCCGACGGCATGTCGGTGCAGCTCCAGTCGGAGAACGGCATGCTGGGCATGGGCCCTTTCCCCTACGAGGGCGAGGAGGATCCCGACCTGATCAACGCCGGCAAGCAGACCATCACCGCGCTGCCGACGACGAGCTACTTCTCGTCGGCGGATTCCTTCGGGATGATCCGCGGCGGGCACATCAACCTGTCGATCCTCGGCGCCATGCAGGTGGCCGGCAACGGCGACCTCGCGAACTGGATGATCCCCGGCAAGATGGTGAAGGGGATGGGCGGCGCCATGGACCTCGTGGCGGGGGTCAAGCGCGTGGTCGTGGTGATGGAGCACGTCGCCAAGAACAAGGACGGCACCGAGAGCCCGAAGCTGCTGAAGGCCTGCGATCTGCCGCTGACCGGGACCCACGTGGTCGACCTCGTGATCACCGATCTCGGCGTCTTCGAGATCGACAAGAAGGGCGACGGCGGCATGCGCCTGATCGAGCTCGCCGACGGCGTCTCCGAGGACGAGGTTCGCGCGAAGACCGAGGCGGACTACACGGTCGCGCTGAAGGGCTGATCGGGGGTTTGCGGGAGGCCGCCAAGCGGCGGCGTCCACCGGCGGGCGGGCCGGTCAGGCCGCCCGCACACCGACGGGAAGCCGGACCACCTCGGATCTGAGGCGGCGGGACCGGCTCGACAGTTCCGAGGCCGCCCCGAGCACCTGGCTCGCGGCGGCCGTCGTCTGCTCCGACGCATCGGCGACGGCGGCGACGCCGTGCTGCCTCACATCGGCGGAGTCAGGCCGTCCTTGCCGACCGCCACGAGCTTGCCCTCGGCCTTCGCGCCGTCCTTGGCGACCACCGCGAAGACCTTGGAGCCGGGGCTGAGGATCGCCTTGTCGGCGGGCTCGAAGGCGACGATCGGTGCCGAAGAGGGCACCACGATCTCCTTGGAGCCGTCCTTTCCGTAGCTCACCGTCAGGGTGCGCTCGCCGCCGGACGCCGCCTTGTCGGCCTTCACGGTGCCGTTGGTCATCGAACTCTTCACCTTGGGTGCGCCGGAGCTCTCGGCCTTCACGGTGCCGTTGGTCATGGAACTCTTCACCTTGGCGCCGGCGCCTGCGGTCTGGTCGGTGATCGAATCCCAGCCGTAATGGCCCTCGCCGGTGCCGCGCATCGACTCGGGGAACAGGACTACCTCCAGGGCGGTCATCGGGTTCTCGCCCTTGGTGGCGGTGCCGATGAACACGCCGTCCTTGATCTGGTCGAGGCTCGACGGAACAACCCAGGCGAACTTTGCGCCGCCGACATCCACCGTCTCGGTCTTGCCGTCCTCGGTCTTGATCGTGAGCGTGCTGCCGTCGGCCTTGTCGATGGTGCCGCGGACGCGCTCGACTTGAGCGGCGAAGGCCGCGCTCGACAGCAGCGCTGACAGGCCGGCGACGACGAGGGTCTTGCTGAGGTGCTTCATCGAAAGTCCCGTGCTCGCTTCAGGAGCCGGGTTATGGGGCGCTGGCCCCTTCGAACAAGGTTGCGCGCAAGTGAAATGCGGGGCCTGTGAAACAAATAAGGCGGCGCCGGGTGGGCGCCGCCTCATGGATTGCTGCGGGCAGTCCGATGAGCGCCCTATCAGGGGAACTCAGGCCGCGAGCGAGCGCAGCACGTAGGGCAGGATGCCGCCGTTGCGGAAGTATTCCAGTTCGTCGAGCGTATCGATGCGGCAGGTCAGCGGGACCTCCTTCACCGAGCCGTCGGCGGACTTGATCTGCGCGATCAGCGTCTGGCGCGGCTTCAGCTCGCCGGCCAGCCCCTGGATGGTGACGGTCTCGTCACCCTTGAGGCCCAGCGACTCCCAGCTCGTGTCGCCCTGGAACACCAGCGGCACCACGCCCATGCCGACGAGGTTCGAGCGGTGGATGCGCTCGAAGCTCTCGGCGATGACCGCGCGGATCCCGAGCAGCTTCGTGCCCTTGGCCGCCCAGTCGCGCGACGAGCCGGTGCCGTACTCCTTGCCGGCGAAGACGACGAGCGGCGTTCCTTCCGCGGCGTATCTCTGCGCCGCGTCGTAGATGAACATCTTCTCGCCCGAGGGCTGGAACAGCGTCCAGCCGCCCTCGACCACGTTGCCCGAGGGGTCGCGGACCATCTGGTTCTTGATGCGGATGTTGGCGAAGGTGCCCCGCATCATCACCTCGTGGTTGCCGCGCCTTGTGCCGTACTGGTTGAAGTCCTGCACGCGCACCTGATGCGACTGCAGGTACGCGCCGGCCGGGGAGGCCGCGCGGATGTTGCCCGCCGGCGAGATGTGGTCGGTGGTGATCGAGTCGAGGAACAGGCCGAGGATCCGGGCCTCCGCGATGTCCTCCACCGGCTTCGGGGTCTTCTCCATGCCGACGAAGTAGGGCGGGTTCTGCACGTAGGTGGAGCCCGGGTTCCACGCGAAGGTCTCGGCCTCGGTGACCTCGACGTCCTTCCAGTTCTGGTCGCCGCCGAACACGTCCGCGTAGCGCGACTTGAACAGCGCGGAGGTGATGTTCTCCTCAATGAACTGCTGAACCTCGGCCGAGGACGGCCAGATGTCCTTCAGGTAGACGGGCTTGCCGTCCGAGCCCTGGCCCAGCGGCTCCGTGGTGATGTCGATCTGGAGCGAGCCGGCGAGCGCGTAGGCGACGACCAGCGGCGGCGAGGCGAGGTAGTTCGCCCGCACGTCGGGGTTCACGCGGCCCTCGAAGTTGCGGTTGCCCGAGAGCACCGCCGCCGCGACGACGTCGTTGTCGTTGATCGCCTTCGAGATCGCCTCCGGCAGCGGGCCGGAATTGCCGATGCAGGTGGTGCAGCCGAAGCCCACGAGGTTGAAGCCGAGCGCGTCGAGCGGTTCCTGCAGGCCGGACTTCTCCAGGTACTCGCCGACCACCTGCGATCCGGGGGCCAGGGAGGTCTTCACCCACGGCTTGGAGCGCAGGCCCTTGGCGACGGCGTTGCGGGCGAGAAGCCCCGCGCCGATCATCACCGAGGGGTTCGACGTGTTGGTGCAGCTCGTGATCGCGGCGATCACCACGTCACCGTGCCCGATGTCGAAGTTGGTGCCCTCGACCGGGTAGCGGCGGGCGATGTCGGCGGCCTTCTTGAACTCGGACTCCATGGAGGCGGCGAAGCCCGCCTTGGCGCCGTCGAGCAGCACGCGGTCCTGCGGGCGCTTCGGGCCCGCGAGCGAGGGCCGGACCTCGCCCATGTCGAGCTCCAGCGTGTCGGTGAAGACCGGGTCGGGCGTGCTGGCATCGCGCCACATGCCCTGCGCCTTCGCGTAGGCCTCGACCAGGGCGATCCGGTCGTCGGCGCGGCCGGTGACCTTCAGGAAGTCGATGGTCTTCTGGTCGACCGGGAAGAAGCCGCAGGTCGCGCCGTATTCAGGCGCCATGTTGGAGATCGTGGCCCGGTCGGCGACCGCCATGTCGTCGAGGCCGGGGCCGTAGAACTCCACGAACTTGCCGACCACGCCCTTCTTGCGCAGCATCTGGGTGACGGTGAGCACGAGGTCGGTGGCGGTGGTGCCCTCGGGCAGCTTGCCCGACAGCTTGAAGCCGACGACCTCGGGGATCAGCATCGAGAGCGGCTGGCCGAGCATGGCCGCCTCGGCCTCGATGCCGCCGACGCCCCAGCCCAGCACCGCCATGCCGTTGACCATGGTGGTGTGCGAATCGGTACCGACCAGCGAATCCGGGTAGGCCACGTCGGAGCCGTTCTCGGACTTCGTCCAGACCGTCTGCGACAGGTATTCCAGATTCACCTGATGGCAGATACCGGTGCCCGGGGGCACCACCGAGAAGTTGTCGAAGGCCGACTGCCCCCACTTCAGGAAGGTGTAGCGCTCGCCGTTGCGCTCGTATTCCAGAGCGACGTTGTCGGCCAGCGCCTTCGGGGTGCCGAACTCGTCAACGATCACCGAGTGATCGATGACGAGGTCCACCGGCACCAGCGGGTTGATCTTCTGCGGATCGCCGCCGAGCGCCACCATGGCATCGCGCATGGCCGCGAGGTCGACCACCGCCGGCACGCCGGTGAAGTCCTGCATCAGCACGCGCGACGGGCGAAACGCGATCTCGACCTCGGCCTTGCCCTTCTGGTCGAGCCAGCCGACGGCGGCCTCGATATCGGCCTTCTTGACCGAGCGGTCGTCCTCGTAGCGCAGCAGGTTCTCGAGCAGCACCTTCATCGAGAAGGGCAGCGAAGCCGCCGAGGCGAGGCCGTTCTTCTCGGCCGCGGGAATGGAATAGTAGGTGTAGGTCTTGCCGCCGGCTTCGAGCGTCTGGCGGGCCTTGAAGCTGTCGAGTGAGGGCACGGCTGGTTCTATCCTCGCTGCGGGTTGTCGAACACGCGCAGGCAAGACCTGCGCTACGAAGTCTGTGTTCGGCCTGTGTAGCGCCCGACGGGCGCGCGCCGCCCCGGGAGTGCCCGGGCAGGACGATGCGCGGGGGCGATTTGGACGCCCGTGATGCCGCGCGGCGCAGCCAGGGAGGGATATAGAACTTTTCGAATCTGGCCGCTACCGGGTCGTGATGACGGGTGCGTTTTCCTGTCGGAGGGTCGGCGGCGGATCGGGGCATCCGCCCTCTGGCTGTCGTGGGCCAGCGCTCTTCACGAAACCTCGTTGAAGACTCAGCGCAAGCGGCTGCCGCGTTTCGCCTTCCTCACTCTGTGGGGAGAAGCCCGCGGAACCGTCACCCCTGCCCAGGCACAGCCTTGCCGGACAGCGCCTTGAACCGGTCCGGCTGGGCAGCGAGCTTACGCAGGGAGGCGACGTTGGCCGCGGCCTCCTCCGGGCTCATGTCGCGGCGCAGGACCGTTTCGGCGTCGGCGAAACGGCCCTTGAGGCCGAGCACGAGGGCAAGATTCGCCCGCACCCGGGCGTCAGCGCCGGGCTGGTCGGCGGCGAGGCGCAGGGTCTGCTCGGCCTGATCGAGGTTGCGCGACAGGGCGTAGGACAGGCCGAGGTTCGACAGGAGCGAGGGCTCGTTCGGCCGGATCTTCAGGGCGGCCTCGTAGAAGCCCTGGGCGCGGGTCTGCTCGCCGAGCTGAGCCGACGCTGAGCCCTGCGCCGAGAGGACGCGCCAATCCGGAGCGGCCGGGGAATGGGCGTTGGCGAGCACGTCGATCGCCTCTCGGAAGCGGCCGACCTCGACCAGGGACTTGCCGTAGGCGCCCAGGATCACCGTGTCACGCGGGTTCCTTAGGGCGGCCTGCTGAAGGACCGCGCTCGCTTGACTCGTCTGATCGGTGGCCCGGAGCACGCGGGCATAGGCCATCGCCGCCCGGGCGTCCCCGGGATTGGCATTGTAGCGCTCGGCCAGCGCCTCGAGATCCTTGCGGGACGGGGACGACTTGGCGCTGAGGTCGCCGATCGAGCCGGTGGTCTCGGGCGAGCGGGTGTTGCAGCCGGCGAGGCCGAGCGCGATCACCAGCGCGGCGGCGAAACCGGCGCGGCGCCCCGCGGGGGCCGACGTGGTGGCGACACGGGTCAGGGCCGTCATCATGGTAGGCTCCGCGGGCAGGACCGGCAGGCGCGCTTCACGCTTCCCGCCGGGCGGTGATAGAGCGTTAACCCTAATCACCGGTTAAGCCGCCGGCCCGACCGGCGCACGAGAGGCCCATGACGCAGCCCGATACTCCGGAGACCCCGACCGCCTTGCTGCCCGAGGAGGCGCAGGCCGTGCCGGTGACCCTGGTGACAGCGGCGTCCTGGACGGAGGTCGAGGCCGGCCTGGATCTCACTCAGCGCAGCTTCGCACGCGCCCTCGGCTTCAAGCCGAAGGCCGGCAGCCTCGCCCTGTTGCCCGGCCCGGATGGAGGCCTCGGCCGGGTCCTCTTCGGCCTCGGCGATCCCGACAGCGCCGCCTACGACCGGCTGCTCGTCGGCAAGCTGCCAGGTCTTCTACCCGAGGGCAGCTTCCGCCTCGAAAATGCGCCCGATCCCGCCGAGGCCACCCTCGCATGGCTGATGGGTAGCTATCGCTTCGGCCGCTATCGATCGGCCGGCGGCGGCAAAGCGCGGCTCGCGGCACCGGCGGGCATCGACGCCGCCGAGGTGGCGCGGATCGCCGCCGCCGTCGCGCTGGGTCGCGACCTCGTCAACACACCGGCGAACGACATGGGGCCCGCCGAGATCGAGGCCGCTGCCCGGGCGCTCTCCGCGCGCCACGGCGCGGCCATCACCGTCACGCAGGGCGACGCTCTGGCGGCGAAGTTTCCGCTTATCGAGGCGGTCGGCGCCGCCTCGCCGCGGGCGCCGCGGCTGATCGACATGACCTGGGGCCCGGCGGAAGCGCCGCGGGTGACCCTGGTGGGCAAGGGTGTCGCCTTCGACACGGGCGGCCTCGACATCAAGCCGTCCGCCGCGATGCTGCTCATGAAGAAGGACATGGGCGGCGCCGCCGCAGCGCTGGCGGCTGCCGACATGGTCATGGGGGCGGGTCTGCATCTGCGTCTGCGCGTCCTGATCCCCGCGGTGGAGAACGCGGTTTCCGGCAACGCCTTCCGCCCGGGCGACGTGCTTCCGAGCCGGGCCGGGCTCAGCGTCGAGATCGGCAACACTGACGCGGAGGGGCGCTTGATCCTAGCCGACGCCCTGGCTCTCGCGGACGCGGACAGCCCGGAGCTGATCCTCGACTACTCGACGCTGACGGGCGCGGCGCGGGTGGCCCTCGGTCCGGACCTGCCGGCCTTCTTCACTGAGGACGAGGCCCTCGCCGGCGCGGTGGCGGAGGCCGGGCATCGGGCTGTCGACCCGGTCTGGCGGATGCCCCTGCACGCGCCCTACGCGAGCCTGCTCGACTCGAAGGTAGCCGATCTCAACAACGTCTCGGGCGGCCCATTCGCGGGGGCGATCACCGCGGCCCTGTTTCTGCGCCGCTTCGTCCCGAAGACGAAGGCCCACGGCCATTTCGATCTGTACGGCTGGAACCCGTCGACCAAGCCGGGCCGTCCGGAGGGCGGCGAGGTCCAGACCGCGCGGCTGACCTACGCATTGCTGAAGGCGCGCTACGGGGACTGATGCGGTCTGCGCGTCCATTGAACGCGCGGATATTGGCGAACCGTCCCTGTGCCCGCGCGCGATCCGTATCACCCCGTCGTTCCGAGGCCGAAGGCGAGCCCGGAACCCAGAGACGCCGTCGGCGCAAGACCGGAGGCCTCGGAGGCTCTGGATCCCGGGCTCCGCTCCGCGGCCCCGGGATGACGGGGTGCGATGACGAGGCCGATCAGCTCCAGCCCGCCTGCCGCAGGAGCATCCCCGCCCCAGCGCAGAGCGCCAGGGTCTGCAGCGTTCCGAGCCCGAACCGGAACACCGCCAGGATGGCTGCCGCCGTCAGAACCAGCGCGGCCGGATCGAGGCTTGCCGGCACCGGCAGGTCGAGGCGCAGCGGCCCGACCGGCACCGTCTCCACCTGTGCGAACAGGGTCCGCAGCCCGAACCAGACCGCGAGGTTGAGGATCACGCCGGCCACTGCCGCGGTGATCGCCGAGAGCGCGCCCGCGAGCCGCCGGCTGCCGCGCAGGCGCCCGATCAGGGGTGCACCGGCGAAGATCCACAGGAAGCAGGGCACGAAGGTGACCCAGGTGGTAATGAGCCCCGCCAGCGTCCCGGCCACCAGCGGCGGCAGGGATCCGGGTGCGCGAAATCCCGCCAGGAAACCCACGAACTGGAGTACCATGATCAGCGGGCCGGGGGTGGTCTCAGCGAGGCCGAGCCCGTCGAGCATCTCGCCCGGTTTCAGCCAGCCGTAATGCTCCACCGCCTGCTGGGCCACGTAGGCGAGCGCCGCGTAGGCTCCGCCGAAGGTGACGAGCGCCATCTTGGAGAAGAACAGGGCCGCCTGCCCGAAGACCGGCGGCACGCCCGGCAGCACGAAGAGCGCCGCCACCGGCACGAGCCAGATCGCGAACCACAGGACGGCCGTCCGCAGCGAGGCCGCGGCGCGGACGCGCTCGCGCGGCAGCGCTGCCTCGCCGATGAGCACGCCCGCCTCCTCCTCTGGGCCGTCCGCGGTCTCGACGGCCGGCCGCCGGCCGCGCGCGAGACCGACGATGCCGGCCGCGACCACCACGAGCGGGAACGGCACGCCGAGGGCGAAGATCGCCACGAAGGCCGCGAGGGCCACGAGCCGGTCGGCCCGGTCGCGCAGGGCGCGACCGCCGAGGCGCCAGAGGGCGTGCAGCACGATCGCCAGCACCGCCGCCTTCAGCCCGAAGAACAGCCCGGCGACCGCGTCGACGTGGCCGTACAGCACGTAGAGCCAGCTCAGGGCCATGAGCGCCAGCAGCCCCGGCAGGACGAACAGCCCGCCCGCCACGAGGCCGCCGGCCGGTCCGTGCATCAGCCAGCCGATATAGGTCGCGAGCTGCTGCGCCTCCGGCCCGGGCAGCAGCGTGCAGAAGCCGAGCCCGTGCAGGAAGCGCCGCTCGGAGATCCAGCGCCGCTCCTCCACGAGGATGCGGTGCATCACGGCGATCTGGCCGGCCGGGCCGCCGAACGACAGGGCCGCCACCCGCAGCCAGACCGGGACGGCCTGCGCGAGGGTCGGCGCGCTCAGGCGGTGAGCGGCAGCCCCGTCTCGATCAGGCGGGCCCACAGGGAGGCCCCGTACGGCGTTGCGGCGTCGTTGAAATCGTAATGGGGATGATGGAGCGAGGCACTGTCGCCGTTGCCGATGAACATGTAGGCGCCGGGGCGGCGGTCCAGCATGTAGGAGAAGTCCTCGGCGGTCATCATGGGCGCCACGTCCCGATCGACGTTCTCCCCACCGACCAGGGCCTCGGCGACCTCGGCCATGAACGCGGTCTCCGCGGGGTGGTTCTCGGTGACCGGGTAGCTGCCGCCGAATTCGGTGACGCCGGTGGCACCGAAGCCCGCCGCGATCTCCGACACCAGCGCTGCGATCCGTCCCCGGATCTCGGCGCGCACCGCCTGCGACAGGGTGCGCACGGTGCCCCTTAGGGTCACGGTCTGCGGCAGCACGTTGAAGGCTTCCCCGGCTTCGAGGGCGCAGACCGAGACCACGGCCGATTGCAGCGGGTCGAGGTTGCGGGACACGATGCTCTGCAGGGCGATGATCACGTGGCTCGCGACCAGCACGCTGTCGACGGCGTTCTGCGGCAGGGCCGCGTGGCCGCCCCGTCCCTCGACGGTGAGCGTGAAGCGGTCGGTGGAGGCCATGATCGGCCCTGGCCGGATCGCGAAGGTGCCGACCGGCATGCCGGGAATGTTGTGCATCCCGTAGACCGACTCGATCCCGAACCGCTCCATCAGCCCGTCCTCGACCATCGCCTCGCCGCCGCCGCCGCCCTCCTCGGCGGGCTGGAAGATCAGCACGGCGGCGCCGTCGAAGGCGCGGGTCTCGGCGAGGTACCTGGCGGCGCCGAGCAGCATCGTCGTGTGCCCGTCGTGACCGCAGGCGTGCATCTTTCCCGGCACGGTGGAGCGGTAGGGCAGGTCGCGGACTTCCTGGATCGGCAGGGCGTCCATGTCGGCGCGCAGGCCGATGGCACGGTTGGACGCCCGGCCCTTGCCGCGGATCACGCCCACCACGCCGGTGCGACCGATTCCGGTCACCACCTCGTCGCATCCGAAGAACCGCAGCCTGTCCGCCACGAAGCCGGCGGTTCGCTCGACGTCGTACAGCAGCTCAGGATGAGCATGCAGATCGTGCCGCCACGCCTGCATCGTGTCGGCAAAGTCGCAAATCCGTTCGAGGACGGGCATCGGGTCGGCGCTCTCGTGGCCTTTGGGGTCGGCCGGACCAGCAAAGCTGGGGCCAAAGCCGCCGTCAACGGCCGCAACGGAGCCCTGTCGCCACTCAGCAGTGTGGCCCGGATCAGGAAGCGCGCCGTCCCCGTTCCGACAGTCCGCGTGCCGGGCGGCGACGCGGCTGCAGCGGCCTGTCCGGCGCGGCGAGGTCGTCCAGGATCGGGCAGTCGGGCCGGTCGTCGCCGCAGCAGGCCTCCGCCAGGCACTCCAGGGTCCGCGCCATCCCCTCAAGCTCCGTGATGCGGCGGCGCAGATCCGCGATCTGCTCCCGGGCGATCGCCTTGACGCCGGCGCTCGGTCGGGCGCGATCTTGCCAGAGCGCCAGGAGGTCCGCGATCGCGTCCACGCTGAAGCCGAGGTCGCGGGCGCGTCGAATGAAGCGCAGCGTGTGAAGGTCGGCCTCGCCGTAATGCCGGTAGCCGGCTTCGGAGCGTCTGGCCGTGGGCAGCAGGCCGGTCGTCTCATACCAGCGGATCATCTTGGCCGAGACGCCGGTGCGGCGCGCCGCCTCGCCGATGGTGAGGACAACCGCGCTCATGCCGGCCTCGGATTCAGCGCGGGAGCCTTTGAGGGTGGGGACCCGCCGCCTGCCCGCCGCAGCCGCAGGGCGTTGCCCAGGACGAAGACGCTGGAGAACGCCATCGCCCCCGCGGCCAGGATCGGTGACAGCGTCGGTCCGCCGAAGGGTACCAGCACGCCTGCCGCCACCGGGATCAGCGCGGCGTTATAGGCGAAGGCCCAGAACAGGTTCTGGCGGATATTGGCCATGACCGCGCGCGACAGCGCCAGCGCCTCGACCAGGGAGTCGAGGCTCCCGGACATCAGCACCACGTCCGCGCTGTCCACCGCGATGTCGGTGCCGGTCCCGATGGCGAGGCCGACATCGGCCTCGGCGAGCGCGGGCGCGTCGTTGATGCCGTCGCCCACGAAGGCCACGGGCCCGTGCGCCGCCCGGAACCGCTGGACCGCCTCGACCTTCCCGCCGGGCAGCACCCCGGCGGCCACGTCGTCGATGCCGAGGCTCCGGGCGACGCTGGCCGCAGTGCGGGGGTCGTCACCTGTGACCATCGCGACGGCGAGACCGCGCGCCTGGAGCGACGCCACCGCCTCCCGGGCGCCCGCCTTCACGGGATCGGCCAGGGCCAGGACGGCCGCGTGGCGGCCATCAAGGGCGAGGTGGATCGGGGTCCGGCCTTCACCGGCCAGTCGCTCGGCGCGGGCGGCGAGGTCGGGATCCGCCGCGATGCCGAGCCGGTCGAGATAGCGCGGCGCGCCGAGGGCCACCGCCCGGCCCGCCAGCCGGCCGGCGACGCCGAAACCCTCCAGCGCCTCGAAGCCGTCCGCCTCGGGCGCCCGGAGGCCGCGGTCACGCGCCGCCGCCACCACCGCGCCCGCCAGAGGATGCTCGGAGCGGCTCTCCAGGCCGGCGGCCAGCGCCAGCGCGTCTTCCTCCGGGACGCCCCTGGCCGTGACGATGTCGGTGACGCGGGGACGGCCCTCGGTGAGCGTGCCGGTCTTGTCGAGGGCCACGACGCGGACGTCGCGCAGGCGCTGCAACGCCGCACCGTCGCGGAACAGCACGCCGCGTCCCGCCGCGCGCCCGGTGCCGACCATGATGGCAGTCGGCGTCGCCAGACCCATGGCGCAGGGGCAGGCGATGATCAGGACGGCCACCGCGTTGACCAGCGCCGTGCCAAGGGCGGGCGCCGGCGCGAGGACGAGCCACGCCAGGAAGGTCACCCCGGCGATGCCGATCACGACCGGCACGAAGCGCCCGGTGACCCGATCGACCAGCGCCTGGATCGGCAGCTTGCCGCCCTGGGCGCGCTCGACCATCGCGGCGATCTGGGCGAGCACGGTGGCGCTGCCGACCGCATCGACCCGCAGGTCGAGGCTGCCGCGACCGTTGAGGGTGCCGCCGACCATCCGGTCCCCCGGCCCCTTGTGCACCGGCACCGGCTCGCCCGTGACCATGCTCTCGTCGACGTGGCCCGTGCCGGAGACCACCACGCCGTCGGCGGCCACGCGCTCCCCCGGCCGCACCCGGACCAGGTCGCCGATCCGGAGCCCGGCGAGGGGCACCTGCGCCTCCGCGTCGCCGCGGAGCACCCGGGCGGTCTTGGGGGTGAGATCCATCAGCCGGGCGATCGCCTGTCCGGTCCTGCCCCGCGCCCGGGCCTCGAGGGTCCGGCCGAGCAGGATCAGCGTGACGATCAGCACGCTGGCCTCGAAGTAGAGATGCGCCGCGTCCGCCGGCAGCAGTGCGGGCGCCAGCGTCGAGACCAGGGAATAGAGGTAGGCCGCGCCGGCACCGAGGGCGACGAGGGCGTTCATGTCCGGGTGGCCGCGCAGCAGGCCCGGCACGCCGCGCAGGAAGAAGTGCCGGCCTGGCCCTGCGAGGACCAGGGTGGCCAGGACGGCCTGGACCACCGCCGTCGCAGATCCGCCGTGCAGGCGTCCCAGGACATGCCCGCCCATGTCGAGGACCACCACCGGGGTCGAGAGCAACGCCGCCGCGATCAGGTCGCCACGCAGGGCGCGACCCTCTTGGTCCTGGCGCGCCGCCGGATCGGCCGGATCGGCCGCCTCCAGGGGTCGGGCCTCGTAGCCCGCCGCCGCAACGGCCGCGACGAGATCGTCCGTCGATACCACGCCCTCGGGGTGGCGGATCGCGGCCCGTCCGATGGCGAGGTTGACGCTGGCACCGGTGACACCGGGTACGGCGGCGAGCCCCCGCTCGATGCGGCCGACGCAGCTCGCGCAGGACATCCCCTCAATCGCCAGCAGGGTCTCCGTCTCGGGAACCGGATAGCCGACCTCCGCCAGCGCGGCCGCGGCGTCGGCCGGGCGCGCGGCCCCACCCAGAACGAGGCTGGCCCGGTGGGTGGCGAGATTCACCGCCACGTCCCGGACGCCGGGGAGCGACCGGAGAGCGCGCTCGACGCGACCCACGCACGAGGCGCAGGACATGCCCTCCACGGGAAGGGTCAAGGTGACAGGGTCCGGCATGGCGGCGGTTCCGTTCAAAGGTCCCATGCCCTGAGAGATGGGGGTTCCCATCATGGGAAGGTCAAGGGGCGCCCAATGCACCGCGTTCCCGGCAGGGTTCCAGGTGGCGTGCCGCTTCGCGGCAACCGGCCGGGACCGAGCCTGAACATCGCGCCAGCCCTCGCACCGCGCGCACGGCGCGCCAGTGGGCGCCGCCTCAGGGACAGCTAGGCTGCGCGAGGGCCGCGAACACGGACTGAGGAGCTGCAACTATTTCGTGTAGGAGTTGCCGTGTAACAACCACTCCGTCATTCCTGGGCACCGCAGGCGAGCCGGGAATGACGGGGTTGTCCGTCTGAGGCGGAGCCAGGTCTCGCCAACCTGAGTTCGCAGCCCTGCAGACTCCGCCGCAACGGTTGTCGAATCGCCCCGGTCCGGCCAAGCTCCTCGACCGTCGGGCCGAAGAGGACACGGATGACCGAACCCCTGACGATCTACGGCGATCCGGGCTCCGGGAACTGCCTCAAGGTCAAGTGGGTCGCGGCCCATCTCGGTATCCCGGCGACCTGGCACGACGTGGACGTGCCGGGTGGGGGGACGCGCACGCCCGCGTTCCTGGCGCTGAATCCGGCCGGGCGCGTGCCGATCGTGGTCTTCCCCGACGGCGCGATCCTGTCGGAGTCGAACGCGATCATCGTCCATCTTGCGGACGGCTCGCACCTCATCCCGCAGGCACCGTTCGACCGCGCCCGCATGCTGCAATGGATGTTCTGGGAACAGTACAGCCACGAGCCGTACATCGCGGTCCGCCGCTATCAACTCCACTACCTGAGGCGATCTCCGGCGGATCTGGATCCGAAGCTTGCCGAGCGCGGCGCGGACGCCCTGCGCCTGATGGAGGGCACCCTCGGACGGTCCACCTTCATGGCGGGCGATGCGCTGACACTCGCCGATGTCGCCCTCGTCGCCTACACCCGCATGGCGCACGAGGGCGGCTTCGATCTCGCGGCCTACCCGGCCGTCCGCGCCTGGATCGGGCGCGTCGAATCCGGGCTCGGGATCGGCCCCTACGACTGATCGGCCACCAGTGGCGGCGCGGCGGTGGCCCCATATTCCGGCAGGCTGACCCGCACCGTCGTCCCCTGCCCCATCGTGCTCTCTATGGTGAGGCGACCGCGATGACGGTTCAGGCTGTGCTTGACGATGGCGAGCCCGAGCCCGGTGCCGCCGCGGGCGCGGCTCGAGACGACGTCGATCCGGTAGAAGCGCTCCGTCAGCCGCGGGATGTGCTCGGGCGGGATCCCCGGCCCGTCATCGGTCACCGACAGGACGATCCGGCGACCGAGCCGGGGATCGTCCTCCCGTGCGAGCCCGACGCCGATCCGGCCGCCGCCGTACTTCACGCCGTTCTCGATCAGGTTCTCGATGACCCGGGCGAGTTCGTCGGCGTCGCCCGGCACCCTGTAGGGCCCCGCCCCGTCGTCCAACCGAATCGTGGCGCCCCGGGACTCGGCCAACGGCCCCTGGGCGTCGACCATCTGGCGCGCGAGCGCCCCGAGATCGACCATCAGGGTGGGGGCTACGTGCTCCCGCAGCTCAATGCGCGAGAGCGAGAGCAGGTCGTCGATGAGGCGCGTCATCCGCAGCGCCTGGACCCGCATGATCTCCAGGAAGCGCTCGCGCGCCTGCGCATCCTCGCGGGCGGGCCCCTGCAGGGTCTCGATGAAGCCGATCAGGGTGGCCAACGGCGTGCGCAGCTCGTGGCTGGCGTTGGCGACGAAGTCGACCCGCATCGCCTCCAGTCGCCGGGCCGACGTGAGGTCCCGCAGGAACAGCAGCGCGCTGACGCCGGATCCGTCGGGCATCGGCAGGGCTCCGATCTGCACCTCGAAGGTCCGCTCCAGCGGGATCCGGGTCGCGAGAGCGACGCGTCGGGGCATGCCGGAACTCAGGACCGCCTCGACGCCGTCGAGAACCTCCGGATCGCGGAGGGCGAAGGACAGGGGTCGGGCCTGGTGCAGGGCGGGCAGCAGCGCGCGGGCAGCGGGGTTGGCCTCGACCACCAGAGTCCGACGATCCACGAGTATCACCGGGTCGGGCACGTGTGCGAGCAGCGCCTCCGCCACCGCGTGCCGGTGCGCGGTGGCGGCCGGTCGCGGCACCGGGGCTTCGGGGCCGCGTCCCCCGAGCCAGCCGCCCACGCAGACTGCACCCAGCCCGATCAGGATCAGCGGCAGATCGAGGCGACCGGCGACGGCAAGCGCCAGCGCGAGCAGGCCCGTGCCGATCGCGGCGCCGGTCCAGGCAGGAGAGGTGCGCAGACGGCCGGGCATGGCAGGCGCGGCAATCGGGTCAGCGCGGCTCGGACTCGTCGCGCCACGCCCGGCCGGACGGGCCCGCAGTACCCTCCGGGGGGCCGGAATCCCGTGCGCCGCCCGCGCGCTTGACGATCTCATAGAGGCCGAGCATCGCCAGGGCGGTCACGAACGGCACGACGTAGTAGCAGCCCCGGAACAGGAGCAGAGAGGTCAGCACCTCGTTGCGCGGCAGGCTCGACAGGGCGAGCAGCACCGTCGCCTCGAACACGCCGATCCCGCCCGGCGCGTTCGACGCGATGCCCAGCATGGCGGCGAGCACGTAGATCGCCAGGAAGGTGGTGAAGCCCAGCGTCGTCTCCTGCGGCAGCAGGACGTAGAGCACGGCTGCCGCCGCGCAGACGTCGCCGATCCCGACGATCATCTGGCCAATCGAGACCGAGGCCCCGGGCAGCTCAAGCCGCCACTGCTTCACGGTGATGCTGCGCTTCTTGGCCGAGACCCAGGCGAGGTAGCCCAGCACCAGGGCGAGCGCCGCGAGACCCACGCCCTGGTTGATCCGGATCGACGTGAAGGCGAGCCCGGCGAGCTGGCCCGCCTCGATGATCAGGCTGAGACCCAGGACCACGCCCATGCCGAGCCAGAAGGTGAAGCCGGCGATCACCGTCAGCGCCGCGATCTTGGCCGTCGAGAGGCCCTGGCGGGCGTAGATCCAGTAGCGGATCGTGCCGGCGGTGAGCAGCGGGAAGCCCAGGGTGAAGCTCACCGCGTAGCTGGTGAACGAGGCGAGCGCGGTGATCCGGTAGGGGACCTTGATCTTGAGCTGGCGCAGGGCCAGCGCGTCGTAGCCCGTAAGGAACAGGTAGCTGATCGCGACGAACAGGAAGGCGAGGCCGAGCTGCTCGCCCGTCGCGGCCGCGATGGCGGTGCGCACCTCCGCCCAGCTCACGCTCTGGACGAGCTTCCACAGCACGCCGAGCGAGACCGCGACCAGCACGATGCTGGCGGCCGTGCCGATCCAGGCGTAGCGGCTGCGTCGGCTCTTCCCCTTCGAGCCCGCGGGGTCGTGCTGGACCGGCTCGGCCTTCTCGGCCGCGCTCCGGTGCTGTCCCTGAAAATTCATGCCGTTCGGCGTCCGCCCTTCCGGCTGCGCGGCCCGGCCGAAGGCCGTCAGCCCGTGCCGGAATCTCCCGGACCGCGGCCCGTTGCCCCGCATGTAGGCCGAACCGGCGCGCAAGGCCAGGGAAGGCAGGGCCGTGACGGGCTTTCTATCCTCAGGCGGTCTCGCGATCGAGGATCTCAGCCGCCTCCGCGAGGCCGCGCCGGATCCGGGCGGGCACCTCCGGCGAGGTGCAGACGTAGGTCGGGCTCGGATGGGGAACCCGGATCACCGGCAGGTCGGGGCGCAGAGCCGCGAGGGTCGGCGCCGCTTCGCCGGCGAAGCGGCCGGCCAGAACAGCCACGGCGAGGCGCGGCAGCAGGTCGATGAGCGGGGCCAGGTAGAGCGCGCCGGCCGCGACCTCGGCGCGGCGGGGCGCGCGGTTGAGGGCGCCCGCCGCGTGGATGAGCCAGGGCACGGCGTTCCAGATCAGCGTGTCGGCCCGGGCGATTCGAGCTTCGGCGAGAAAGCGGAACAGGTTCGCGGCGGTGCCGTTCGCGCTGTCGCGGGTGACGAAGCCGGTACGCAACACCGCCGGGCCAGGCGTCTCGAGGAGGAGGAGCATCCGCGCCGCGACGCCACCGTCCAGCGGGTCGGGTGCGGGCACGGGAGCAGCGCGCTCCGCCGAGATCCGCGCGCCAAGGGCCCGGATCGGCGCGATGTGCGGCGCCCCGATCATCGCCCGGCGGGCCGCGAGAGCGTCCGGATCGGCGAGCGATTTCGGGGCCTGCGGCTCAGCCGACATCGAGGCCGGGGATGGGGGCACCGAGGTGGCCGGACAGGCGGAAGCGCTCGGCGCCTTCCTCCCGGGCAAGCCGGGCTTCGAGGCCTGCCGGCCCGCCGAACTGGAAGCCGATCTGGCTGGCATAGGCCGCGCAGGACGCCCGCTTGCGGGCCTGCGCGTCCGGATCGAGGCGTATCAGCGGCTCGGGAAGGGCGGCGAACAGGCCGGCGAGGGGCTCCTTCGGCGTGGCCTCGCGCACCGTATAGGGGAAGTCGCGCCACCACAGGACCGGTGCCTCGACCGCGAGACCGCGCAGCGCCCGGACCGCCTGGACATGATCGACATGGCCGCCGATCGCCTGCGGGGCGAGGATCAGGTCCGGACGCTCGGCGGCGATCAGGTCCGCGATGGCTGGCGCGAGGTCGGCCGCGATCCCGTCGTCGGCGCGGGTGTCGGAGAAGAGTTCCGTCGCCGCGCCGTAGCCCCGGTGCGGCGCCTCGCGGAACGGCAGGTGGACGGGCGGCGCGATGCCGAGCGCGGCGGCGGCCCCGACGTCCTCCTCCCGGCGCAGGGCCATGTAGTCGACCTCCGCCGGCAGCCCCTTGTCGAGCTGGCAGGCCAGCGCGAAGCCCGTCGGGTCGGGGACGCTGCCGGTGAACAGCGTCGCCATGACCACGTGCCAGCCGTCCGCGGCGAGGCTCGCCAGGAGGCCGCCGCAGGAGAAGGCGGCGTCGTCGAGATGGGGTGACAGGGCGAGCGCGGTGGGCATGGTTCAGGGTGCTGCGGTTTCGATGGGTTCAACCCTGAACCTCATCCGGAGGTGCCGGAGCGCAGCGGAGGCCCCGCAGGAGGGCTCCAGGGATCGCAGCGGCCTCTGGAGGGCTCCTTCGAGGCCCGCGGGCGCGGGCATCTCAGGATGAGGGCACAGGATGGGACATCCCGAGTGGGGAATGGCCTCAGAGCAGATGCGGCTCGGCGCGGAACCTGCAGCTGGGATCGTCGGGCAGGTCCGGCGCGAAGTCGGTGGCCGGCTTCTCGTGGCGCACCCGGGCATACACCTCCATGATCTGCCGCCCGACCGCGTGCCACGAATAGACGCGCCGGCACTCCTCCAGCCCAGCCGCGGCGATGCGACGGCGCAGCTCCGCATCGGTGATGATCCGGGTAAGGGCGGCAGCCAGCGCCGGCACGTCGCCGGGATCGACCAGCAGGCCGTTCTCCCCATCGCGCAGGCAGTCGGACACGCCGACCGCGTGGCAGGAGACCGTGGCGAGCCCGGCCGCCAGCGCCTCCAGGATCGTGTTGGAGAACCCCTCCGCGTAGGTCGGCGAGACGAACACGTCAGCCCGGCGATAGAGGTCGGGCACGGAGCCGTACTCGGCGTAGCCTGTGAAGGCGATCTCACGCTCGGAGAACCCGAGATCCGCGGCCAGAGTCTGGGCCGGGTCCACATCCGGCCCGATCCCCGAGACGGTGGCCGCGAAGGGCGTGCCCTGCTGGCGCAGGATCGCCAGGGCGTTGATGAAGTCGAGCACGCCTTTCCGACGGTCGACGCGGCCGTGATAGAACAGCCGCACCGGCCCCGCATGGGGCACCGGCAGCCCATCGGGCGTGCCTTGTGCGAACCGGTCGGTATCGACCGCCCCGGGCACGATGGTGAAGCGGGCCGGATCCGATCCCAGCCGCCCGCAGACCTCGTCCACGAAGGAGGCGCCGCCGATCAGGAGCGCGTTGGCGTGGGCCAGCACCGTGCACATGGCGACCCGGTGCGTCTCGCAGCAGGAACCGACCCAGTGGCCGTCGCCGCCCTGGATCGAGACGACGCTCGGCACCCCGAGCCTGCGCGCGGCGAGCAGCACCGCCCAGCCGGTGGGGTAGCCGTACTGCGCGTGGAGGACGTCGAAGGGATGCTGGGCATGCTCCCGGCAGATGGCGTCCACCATCGTGGCGATGTCGCGCTCGAAGTCGCCCGAGGTCTGCTCGCCGAGTTGCTCCAGGCCGATCACCCGCACGCCCGGCACGGGCGGCGGCGGCCCGCCGCCATAGACCCGGGTGCCGAAGGCGTCGCCGCGATACTGCGAGATCATCGTCACGTCGTGGCCGGCCCCGACCAGCTCGCGCAGCAGGTTCTGCGCGTAGACGCTCATGCCGGAGATTGCCGGGAAGTAGCGGCGGCTTAGGAAGAGGATTCTCATCGGTGCAAGCAGTTCGGGGTGCTGTCTGGACGGTGTCTCCTCCCCCTTGCCGGGAGGGCTAGAGGTGGGGGTGGTTCAGGTCTGATCGCCGCGGTACCTCCTGCACCACCCCCACCTCCGGCTCCTCCCCACAAAGGGGAGGAGAGTCTCGCATTCGCCCTCACTGCCATTGCCGCCGCGTCTCCTGCCCGCCGGCCAGCACCGGGCCGGCCCGCCGACAACCGCGGAGGTAGTCGAGCGCCTGCGGGATCATCACGTCGGCCCGGTGGCTCTCACGGGACAGCTCGACGCAGATCAGCTTGCCGAAACCGACCTCCTCCAGCGCCTCCAGCACGCCCGGCACGTCCATGTCGCCCTCGCCGAAGGGCAGGTGGATGTGGCTGCCGCGCTTCATGTCCTCGATCGCCACGGTGCCGATCCGGTCGGCGAACTCCCGCACGGCCGCCGCCGGCTCCCGCTCGCCGGTGACCAGGCAGTGGCCGGTGTCGAGGGCGAGCTTCAGCCCCGGCACGGCCAGGGCCGCATAATCGTCGAGCGTCTCGATCAGCATGCCGGGCTCGGGCTCCAGGCACGGCACGACGCCGGCATCCGCGGCGAAGGCCGCGACCTCGTGCAGGCCGTCTGTCAGCCAGCGGCGGGCTTCCCCATGATCGACGCTGGGCTTCGGCACGCCGGCCCAGAACGAGACCGCCTCGGCGGAGAGCATCGCGCCGATCTCGATCGCCCGCTTCAGGAAGCCGACCCGGCGGGCGCGGCCGGCGGCGTCGGCCGTCACCAGCGTCGGCTCGTGCTTGGCGCTCGGGTCGAGGAGGAAGCGGGCGCCCGTCTCGATGACGCAGGTCAGTTCCAGCTTCTCGAGCAGGCTCGCCACCCGTCCGGCCTCCGCGGCCCAGGTCTCGGAGAACGGGTCGAGGTGGTGGATGTCGAGGGTGAGGGCCACGCCGTCGTAGCCCGCAGCCTTGATCAGGTGGATCGCGTCGTCGAGGCGGTGGTTGGCCGCGCCGTTGGTGTTGTAGGCGAACCGGAGCGTCACGCCGCCCTCCCCTTCCGCTCTGCGAGGCGGAACGGCGCGTGATGCGATTCCGGCTCGCGGTAGAGCGGATAGTGACGGCCCACGATCGTTTCGGCCAGAGCGACGTCGAACAGCGGCTGGCCGCCGAACCGCTCCAGGGCTTCCGGCGTGAGGCGTACCGGGCGCAGCGTCTCGCTCGCGGTGCCGAACGTGATCAGCGGATGGTCGCGGTCGAGGAGCTTCCGCGTGTTGCGCTCGCCGATCCGGTAGTAGCTCATGGTCTCGACCTCGAGCCCCGGCACGATCGCCTTCACGACGCCGACACCGCCGCCGGGCGGCGTGCAGTCGACGTAGAGCACGTCGAACCCGGTTTCGGTGAGCCGGTCGCAGGCGATCTTGCCCCGGGCATGGCCGTCGGCGGCCGGTGTGGAGGGCAGCTCCGCGAAGCGCTTGGTGCTCCGCTCCGAGTACACGGTGTCGGCCAGCACGCCGCGCAGGTCGGCCGCGGGCATCTCGATCCATTCGAGCATCGCCTGGAGGGCGCGGCTCTCCTCAAGGTCCAGGCTGGGCAGCGCCTTCTGGATGAAGGCGTCGACGTAGCCCGGCGGGGTCACGGTGGCGGCCATGTCGAGGGGGCCGTGGCCGAAGGTCTTGCGCACCCGCGCGGCCTGGAACTCCAGCAGCGCCTTGCGCAGCGCCCGTTCGCGGTCCGGGTCGCAGGCCTCGCCGCAGGCCGAGAGGGCGATCGGCGCCGGGGTGCGCGCCGGATCCTCGTCGTAGCCGACGACGTAGAGGTTGGTGAGGCCGAACTGGTCGGTGGCGAATTTCGGAAGCGCGCGGATCCCCAGCTCCTTCAGCCGGGCCAGCATGGCGGCGTTCTCCGGGCCGATGCCGTCGAGGTCGAGCATCACGCCCTGGTCCAGCGCCCGGAACAGCAGGCCGTTGCCGTCCCGCTGCAGCAGCTCCAAGACACCATGGCCGAGGGCGAAGGGCACGTCGGGCCCGGCGCCGAGGCCGTTGGTGATCAGGTTGGTGAAGGGCTTGTAGCCTTGCGACAGCTCGAAATAATCGGTCGCCGCGATGTCGAGCGGCATCAGCACGATCGCCCCGGTGGCGTGCCGGACGCTCGGCGTCCATTCCAGCACCGTGTCGCGGCCGACGGGGGAGCCGGCGGGCAGGCAGAGCGTCAGCGGGTCGGCGACGGATGTGGCGCCGTAGACGCGCGCGAGATCGTTGTAGCTCGCCCGCTCCTTCGCTCGGGGCAGGACCGCCAGGGAGGGCATCAGGTTCTCGGCGATCTCCGCGACGGCGCCGATCAGCGCCTCGTCGTCGGTGGCGCCGTAGCCGATGCCCGACGGCATCGCGCCCACGAAGAACGGATCGTCGAGGAACAGGGCCACGAACCAGACCGGGATGCCGGTGCGGTCGAGCGGCGCCAGCGGGAAGCCGACGACGCGGCCCTCCGGCAGGACGTCGAGATAGGCCTTCACCGGATCGGGCAGGATCCCGGGCAGCCCCTCGATCGTGCGCTGGGCGCCGAAGCGGTAGGGGCGCGGCGCCTTGATCCGCTCGTGGCGGGCGCGGTCGTCCTGGTCGTGGAAGGCGTCTGGGTTGGTCAAGGTTCGGTCCCGTCCCTCTCGTGTCCGCCTGTTCCGCCGCCGTGTCCCACCCGCCCCTCATCCTGAGGTGCCGAAGCGTAGCGGAGGCCCCGAAGGAGGCTCCAGCCGGCCGCGCGATCCCTGGAGGCCTCCTTCGAGGCCCGCTGACGCGGGCACCTCAGGATGAGGGGATGGATGGGATATGCCGGATCCGAGTTCGGCGATTGATCGTCCTGTCTTGTCGCTACCCCTGCCCGTAGGCGCGGGCGACGAGCCGCATCGTGTGAAGGTCCCGCGCCGCCGAGTACGCCGCCCGCTCCTCGCGCCGGCGCAGGGCTGAGCCGAAGGCGCGCACCTGCTCGGTGAAGGGCGAACTGTCGGCGTCGAAGGCGAGCGGCTGCGCTCGGCCGCTGACGCCGTCGATGAAGGTCAGAGATCCGCCGGCTGTCTGGCCCATCGTGTTCTCGGCAACGAGCAGGCCCCTCGTGCCGACCACCTCCAGGCGGCGGCGGGGCAACGCGTCGGGGCAATTATAGGCGACGTGCAGGCTCGCCAGCACGCCGCCCGCCGTCCGCCCGATCAGCAGGGCGCCGTCATCGACCGTGTAATCCTGGGCCTTGGTCTGGGTCAGGGCCGCTAGGTCGGCGATCGGCTCGCCGAGCAGGAAGTCCACGAGGTCGAGACCGTGCGGGGCGAGGTCCATCAGCGCGCCGCCACCGGCTTGGGCGGCGTCGATCCGCCAGTTCGGCTGGCCGGCCTCCGACCAGTCGCGCCCGAGCCAGCAGGCGTAGACGATCCGCACCGCCGTCACGGTGCCGAGCCGCCCGGCCTCGACCTGCGCGCGGATCGCCCGGTGGGCCGGATGATGCCGTTGATCGAAAGCCGTGCCGTAGAAGATCTTTCCCGACTCGACCGCCCGCGCGATCGCCTCGGCGTCGGCGAGCGTCGCCGCCATGGGCTTCTCGCAGAGCACCGCCTTGCCGGCGGCGGCCAGGGCCTCGACGGCGCCGCGATGGAGGTGGTTGGGCGTCGCCACGTAGACCGCCTCGACCTCCGGCTCGGCAATGAGGCCGGCAAGGTCGGCAAGGCCGCGTGCGCCGGTCCGCTCGGCCGCGGCGCGGCATTCCGGATTTGGGTCGCAGACCGCGATCAGGCGGTGTCCCGCGGCACGGATGCCGGGCTCCATGTAGTCGCGGGCGACCCAGCCGTAGCCGACGATGCCCCAGCCGACCGCGTCCATCACCAGCGCTCCGGAAGGTCGACGAATTCGCGCACGCGCACGCGCTGCGTCTCCGGCGCGACGCCGCTCTCGACAATGCCGTCGAAGGTCAGCGTCTCGGGACCGGGCGAGCGTATCGGATAGGTGGCGCGGGGGGCGTACTCCGCCTCGTAGCGCTCCGAGGGCCAGCGGATGACGTAGCCGTCGCCCTCGGGCCGGTAGAGCGGGTTGAGCCGCAGCACGGTGCCGGGCTTCGGCAGGGTCAGGCCGTCGACCAGCGCGCGCGGCGCCGGGCGCATGCCGGGCCCGCACACCACCGAGAACGCCTCGCAGGTCCGCAGGGCGGCGGGCTCCTGAGGGCTCGGTGCCCGGGCTTCGACGAGCGCCCGGGTCAGCTCCGCGTCGTCGTACACCAGGGCATCCGGGAACAGCTCGGCGATCTCCTCGGCCGTCACCGCGCGGCCTGCCGAGAAGCCCGGGCAGTCTCGGTTGTGGATGTGGCTCAACGCCAGCCAGCCATCGTCGCCCGCATTCTGGCGCAGGCAATCGAGCAGCGCCGCCTTGTCGTCGAGGAAGTAGAAGGCATCGTTGCAGACGACGAGATCGACAGGCGCCTCCGGGATCGGCCAGTGCGGGGAACCCGCGTCGAAGCAGACGAGCTGCGCCTTCTCGGCCACGACCCAGTGCCGGGCGACCCAGAGCTTGGCAAAGACCACGTCGGCGCCGGCGACCTTGCAGCCACGCCGCTGCAGCTCCCGCAAATAGTGGCCGATGCCGCAGGCAAACTCGAAGACGCAGATCGGCTCGTTCCAGTGCGCCTCCAGCAGCGACAGGCCGGCCAGGAAGGTCGGATCGCTCCAGCGGTGCAGGAAATAGTCGCCGACCCGGCCCCAGCCGAGAAGCTCGACCGCATCGCGCAGGGTCGCGGTGCGGCGCTCCTTGATCAGGCGGATGATACCGGCCGGATCGGCCGGCGGCCCATTCCACCAATCATCCTGATCGACCAAGAGGGCGGCGAGAGCCTCGTCGGGCTCACCCGCGTCGAGATGAGCGAGGACCCGCTCGACCAGAGCCTCTCGGTTCACCCGCAGATACGGGATGCCGTCGATCACGGGCCAGCGGGCGCCGGTCTCCGCGTCGCGCAGGGCGTGCGGGCCGTCGGCCTTCAGCGGGTTGCCGGTAACCGGCGATCGGAGTGGGAACGGGATCATGGCTCTCGGGACCGCCGGGGCAGATGGGCGGCCGGGTTCGGCGATCAAGGGATGCGCATGTCGGCGAGGACACGATCGTGGAAACCCTTCACCGGGCCGGCATGGACCAGTTCCCACTCGTCGAGCACCATCCCCATCGTGGTCGAGGCCCCGCGCAGATGCTGGGCGATCTGCAGGACCCGGTCGATGCAATCCGCCGCGTGGAAGGCGCGGCCCTCCGCGGTGGCGTCGTCCGGCAGGATCGCGCGGGCGCGCTCGACCTGGGCCTTCAGGGGCTCGGCGAGTTCGGCCAGTGCCCAGGCCGTGGTGGTTGCCATGATCGGTCCGAGATGGTCGCCGAGCAGCATCTCTCCGGTGAAGCCGGCATCCGGCATCGCGGCGTTGTGGAAATGATGGGCCATCGCGGCCAGGAACACGGCGCCGGGATCGGCCCGGTAGAACGGGCTGAGGCAGACGCCGTAGACCGCCACGATGAGGCAGTGCTCGGCGTGGTTCTCCGGCGGCTCCAGCAGGATCCGGGCGCGGCCCGGGCAGGTCACGCCCGCCCGCGGCTGCTGCGCCAGGGCGCCGACGAAGCTCGGAAGCGGGCCGGGCTGGCCCAGAGGCCGCGGTGCCAGCCGCGCGCGCAGCCGCGTCCGGAGATCCGGATCGAGGTCGCCGGTGACGGCGTCGAAGCCTGCCACCAGCACGGCGGACGCCGCTTCCTCCGACAGGCCGGCGGCTGTCAGGAAGGCCGCGTCGAGGTCGCAGAGGCGGGTCGCCGCCAGCGTCACGGCGGTGATGTCGAGGGCAACGTCGTCGGACGATGCACCGCCGGTCAGCAGGCTCCAGCCCTGCGCGAACAGCCGCTCGGCGATCGAGCCCTGACGGCCGGCCGAGCGGACGCGCTTGAGGTCGTTCATCTCGACCAGCAGGTCGCGCAACGCCTCGGGCGCGGCGGCACCGGATTGCGACGGGTGGTTCTCGCTGAGCATCGTTTCTTTCAGGCAGTCAGTCGCGGTTCGGACGGGGACCACATGCAGAACCGCCGACCTTGGGGCATGCGCACGCGGATCCCCTCCCCCCTTGCGGGGAGGGGTCAGGGGTGGGGGTGGTGCAGAAGGCACCGTTCCGCCTGGTCCTGAACCACCCCCACCTCCAACTCCTCCCCGCAAGGGCGAGGAGAGTTCGTGCAGTGCTGAGACCTCAGCCTTCGTTCAGTGCACGCCCAGCCAGTCGCGCAGCATCTGCTCCTGCTTGCCGAAGGCGTGCTCCGGGCCGTGCCCGTTCTTCACCATCGGGGCCTTGAAGAAGGTCGAGAGCTGCTCCTGGACGCCGCCATCGCCGCGCTTGTTGGCGAGGTCGAGGACGCGGGCGATCTCGATCACCAGCGGGGCGGCCAGGATCGAGTCCTTGCAGAGGAAGTTCACCTTCACCTGCATGCGCTGACCCATGAAGCCGGTGACGTCGATGTTGTCCCAGGCTTCCTTGTCGTCACCGCGCGGCCGGTAATAGTGGATGTGCACGAGGTGGTCCTCGACCGGGTAGCCGAGGATCGAGTCGAGCACCGTACCCTTGGTGTTGAGCTTCGACTGGAGCGAGTTCGGGTCGTTCAGGGCCAGACCGTCGCGGTTGCCGAGGATGTTGGTCGAGAACCAGCCGTCAACATGCAGCGCGCGCGCCTTGAAGGCGGGGGCCAGCACGGTCTTCATCATGGTCTGGCCGGTCTTGCCGTCCTTGCCGGCGACCGGCACGTTCAGCTCCTTGGCGAGGTCGAGGAGCGCCGGGACGTCCGCCGCCACGCTCGGGGTGAAGTTGGCGTAGGGGATGCCGCTCTTGATCGCCGCGTAGGCGTAGAGCATGGCCGGCGAGATCGCCTCGTCGCTCGAGTCCAGGCCCTTCTCGAAGGCGGCCGTGGAGTTCAGGGTCGGATCGTTGAGGTCGGGCCAGCGCTCGGTGGAGGCGAGGTTCACCACGACCACGTCGTCGAGGTTGCTCTCCTTCTGGAAGCGGCGGAGATCGTTGGCGATCACCGAGACCGCCTCGCGATGGTCCTTGGCGACGATGCGGTTCTGGCCGTCGATGTTCTTGCAGAACTTGGCGCTGCCGACCGCCGGCCAGGGGGTGATGCCCTTCAGGACCTGGGCGCCGTTCTCGATGTCGTCCTTCGAAAGCACCCCGTGGCCACTGGCGGCCGAGGCGAGATCGTCCCCGTTGAGGTCCCATCCGCCGAAGACGAGATCCTTGTAGTCGGCCATGCCCGCCACGGAGAGGCCGGCGAGCGGCAGCCCGTCGAGCCGGTTCGAGCCGGATTTGATCATCTCGATGCCGGCGATGGCGGTGGTGGCGACGGCGCCACCCATGCCAACGAACGCGACACCGACGCGGCGACCGGACTGCATGCTCATCGGAAATTGGTGTCCTTGTGGGGACGCGGGTGGCGTCTGACGGGTGGTGTCCTGAGACCAAAAGGTCTGCCCCCCCGGGCCGTACCTAACTGGCTCGGCGGTGCGGCGTTCCAAGCCGAATGCGACAACTTTGCGCCTCCGTTGCACCGGGCGTGACCGGATCGCGGCGTTAACGCGGCCTTAAGGGGCAGGGTTAATCCTCCGCTTACCGTGCCACGCTTGGATCACGGCGCCGTCCCATTCTGGTCACGGCCGGCGCCGATACGGCCGCCGCTTCAAGGAACCCGGACGCCAGACGCCGGGCCGACACAAGGACCAATCTGAAGAGGACCAGTGATGGGGGTTATCCCGGAGCCGGCGCGTCGCGCCGACGACGTGAGCCGACTCGTGCCGAACGCGAGCCATTTCGAGGATGAAGCCGTGGCGTGGCTGCCGCGGGCCGGGCGCAAGACGGAGCGCCGGTCACGTCGCCGCACAGGCCGGAGCGGGATCCGGCGCCTTCCGGGAACGCTGGCGCTGGGCCTCGTCGCCGGGTTTGGCCTGCCGCAGGCGGCCTTCGCGCCCGCCTACTTCGCGCCCGCCGCGCAGGCCCACGATCGGGTCGACACCAGCCCGCGCGCCGCCCAGGCGCTGGCCGCCGAGGCCTGGACCACGGCCGACACTTCGGCTGAGGGACTGTCGCTCCGGTCGACGCTCGATCAAGCCCCCGCCGAGGAGACGCCGGCCGAGACCGCGTCGGCCGCATCCGACTGGAACGGCCTGCCCGTTCCGGAGCAGGAGCCGGCCACCACGGCGCTGATTCAAGAGGATCTCGCGACCCTGCCGCGCGTCACGGAGGAGCAGGGCGAGGCCGCCGTGCGCTTCGGCGAGCGCAGCGTCCCCCGCAAGGTCGTCGACACGATCGTGAAGGCCTCCGACGAGGCCGGCGTCGATCCCGTCTACATGATGGCGCTGGCCGACAAGGAATCGAGCTTCGACACGGACGCGAAGGCCGCGACCTCCTCGGCGCAGGGCCTGTTCCAGTTCGTGGCCCGGACGTGGCTGGAGATGATCCGCGATTACGGCGCCCGCTACGGGCTCGCCGACGAGGCCGCCGCCGTGAAGGGCCGGGGCTCCGCGATCACCGTCGCCGGCAACATGCGCACCCGGGTGCTCGGCCTGCGCAACGACCCGCGCGTGGCCGCCCTGATGGCGGCCGAGCTGATCAAGCGCGACCGCGAGCGCATCGAGGCCCGCGTCGGCCGGGCGCTGACCACGACCGAGCTCTACCTCGCCCACTTCCTCGGTACCGCCAGCGCCGGGCGCTTCCTGTCGCTCTCCTCCGAGAAGCCCGACGAGGTCGCGGGGCGCGAGTTCCGCAGCGCCGCCCGGGCCAACCGTAGCCTGTTCACCGAGAAGGCGGGTGGCAAGCGCCGCAGCCTCACCGTGGCGGAACTGCACGGACGGATCGACGGCATGATCGACCGGCGCCTGAACCGCTACCAGGGCGTGTCGGCGGTGGCGGAGGCCCTCGACAAGGCGCCGGCTCAGGCCGACGTCGCCACGAGCGAAGAGACGCCCTCCGCTGCCGGCAATCGCCGCGTCGAGGTGACCGAGGCGCTGCCGCCGGACGGTGTGTGAGTGCCGCGTGACGCGCAGGGCCTCCTCCAGCGGGCGCTAGCGGGTTCACACGTCAGGGTTTGAGACACGCGACGTTCCCCCTTTTCCCGCGCGCGGGAAGAGGGGCTTTCTTCGCGGCTCCCGTTGGCGCGGTGTGAGACGTGTGGATCCGCGAGCTCGCAGGAAGGACAGACAGCCGGAACCGGCGCCTCAATGCCCGGCCGGCGCTCCGCCGAGCTTCACGCTCTTCAGGCTCAGCGCGATCGGGACCGCGCAGGCGGCGACGAGGCCGAGTACCCAGAACACGTCGATATAGGCCCAGTAGGCCACCTGGGTGCTCAGCACGCTGCCGATCCACGCGGTGGCCTGGTTCTGGGCCTCGACGCCCGCGTAGCCGTGCTCGGAGAAGTACTGCGTGGCCTGCCGCATGGTCTCTTGGTAGGCGGGCGCCGCCGGGTTGACGCTCTCCACCAGCCGGCTCTGATGGAACTGGCTGCGGTAGGCCAGGATGTTCTGCGCCAGCGAGACGCCCATCGAACCGCCGACGTTGCGGGCGACGTTGATCAGCGCGGAGGCCTGGTCGGTCTGGTCCTTGCGGATCCCCTCGTAGGAGGCCGAGGTGATCGACAGGAACACCATCGGCAAGCCGATGCCGATCCAGACGCGCGACCACGCGAAGAACGAGAAGGTGGTGCTCCCGTCGATCCGCGTCAGGTCGTACATGCCGAGCGCCACGATGGTCATGCCGGTGGCGATCAGCCATTTCGGCTGCACGTAGGCCGACACCCGGCCGGTCAGGAACATCATCACCACCGTGACGATGCCGCCGGGGCCGAGCACGAGGCCCGACAGGGTGGCGGTGTAGCCGTAATATTCCTGCGTGATCTGCGGAATGAACTGCGTAGTCGAGATCAGGATCGCGCCGGTGAACATCATGACGACGAAGCAGGACCCAAATTGGCGGGTGCCGATGAGCCGCAGGTCGACCGCCGGGTTCTTCGTGTTCAGGAGCCACGGGATCATGGCCGCGAACGAGATGATCATCAGCACGCCGGACACGTTCATCAGCGTCGAGGTGCCGAACCAGTCCTTCCGCTGGCCCTCGTCGAGGATCACCTCCAGCGAGCCGAGGAACAGGGCGACCAGCACGAAGCCGACGATGTCGAAGCGGATGCCCTTGCGGACCAGCGCGCGGCGCTCCCTCTTGGCCGCCTCGCTGTCCTCGATCAGCCAGTACATCAGGCCCAGCGCGATCACGCCGACGGGCCCGTTGATCAGGAAGCACCAGTGCCAGGAGGCGTTGTCGGAGAGCCAGCCGCCCAGCGTCGGGCCGATCACCGGCGCGACCACGATGGCGACGCCGTAGAGCGCGAAGGCCTGGCCGCGCTTCGCCGGCGGGAAGGAATCGGCCAGGATCGACTGCGCTAGCGGCGCCATGCCGCCGCCGCCGAGCCCCTGCAGCACCCGGAACAACAGGAGCGATTCGAGGCTCCAGGCGAAGCCGCACAGGATCGAGGAGATCGTGAACAGGCCCACCGACCACATGAAGAAGGCCTTGCGCCCGTAGCGCTTGGCCAGGAAGCTCGAGGCCGTCAGCGTGATCGCGTTGGCCACGAGGTAGCTCGTCACCACCCAGGCCGCCTCGTCGGGACCGACCGCGAGGCCGCCCGAGATGTAGCGCAGCGCCACGTTGGCGATGGTGGTGTCGAGCACCTCCATGAAGGTCGCCAGCGCAACCACGCCGGCGATCAGCCAGGGATTGTGCCCGCCCGGCGCCTTGCCGGAGGCACTCTTGCCCGTCCGCCGCTTGCCGGAATTCGGCTTGCGCCCGGGTGCGGCCGCGCCAGCTCCGCCGGCCATGGCGCTCACCGTACCGTGACGGTGGGGACGATCGACATGCCGGGGCCGATCGAGACGTCCTGCGGCCAGTCGTTGACGACGATCTTAACCGGGATGCGCTGCGTCACCTTCACGTAGTTGCCGGTGGCGTTCTGGGCCGGCAGCAGGCTGAAGGCGGTGCCGGAGCCCGGCTGCACGGAGGCGACGGTGCCGTGGATCTTGCGGCCCGGATAGGCGTCGATCTCGATATCGACGGGTTGGTTGGGACGCATATCGGTGATCTGCGTCTCCTTGAAGTTGGCGGTTACCCAGATGTCGTCGGGCACGAACATCGACAGGCTCTGCCCGGCCTGGGCGAGCTGGCCGATGCCGCCGGTGAGCCGGACGACCCGGCCGGGCTGCACCGACCGGACCGTCGTGTAGCCGAGGTTCAGCTCAGCCTGCTCGACCTGCGCCCGGTCGCGGGCGATCTGCGCCTCGGTGGAGGCCTTCTGCGCCTGAAGCGAACCGATCTGCTTCTGTGCGGCGACCACGCTGGCATTGGCGCTCTGCAGCGCAGCCTGCCGCTGCTGCAGGGTCGAGGTCGCCGATTGCGACTGCTGGATCGAGCCGGAGCCGCGCTCGGCGAGGTCCTTGTAGCGGGCCGCATCCTCCTGGGCGAATTTCAGCGCCGCCTCGGCAGTGGCGACCTGCGCCTTCGACACGTCGATGTTGGCGTTCTGAGCCTGGATCTGCGCGTCGATGTTCTTGATCGCGGCCTCGTCCGCCTGGACCTGCGCCTTCGCCTGCTCGAGGGCGATGGTGTAATCCCGCTGATCGATCTGGAACAGCACCTGACCGGCCTCGACGTGCTGGTTGTCGGTGACCGGCACGTCGACCAGGTAGCCGCCCACCTTCGGCTGGATCGCGATGCTGCGCGCGTCGACGAACGCATCGTCGGTGCTCTCGTACGGATGCATGTACAGGAGCCAGTAAAAGAAGATCCCGACACACAGGGCCAGCACGGCGAGGCCGCACAGCAGGAACATGAACGGGTGGCGCCGCAGGATGTTCGGGCGCCGCGTGTCGGATTGCTCGTCCTCGTCCTCCTCGCCCGCCTCGTCGGCCTGACCGTCCTGATCCTCGTCGGGCTCGGCTTCGTCGCCCCCCGGCTTTCGGGCAGCCTCGCGGTCCCGGGCCGGCATCTCCCTGCCGAGGTCCAGGACATCCCGGTCGACCGCGCCGCTCCGGCCATCGGCCGGCCGGGCACGCGCCTCCGCCTCGGGGGCCTGCCGCTGTTCGTCAAACATGGGAAATTGTCGCCCGATGGGCCGGCCACCTAACGGTGACCGGGCGCTGCACATCGCCCGCCTCGACCTTCAAAAGTCGGGCGCCGGCCCAAGGTTCCCGAGTTGAAGAACTGGACGGAGGAACGGTTGCCACAGTGCGGCGTTCTGCGGCGGAACCTTTGCCGTTCACGGCCATCAGGTTTTGGAGTTCAGCCATGACCAGCAGCCCGAACCCAGGTCCGACCGCCACCTCACCCTCCGGCGTCCCGCTCGTGGGCACCGCGCGTCTCGATGCCATGAGCGCGGTCCTCGCCCGCAACTGGTGGCTCGTCGCCCTGCGCGGCGTCATCGCCATCCTGTTCGGTGCCATCGCCTTCGTGGCGCCGGGCGCCTTCGTCCTGTCCCTGGTGCTCTTCTTCGCGGCCTACATGCTGGCCGACGGTGTCTTCGCGATCGTCGGCGCCGTCCGGGCAGCCCAGCGGCACGAGCGCTGGGGCTTCCTCCTCGTGGAAGGCATCGTCGACATCATCGTCGGCATCGCCGCCGTGCTGGTGCCGGCGGCGGCCGTCTGGGCGTTCGTGCTGCTGCTGGCCACCTGGGCGCTGGTGACCGGTGGCCTGATGATCGCCGCGGCGTTCCGTCTGCACCTGCATTACGGACGCTGGTGGCTCGTCCTCGGCGGGCTCGTCTCGATCCTGTTCGGGGCCGCGCTCCTCATCAATCCAGGCATGTCGGCCCTGGTGCTGACGTGGTGGATCGGCTCCTACACCTTCGCGTTCGGCGTGCTCCTGCTGATCCTCGCGTTCAAGCTGCGGAGCCGGCACGGCGCGGCGAGCCCGCCGGTCGCGCGGTGATCCGGCGCGATCCGCGCCGGCGCGTTTCGTCGCCGGGAGCACGGGACAGGAGCCTGGATGAGGCTTAAGACACGCCGTCGACCGGTCGATCCGGTCCCGGAAGCTGCAACGCGATGAAGCCCGACGCGCCGGAACGCGCCCCGGCCGCCGAGCCGACATCGTCAGATCCGGGATCCGGGCCCGCCGCTCCGGACCCGCGCCTAGCGGCCCGGGAAGCCCGGCGGGCTGCGCTCGACTTCTTCCGCCATCTGTGGGTTCTGATCGCCGCGTCCGGCCTCGGCCTCGCGCGACTCGGGCGCAGTGTCGTCGCGCGGTCCGGCACCCTGATGGCGCGGGTGCGCGCCCGGCCAGAGCCAGACGCCGGGCCGGCGCATTCATCGGCGCCTCCGCCGGTATCCCCCACCGCGTCTCGCACGGCCCGGCCGGCCGGTCGCGAGCTGCCCGCGGCCGCACGGCGTCTGCGCGGGCGACCGCTCCTCCTGATTGCAGCCATCGCAGTCCTGGCCCCCGCCGTGGCCCTGGCGCTCTACCTGCTCGCCGCTCTCCTGACGCTGCCGCCGCTCGGCGGCGCCGTGGTCGAGACAGGCCAGCGGGCGATCACCGTCGAGGCCGACGACGGGCGGGTCTTCGCCACCCGCGGCACGTTCCGCGGCCAGAAACTCACCGCCGCAGACCTGCCGCCGCACCTCGCCCAGGCGATCGTGGCGATCGAGGACCGGCGCTTCTACAGCCACTGGGGGATCGATCTGCGCGGGCTGGCGCGGGCCGCGTGGCGCAACGCCACGGGCGGCGGCGTTCGCGAGGGCGGGTCGACGATCACGCAGCAATATGCGCGGCTGACCTCCCTCAACCAGGAGAAGACGCTCTGGCGCAAGGTGCAGGAGGCGTTCCTGGCGTTGCGCGTCGAGGCGACGATGAGCAAGGACGAGATCCTGCTCGGCTACCTAGACACCGCCTATTTCGGCGCCGGCGCCTACGGGGCGGACGCGGCGGCCCGGCGCTACTTCGGCAAGCCCGCCAAGGCGCTGAACCTCCCGGAATCGGCCATGCTGGCCGGGCTGGTGCGCGCGCCCTCGCAGCTCGCCCCGACCCGCAACCTCGGCGGCGCGAAAGAGCGGGCCGACGTGGTGCTCCAGGCGATGGTGGAATCCGGGGCGATCACCCCCGCCGAGGCCGATGCGGCCCGCAAGCAGAGCGTCACGCTCAAGACGCCGCCCGAGGCGCCCCCAGGCACCAACTACTTCCTCGACATGATCGCCGGCGACGTGAAGCGGCTGGCCGGCAAGGACGGCGACATCACGGTCCGGTCGACCCTCAACCTCGACCTCCAGAGCCTGGCCGAGGGCGTGGTCGGCCGCCGCCTCGACAAGGACGGCACGCGCCGCAAGGTCGGCCAGGCCGCCATGGTGGTGCTGTCAAAGGACGGCGCGATCCTCGCGATGGTGGGCGGGCGCGACTACGAGGACAGCCAGTTCAACCGGGCGGTCCAGGCCAAGCGCCAGCCCGGCTCCCTGTTCAAGCTCCTCGTCTACCTGACAGCCTACGAGCAGGGCTACACGCCCGACTCGGTGGTGGTCGACCGCCCGGTGAAGATCGGCGACTGGGAGCCGGAGAACGACGACGGGCGCTATCGCGGGTCGGTACCGCTCCGGACCGCCTTCGCGCTGTCCATCAACACGGTGGCGGCCGAGCTCGGCCAGGAGGTCGGCATCCCGGCGGTGATCGCCACCGCGCGCAAGCTCGGGATCCAGTCGGACCTCCCGAACGTGCCGAGCCTCGTCCTGGGATCGGGCGCCGTGAGCCTGCTGGAGATGACCCGGGCCTACGGTTCGGTCCTGTCCGGCCGCACGCCGCTCGAGGCCTTCGCGATCCACGCCATCCGCGGCGGGACTCCGCAGCCGCTCTACGTTCACGCCGACCCGTCAGCCGGCGCGACGCTCGCCCAGGAGCCGCGCACGATGATGCTCGACTCGCTCCAGGCGGTGGTGGAGTCCGGCACGGGCCGGGCCGCGCGGGTGCCGGGCCAGATCATCGGCGGCAAGACCGGCACGAGCCAGGATTTTCGGGACGCGTGGTTCGTCGGCATGACGCCCGACCTCGTGGTCGGCGTCTGGGTCGGCAACGACGACGACAGCCCGATGAACCGGATGTTCGGCGGCGAGATGCCGGCGGGGATCTTCCACGACTTCGTCCAGCGGGCCGCGGACAAGCTCGCCAAGGGCAAGCCGCGCCCCTCGGCGGAGCGGGCCGAGCCGGCCCGGGCGGCGGCCTCCGCGGCCAGCCCCGCGCCGGCCGGGGAGATCCGGGGCGTGCCCGAGGTGATCGACACCGGGACGCTGAACCTGCGCGGCCGACCGGTCCGGCTCCTCGGCGTCGAGGGCGAGCGCGGCCACCTCGCCCGCCAGCTCGCGAGCTACCTGCGGCGGCGCGAAGTGGTCTGCACCGGCGTGTCGGACAGCGCGACGGCGCGCTGCCGGATCGAGGGCGACGACCTCGCCGCGCTGATCCTGGCGGCCGGCGGCGCGCGCGCCTCGGAGGACGCGCCGCCGGACCTGCTCGGCGCCGAGGAGCAGGCGCGCGCCGAGCGCGTCGGTCTCTGGGGTCGGTAGGGGCCGTGTCGAAACGTTCGGTCGGGCATGATGCGGCGACCACCGGCTTCGCAAACCCGGACCTATGAAACGCAACCCTCTTCGGGATACCTCAACGTCAGAAGCTGTGGAATTGCCGTCGCGAAAGCGCGTGCGGCCCTCGCTTTATTTCCTTCGGGCTCCCCTTCCTCGAGCCGCATCAGCCTGTCATCCCGGGGCCGCGCAGCGGAGCCCGGGATCCATAACCGCCGACCGCTCAGGACCTTGCCAAGATCTTGCCAAGACCTTGCAGTTTCGGCGACTTTGGCTTCCGGGCTCGCCTGCGGCGCCCCGGAATGACGGCCTTTCCCTCAGTCCGGGCCGAGCTTGCGAAGGGTCAGCGGATCGGGCGAGCCGGCAAAATACTGCGCCAGCGCCGCGGCGAAGGACGGCTCGTCGGGGGCCGCGGCATTGAACAGCGTCATGCTGGAGCGGAACTTCATGTCGTCGGGCGCGCCGAAGATCGCGTGGACGGAGCGCCCGGACACCGCGTTCACCGCGTCCGTGCAGGCGCGCAGACGCGGGCCCAGCATCGGATGGCCGAGATAGGCCCTCGCCTCGTCCAGCGACGCGATGGCGTAGAGCCGCGCCATCGGGCTGGAACCCAGGCCGGCGATCTGCGGGAAGATGAACCACATCCAGTGGCTGCGCTTCTCCCCGGCCTGCAGCTCGGCGAGGGCGCGCGGAAAGACGCCCTCCTGTGCGGCGATGAAGCGGCTGAGATCGTACACGTCTCCCATCGACGGACTCCTCGATGCGGCGAAGCGTCAACGCTGCGACGGCCATTCGGGCCGCACTTTGCCGCTGATCCGCCGGCCGGGTTCGTATATGCGCGGGTGCATGTTCGGATCCCTCGTCGCCTTCATGGTCGCGAACCCGGCGACGAGCCACGCGCTGACGGCGATCCTCGAGACCGCCGGCGTGGCGACCGTCATGATCGCGCTGCGCGGCCCCCGACCGGAAGTCACCGCCGCGCTCCTGGTCTCGACCTACTATTACGGCCGCGAAGCCGGGCAGCGCGAGCACGACATCAAACATGCCGGCTGGGACGCGGTTCAGGCGCATCTCGGCGCCGAGTTCCTGTACGGCTGGTCGATCCCGAACCTGGAGCAATGGGTCGCGCCGACCTGCACGGCCTGGGCTGTCGCGGCGGCGATCTTCCTGATCCGGTCACGGATCGCCCGCGCCGCGACGGCACCGTCGCGGCGCGGCTCGGTCTGACACGGGCGCGAGCCCGGCGCGCTCAGCTCTGCGCGAAGGGCCCGTCGAGCGGGCCGATCTCGCTGCGGTCCCCGAGCAGCCGCCGGCCGGAGGCGATGATCTGGACCGTCTCGCGGCTGCTGCACTGGCGCCGCGCCAGGGACTCCAGGTCCCGCAGGTAGTCGATGACGGGGCTGCGCACCTTCTCACCCCGTCCGATCACCGGCTCGACCTTCGCGGTGACTAGCCCGGCAACCGTGTCCCAGAAGTCCGCCGGGCGGATCGCCGGCTCTCGACCGGGTGGCTCGTGCATCCCTCGCTCCCTTCCGCGATTGAAGAGCCTTGTCGGGGGATTCGCGCGCTGCCGCACTGACACATGTTGACGGCGAAGGTCCGCCCGCGCGCATACCGGGCCGATCGCACGATCGTGAGGTCCATGCGCGGAACGTTGGGACGGAGCCTCGACACGCCGGTGCGACGCCTATCTGGACGGAACCGGCTTCGTCCCGGCGCGAGGCGCCGGTCCGGACCCGACACAGGATTTCGCATGCCGCAGATCGCCATCGCCGGACTCAAGTTCCGCTACATCCTCGAAGGACCGGAGGATGCACCGGTCGTCGCGTTCTCGAATTCCCTCGGCGCTACGCTGGAGATGTGGGATCCGCTGCTGCCGGCACTGGGCGGGCGGTTCCGGACGCTGCGCTACGATACCCGCGGCCATGGCGGCACGCAGACCCGCGACGCGCCCACGGAGATCGCCGATCTGGCCGGAGATCTCTCGGCGCTGCTCGACGCCCTCGGGATCGCGCGCGCCCATCTGGTGGGACTGTCGCTCGGCGGCATGACCGTGCAGGCGCTCGCGAGCGCCGATCCCGGGCGGCCGCTCAGCGCCACCCTGATGGCCACGGCCGCCCATCTGCCGAGCGCGCAGTCCTGGAACGAGCGCGCCGAGACCGTCCGGACCGGCGGTACCGGCGCGGTTGTCGAGGCGACGCTTGGGCGCTGGTTCACCCCGGATTTCGCCCGCCGCGCGCCCGAGGCCGTCCAGGCGATTCGCGACCGCTTCCTCGCCTGTGACCCGGCCGGCTACGCGGTCTGCTGCGGCGCGATCGGGCGCATGGACCTGCGGCCCGCCCTCCCGGCGATCACGGCGCCCACCCTGGTGATGGCCGGGCGCGATGATCCTTCTACGCCCCCGGCGATGGCCGAGGAGATCTGTGCTGGGATCACCCAGGCCGAACTCGTCGTGCTGCCGCGCGCGGCCCATCTGCTGGCCGTGGAGCGTGCCGCGGCCGCCGGCAGCTATCTCTGCGCCTTCCTCGGGCGGAACGGCGGACGCGGCGGCTGAAGGACCTGAGGGCCGGCCATCGCGGGGCGCGTCCGCCGCCTTCAAACGACGAGGCCCCCGTGGACGGATCCACGGGGGCCTCGATCGCGACAACGATCCTGAGCGGATGCCGCGCGATCTTACTTGATGAGGGCGAGGAGCGCCTTGCCGGCCTTCGAGTTCAGCTCCTTGGCATCCAGGGTGCCGTCGCCATCCGGATCGGCCAGCTTGAAGCGCTCGCCGACCGCCGCGAGGTACTCCTTCTTGTCGAGGGTACCGTCGCTGTCCGGATCGGCCTGCTTCACGCCGGCCGCGCTCAGACGGCCCTTCAGCTCGCGGGCATCGAGGGTGCCGTCCGCATCCTTCTCGAGGCGATCGAAGGTCGCCGAGGCCACGGCCTCCACTTCCTTCATGTCCACAGTGCCGTCGTTGTCGGTGTCGATCATCTTGACGGCGCTCGCGCCGCCCGTCGGCTTCGCCATCGCGGCCGGAACCGCCAGGGTGGAAACGGCGAGGGCGGCCGCGGCGAAGCCACTGAGGATACGAAGGGTCATTGCCAAAAGCTCCCGAAACTTGATGCTCGATCTTCCTAGGCCCTGGCCAGCCTTGCTGCAAGTGCGAAATTGATCCCGTGGCGTCGCGTTCCATGTCTGTCCGCGATTGGGCACAGAAAAAGGGGCCGGCGGATGCCGGCCCCCCTGTGTATGCGCAGTCCTCGGATGATCCTCCGAAGATCGGATCAGTATCCGTAGCCGCGGCGGACGACGGGTCGGTCATCCTCGAAACGCTGGCGCCGGTAGTAGCGGTCCTCGTCGTAGGCGCGATCCCGGCGATAGTCCTCGCGGCGGAAGTCGCGCTCACGCTGGCTGCGGGAGCGCAGATCCACGCTTGGTCCGTTCGGTCCGATGTCGATGCGCTGTGCGGCTGCGGGCACCACGGTCGCGACGGAGGTGGCCAGGATGGCACCGGCGAGCAGGGTCTTCATGGAACACTCCTTCGTACGTTGGGGGATCCAACCGATCGCCTCAAGGATAGTTCCGACAGCCTCCCGTCCTGGCCGCCGCATCCGATGTTTCGGAGATGTTCAGGCGAGCGTCGCCAGGTCCTGAAACCAGTGCTGAGCCTGAACATAATCCTTCACCCGGGGCGACAGAGCGTGTGGATTGGTGTCATGCACCACCCAAACCTGTACCGCATCGTCCACGACAATCTCGTGGATGCGCGCGAGCAGCCTGTTCTGCTCATCCGTATCGAGGCTCGCCTTGACCTTGTCGCACAGGGCGTCGACCTCCGGGTTGCGGTAGTGGCTCCAGTTCACGCCGTTCGGTGAGATCTGCCGCGAATCGTAGAAGCGCAGGATCGCGTAGAACGGATCCGACGTGACGTAGGCGATGTTGCCCGCCGTGACGCCCTTGAGGCTTGGATCCGCCGCCCCCTGGCGCCAGGCGGTGTAGGCCACCTCCAGCTCGACCGTCTTGAACTCGACTTGGATGCCGATCTCGGCCCAGCTCTGCTGCACGTACTCGTTCATCGGCAGGGACAGCATCTGCCCGGTGCCGCCGGTGGGGATGAGGACGGTGGCCTTCACGGGCTTCTGGACCGAGTAGCCGGCCTCCTGCACCAGCCTGCGGGCCGCATCGACGTCCGTCTTGATCTGGAAGCTCGGCTTGCCGAACCACGGGCTCGACTGCTGCACCTGTCCGACCGCCGGCTGGGCGAGGCCGCCCATCAATTCCACGACGCCGGCGCGATCGATGGCGAGGTTGGCGGCCTTGCGCAGGCGCAAGTCCCGCCAGGGCGAGCCCTCCAGCATCGACAGGTGGTAGTTCCAGACATGCGGCGTGTCGTTGCCGACGACGCGCATGCCGGCGGCCTTCAGGCGCGGCACCGCGTCGGGCGCGGGCGCCTCGATCAGGTCGACGTTGCCCGACAGGAGCGCGTTCACCCGGGCGAGATCCTCGGGCACGCAGGTGAGCGTCAGCTTGGCGAGCTTCGGCACCCGCTTCGGGTTCCAGTAGCCGGCGTTCGGCAGGAGTTCGAGGCGCACCCGCGGGACCAGCTGGCCCATGCGGAACGGCCCAGTGCCCGAAGGCTCGAAGGCGAACTTCGCCCAGTCGCGCCCGACCTTCTCGTACTGCGCGGGCGAGGAGATCAGGAACCACAGCATCTGGTAGGGAAACAGGCTGTCCGGGGTCTTGGTCGTCACCTGGACGGTCTTCGCGTCGAGCTTCCGGTAGCTCGCCACCCCCGGAAGGCGGGGGCGGACCTGCGCGGCCTGCCGCTGGTCGAAATGCGGCGCCTCCTTGTTGAGCACCTTGTCGAAGTTCCAGATCACCGCGTCGGCGTCGAAGACCGAGCCGTCGTGGAAGGCCACGCCCTCGCGCAGATGGAACGTCCACACCTTGGGATCGGCCGGGTCGCTCTCCCACGACGTGGCAAGCCCGGGGACCATCCTGCCCGGCCTGTCGGCGACATCGAGCTCCCAGGCCACCAGCGGGTCGTACAGGGTCAGGCCCGTGAACTGGTAACCGCCGGCGCCCCGATCCGGCTGGCCGGTGGTGAGCGGCAGGTCGGTCATGGAGATGCCGTAGGTGAGGCTGCCGGGGACCGCCCCCTGCGCGCGGGCCCGGCCCGCCGCCCCGAACGCGGCCAGGGCGACGCCCCCGGCCACCAGGGATCGGCGTGTAGGCTTGATCGGGTTCATCGTGTCTCTCGGCTGAAGGCGGATGCGCCGCACGGAACGGCGCACGCCCCTCAGGCGCGCGGCGGCGCCCCCTGAGCCGCGTCTCCATGCTGCATGCAGAATGATGCACGCATCATGCCGAGCCAGACGACGTGTGACCTCGACAGCGTCACGCCTGCCAGACTTGGCCGGGCCGGAGCGCCAGGAACCGCTCGGGCGCGATCCCGGCTTCTCCCAGCGCCGCCGACAGGGCTTCGGCCGGCCGCTCGATACCCTCGTCGGTGAGCTGGAAAGTACCCCAGTGGTGACCGAGCGCCTGCTCGGCGCCGAGCAGCCCGTAGGCCTCCACGGCCTCGGCGGGATTGACGTGCTGCGCCCGCATGAACCAGCGCGGCTCGTAGGCGCCGATCGGCAGCGTCGCCAGGCGGGGAGGTCCGAAATGGCTCCGGATTGCGCGGAACAGGCCGCCGTCACCGAAGCCGGTATCGCCCACGTGGTAGTGCACGCCCCGGGGCGAGGTGATCACGAAGGCGCACCACAGGGCCATGCGCCGGTCGTTGACGCCCCGGGCCGACCAGTGGTTCGCCGGCGCCAAGTGGACCTGCAGCCCCTCCCCCAGGTCGACCGACTGGCCCCAGTCGCGCGTCTCCACGTGCATCGTGTCGTCATAGCCGCGCAGGATCGCGTCGTTGCCGAGCGGGGCCACGATCAAAGGCTGATGCGCCTGCCAGATCCGGGCGAGGCTCGGCCCGTCGAGATGGTCGTAGTGATTGTGGGTGATGAGCACCGCGTCGATGGGCGGCAGGTCTGCGAAGGCGATGCCCGGCGGGTTGACGCGCTTCGGTCCGGCGAAGCGGACCGGGCTCGCCCGCTTGGCGAAGACCGGATCGATCAAGAGGTTGCGGCCGGCGACCTGCACGAGATAGCTCGCGTGGCCGATCAGGGTAACCCGTAGGCCCGCAACGCGCTCGGGTGGCCGGTCCGCGGGATAGGGGCTGGGGAAGCTCTTCGGCCAGGGCTCGCGCTGCCGCTTGGCCTGCCAGCGGAGAACGTCCGGCAGCGACTTGTCGGTCGCCTGATCCGGCAGGAAGAACCGCAGTCCGTCAAAATGATCGGAGGTCGGCCCGCTGTAATACGGGTTCCTGCCGCGCCGGTGGGCGGCGTAGCCGACACCGCCGAGCGTCATCACCGTGGCCGCGCTGGCGACCGTGAGCAGGCTGCGCCGTTTCATGGATCACAGATGGCCGCCGCACCGGAGCGGTCAAGCTCCGCCGGGGCGCGGCCGGGCGCCTCAGGGAAGCTTTCAGTCGACCGCCTCGGCGGCGAGCGAGAGGCGCGCCCGGTAAACCACCTTGCCGACGCCGTCGCGCACGCAGGCGACGTAATCCTGACGCTCGACGTCCGGCAGCATGTCGCGGGCGATGGCCGACATGATGCGGGTGACCTTGGACCGCGCGGCCGACAGGTCCGGCAGGTCGAAGCCGACCTCATCGCGGATCGGCTGCGAGCCGTCGTGCAGATCGATGAAGAAGCGGGGCATCGGCGCGAAGCGTCTCAATGAGAGGTAATGCTTCGTCAGGATTGCTCTATGTATGGTTAATAAGGTCTTAAGTGCCGGGCGAGATCGGATTTCGCCGCTACTCCTCGGCTCGCGTTCAGACACTTGGGATCGGGATCGCACCGGGATCCCGCGTCTCATGCGGGTGGAGGCAGCGCCGCCGCTCTCCCGCGAGCGCCCTCAGGAGCGCCAGCGCAGTTCCCGCCGCTCCAGCGGGTTCGCGAACGGCCGCCCGTCACGGGCGGATTCCAGCGCCTCGCGCTTCAACCGGAAATACCATTGCGAGGGCAGGTCGGCCTGACCGAACAGGACCATGGTGGGCTTGCGGTCCAGGCCGGCCTGCGCGTGCTGGAGCACCTGCTGGTCCTGAGTGAGGAACTGGCGCATCAGCGGCCGCGCAACGGGCTTGAGCAGGTTCAGGGCCGGCATGCTCCAGTAGAGGGCATTGGTCAGCAGGGTCCGGCTCGGCGTCAACGGGGTCGCGAAGGTGTAGTTCGCCACCCGCTTCTCGCCTGCGCGGATACGCTCAAGCCTCACGCCGGGCAGGCGGAACTCGATCTCGACCTCGGGCACGCCGCCGAGGAGGCGGTAGACCGGCGAACTCGTCGTGGTGGCGTGGCTCGTCATGACGAAGCCATGGGGCATCGGCTGGAAGGTTTTCACCTTCTCGCGAAGCTGCTTCGAGGGCCGGAACCACCAGGAATCGTGGACGAAGGCGACGTGCCCCGGATCCACGAGGCTCAGGGTGGTGAGATCGAAGGACGCCTCGACCACGAGTTCGACCACGAGGGATCCCGCCGGCTCGAAATCCAGCTCCGGCACCGCGGGCACGTCCCCTACGTCGGGTCCGACATGCGGGTTCACCCAGAGGAACCCGGCGCTCTCGCGGACCGGAAAGCGCTGGACCTGGATGCGGGAGAAATCGGCCGCATCGTGCGCCGAGAGCGTCGGCACGTCGCGGCAGCGCCCGTCCGTGCCGAAGCGCCAGCCGTGGAACGGGCACATCAGCGCGTCGCCGTCGAACCGCCCCTTCGACAGGGCCATGCCGCGGTGGGGACAGCGATCGCGCAGCGCGAAGGGGCTGCCGTCCGGAGCGCGCCCCATCACGATCTGCTCGCCGTTCAGCTCGACCGCGCGCAGGCCCGTTCGGGCGAGTCCGCGGGACTGACCGACACAGTACCACGCGCTCCCGAGCGGCTGGCGCATCGCGTCGGGATCGAGCGCGGCCTCGTCGGCGGGCCGTTGCGGGTTCGTGAAGGGCGCGTTCAAGGCGGTTCGGGCTGACCTGGGAGCGCCCGTCATACGCCCGGGGACCGGAGCGGGGAAGCGCGGCGCCAGGGAGGACAAACGGGCGCAGCCGCGGGGCTTCACAAGGCCGGCGCGGGCACCTACCTTCGCCTCACCCGCAACCAACGAAAGGAGGTGATCCAGTGTCTCATTGTCATCAGCCGTGTGTCTCGGCTTCTCGGACCTGGACCGTCGCCTCCGGCGCGTCGCTCTAAGACGCGTCAGAGACCCGATCTCGGGACAGTTCCGCCGGACATCACGGTTCGGCAATGGAAGGGCCACCCTCTCGGGTGGCCCTTCGGCTTTCTAAAGGATGTGCGGCGCGATCAGCGCTTCTGCATCTGGAACAGGGGCTGGGCCAGCGCCTCGGTCCGTGCCCGCCACAGATCGCGCTCCTCCCGCAGCGCGTCGCGCTCGCCGGTCAGGCTCAGGGTCTCGGCCCGCAGAGCGTCGCGCTCGGCCGTCGCACGGTCGCGCTCGGCCCGCATCGCCTCGGCCTCGGCCCGGACCCGCTCGCGTTCCAGCTGGAGGTCCTCGCGCGCGGCGCGAACGTCCTCCTGCTCGGCCCGCAGATCCTCGAGCGAACCGATCTCCTCGCGGATGTGCTCGCGCAGCGACCGGATCTCCTCCGCCAGAATCGCCTGAAGCTCGTCCTGACGCTCGGCTTCGAGACGCAGCTTCGCCTTCAGCATCAGGTTCTCGGCCATCAGCTCCGAGAGATCCGCGTCCTCGCCCGCCGCCGACGACGGCTGGGCCGGGTCAACGATGCGCGGCGACCAAGTCGCCTCGCCGGTGCGGGCGACCTTCTCCGACCGTCGCTCCTCGGACCGTCCCTCGCCGCGCACCTCGGCCGGGCTCTGCGTCTTCATCGCGGCGAGCCAGTCCCGAAGCGGACCGGGCGCAGGGCGATCGCCGGCATCGATCGGCTGTGTGGAGCGGGCGGGTTCCGACATCGGCGGCGTCCTGAGCGAATACCCGTCGATGACAATCCGAACATGCTTAACGATCGGTAAAGCCTACGGTGCTGCCTCCCTCGCGGCGCGGCCCTCGTCGGTGTGCGGGAGCGTAAAAATTGACTTTCCAACCCATCGCGGCTACGCCCCGCCCTCCCGATCCGTAGCAGATCGACCGATGCCAAGCCGACCGGTCCCGTGAGGCCGGAGGTCAACGCCCGACAGCGCGTCCGCGCCCTCGGGCGCGATGGGCGTTGGGCCGATCCGCCGCGACGGGCCCCGCCGGCCGAGGCAATCGCATGACGCCAGATCAGCAGACCTTGAACATCGAGGACGCGATCAACGAGAGCTGCCCGTGGTCGGGCAAGCCGATCTCGGCCGATTCGCTGACCCTCTACAGCGGCGCCGTGGTGGGCTTCTGCAACCCGGATTGCCGGGACAAGTTCGCCAAGGCGGTGCGCAGCTTCGAGGCCGCCCTTCAGGCGCGCCGCGTCGAGCGCGCCGGGCTCGAACAGTAACGGCGGGGCGTCAGGATCATGTTCGAAGGCCTGTCCGACCGCCTCTCCGGCATCCTCTCAGGGCTCACCCGCCGGGGTGCGCTCACCGAGGCCGACGTCACCGCCGCCATGCGCGAGGTGCGCCGCGCCCTGCTGGAGGCCGACGTCGCCCTGGAGGTGGTCCGCGGCTTCACCGACCGGGTGAAGGAGAAGGCCGTCGGCGCCGTCGTGCTCAAGTCGGTGACGCCCGGCCAGATGGTCGTGAAGATCGTCAACGACGAGCTGGTGGCGATGCTCGGCACCGACGCCGAGACCGTCGATCTCAACGCCCCCGCCCCGGTGCCGATCCTGATGGTCGGTCTGCAGGGCTCGGGCAAGACCACCACCACCGCCAAGATCGCCCGGCGCCTCTCCGAGCGCGAGAAGCGCAAGGTGCTGCTCGCCTCCCTCGACACCCGCCGCCCGGCCGCCATGGAGCAGCTCGCGGTGCTGGCCAAGCAGGTGGGCGTCGAGAGCCTGCCGATCGTGGCCGGCCAGTCGGCGGTGCAGATCGCCAAGCGCGCCATGGACGCGGCCCGCCTCGGCGGCTTCGACGTGGTGATGCTCGACACCGCCGGCCGCACCACGGTGGACGAGGGCCTGATGGCCGAGGCCGCCGAGGTGAAGGCCGCGACAAGGCCGCACGAGGTGCTGCTCGTCGCCGACGCGCTCACCGGCCAGGATGCGGTCAACACCGCCCGCGCCTTCGACGAGCGGCTCGGCGTCACCGGCATCGTGCTGACCCGGATGGACGGCGATTCCCGCGGCGGCGCGGCGCTCTCCATGCGCGCCGTCACCGGCAAGCCGATCAAGCTCGTCGGCGTCGGCGAGAAGGTCGACGCGCTGGAGGAGTTCCACCCGGCCCGCGTCGCCAACCGCATCCTCGGCATGGGCGACATCGTCTCGCTGGTCGAGAAGGCCGCCGAGACCATCGACCACGAGCAGGCGCTCCGCACCGCGGAGAAGATGCGCAAGGGCAAGTTTGACCTGGAGGATCTCTCCATGCAGCTCGCCCAGATGGAGAAGATGGGCGGCATCGGCGGCCTGATGGGCATGCTGCCCGGGATGGGCCAGATCAAGAAGCAGGTCGAGGGCGCCAACCTCGACGAGAAGATGTTCAAGCGCCAGCGGGCGATCATCTCGTCGATGACCCCGCAGGAGCGGAAGAACCCCGACCTCCTCAAGAACAGCCGCAAGAAGCGCATCGCGGCCGGCTCGGGCGTCGACGTCTCGGAGATCAACAAGCTCTTGAAGATGCACCGGACCATGGCCGACATGATGAAGGCGATGGGCCAGGGCAAGCGCGGGATCGGGCAGGCGCTCGGCTCGATGTTCGGCCTCGGCGGCGGCGGGATGGGCGGCGGCATGCCGGGGGGCATGCCAGGCCTCCCGCCCGGCATGCCGGAGCCGACGCCCGAGCAGATCGCGCAGCTCGAGAAGCAGTTCGGCGGCAAGCTGCCGCCGATGCCGCCGGGCCTGGGCGGCGGGGGCGGGATGCCCAAGCTTCCGGGACTTCCCGGGCTCGGTGGTCCCAGGCTTCCGGGTCTCGGCGGGTTCATGCCGGGGAAGAAGAAATGAGCGTGCTCGCGGCCCAGGCCGTCGATCCCGAACTCGCGCGCCTGCGGGACAGCATCGACAATTTCGATGCGGCGCTGATCCATCTCCTCGCCGAGCGGTTCCGCTGCACGCAGCGGGTCGGCGAGCTCAAGGCCCGAAAGGGGATTCCCCCTTCCGATCCGGACCGGGAGGCCCGTCAGGTCGCCCGGCTCCGCAAACTCGCGGTCGAGGCCAAGCTCGACCCCGATTTCGCCGAGAAGTTTCTGGCCTTCGTGGTCAAGGAAGTCATTCGGCATCACCAGTCGATCAAGGCGGACCACGAGTCCCAGATCGAGCAACAGCGAAAGTAGTCAGACCATGGCCCTCAAGATCCGCCTCACCCGCGGCGGCGCCAAGAAGCGCCCCTACTACCGCATCGTCGTCGCCGACGCCCGCGCTCCCCGCGACGGCCGCTTCATCGACAAGGTCGGCGCCTACGACCCGATGAAGGCCAAGGACGATCCGGCCCGCATCGTGCTCGACAACGAGAAGATCCAGGGCTGGCTCGCCAAGGGTGCGCAGCCGACCGACCGCGTCCTGCGCTTCCTCGACCAGGCCGGCCTCGCCAAGCGCCCGACCCGCAACAACCCGCAGAAGGCGGAGCCTGGCGAGAAGGCCAAGGAGCGTGCCGCCAAGCGCGCCGAGAAGGCCGCCGCCCCCGCCGAGGACGCCGCCGCCTAAGGCGCAGCGAAGGTCGATTGCCATGGCGCGCCGCCCCGCAGGTCCCTCCCCCCGCGACGGCGGCCGCCGCGGCCGCACGAGTCCGGCCATCGGAGCGATCGCGCCCGGCGCCGCGACCTCGCCCAGGGCCCCGGCCCCGAAGCCGGCCGCTCAGCCCGTGCCGCCCGATCCGAACCTCGTCCTCCTGGGCGAGTTCGGGCGGGCGCACGGGCTGAACGGCGAGATCCGCCTCAAATCCTACACGGGCGATCCGCAGGCGATCGCCAGCTACGGCGCGCTGCTGACCGCGGACGGGCGCACGCTGACGCTCGCCGACGTGCGCCCCGCGCCGGGCTCCTCACCCGATATGTTGGTCGCCCGGGTGAAGGGCGTCTCCGGCCGCAACGCCGCGGAGGCGCTGAACCGCGTCGCCGTCTTCGTCCCCCGCGACCGCCTGGCCGCCCCCGAAGACGAGGACGAGGTCTACGCGGCGGACCTGATCGGCGCCACCGCGGTGGACGCGGCCGGAGCCGTTATCGGGACGATCGTTGCCGTGCCGAATTACGGCGGCGGCGACCTCCTCGAGCTGCGCCCGCCGGGCGGCGGCGCCACTGCCCTCCTGCCCTTCACCAAGGCGTTCGTGCCGACCCTCGACATGGCCGGGCGCCGCGTCACCGTGGCGGTGCGGGAGGATCTCTTCGCGCCGCCCGGCGAGAAGCCTGCCGACGATCCGGGCTGACCTACGGCGCCGCTCCCACCACGACGGTGTGCGCGATGATCAGGGGCTCGGCGCTCATCGCAAGCGGCCCGTCGAACGGGCGCTCGTGGAGCGCGATCAGGCCGAGGGTCGTCACCATCGCCAGCGAGAAAGTCGCCAGGACCGTCGCCTGGGCCGCGGCGTGCTCCGTGTGGACCAGACCCAGGGCCACGAGGGTCAGGGCCGCAAGCACCAGGAGCGTCAGCCACTTGGTCTCGTCGCTGGCGGTCCGGCACAGCGCCAGCCGCTCGCCGCGATCGGCCCGCAGGGCCATGGCGGCGTTCAGCAGCGCGGCATGGACCGGCGCCCCCGCCTCGGCGGTGATCTTCGGATCGGATACCGTTTCGAGGAGTCGCCGCAGCCCGGTCCCGGCCTGGGGCGCGTAGCCGCCCTCGCTCATGCGCGGCCATTCCTGCGTGATCACCACGTCGAGATAGGCGGCGAGCGCCTCCCGGATGTTGCGCATGTCGGAAACGGAGGCGAGGCTGAGGTCATAGACCGCCAGCGCGTTGGCACGCTCGGCCTGAAGCGTCCGGGCCGCCGACCGCTGACGCTCCCAGGCATCGTTCGCCACGAATCCGGTCAGGAGCGCCAGCAGGGTGGCGATCGCCGTGAAGTAGGTGGGAACCATGCCCGCACCGAGCCGGACCATCAGGGGGCGCGTCGGGCGCAGGCGGGTCGCCAGCCACAGGAACGCGCTCAGGACGGCGAACGGCACGGCTAGGATGGCGAAGATGGCCCAGAGGGGCTGGTCGAGCCAGAAACCGAAGAGCATGCGCCGGCCTGCACCGAGAAGGACGAGCCGTAATGCTGCCGGGCGCGGGCTGAGAAACCGTGAAGATCGCGCCCGTGCCGGCGGCTCAGCGCGGCGTCGCGGCGTCGCGGCAGGGTCGGATCGCCGCCGGGCTCGGCCGCTGATCGGGCGCGGGGGCCGCGAACACCGCGAGGTAGGCACCGCCCTTCAGCGGGTGGAAGCCGGTCTCGCGATAGCCGGCGGCCGTGAGTTCGCAGCGCAGGAGCGCCGGCGGCGTCCCGTGCCGGGACGGGATGTCGTCCGCATCGACGATGCCGACCCGACCGCCAGGCCGCATCGACGCCGCGAGATTGTAAAGGAGACCGAAGGGCTGAGTGATCTCGTGGTACATGTGGACGAGGATCGCGGCGTCCACGCCGGAGGGCGGCAGGCGCGGATCGTGGGGCTCGCCCTGCACGACCGTGACGTTCCCGAGAGCCGCCACGCGCTTTTCGAGAGCCGCCAAGTACGCCGGGGTCACATCCTCGGCCAGCACCCGGCCACCGGGCCCGACCCGGGGGCTCAGCCGCACAACGTAGTAGCCGCTGCCGGCGCCGATATCCGCCACCGTCTCACCGGGCGCGATGGTCATGCCCTTGGCGACGGCCTCGAACTCGCCGGCCCTGTCGCGCTCGGATTCCGAGGACCAGCGCGGAGCGACGATCTCGGCGACCGGCCGGTCGGGCTCGGGGAAGGCGCCGGCGGGTGCCCCGGGCGGCGCCAGCGGCCCGGCCGCAAGAACCGGTCCGGCGACGGCGGCGGTGAAGGCGACGATCAGGCAAGCCAGGGTGCGGGTCATGGCCGACAACCCGCCGCGGGTCCCATCGGTGCCGACAACGTTGACCGTGCCGCACCCCGCGCGCGATCAAGCGCCATGACACACGCGGACGCGCCCTGGCGGGCCACGATCCTCACCCTTTACCCGGAGATGTTCCCGGGCCCGCTCGGCGTGTCGCTCTCGGGCGACGCGCTGACGCGGGGCGACTGGACCCTGGAGGCTCGCAACATCCGCGAGCACGGGCTCGGCCGCCACCGATCGGTTGACGACACGCCGGCCGGCGGCGGTGCCGGAATGGTGCTGCGCTGCGACGTGCTCGCCGCCGCCATCGACGCGGCGACCGGGGCCGACGACCCGCGCCCGCGGCTCCTGATGTCGCCCCGCGGCCGCCCCCTCACTCAGGCGCGGGTGCGCGACCTTGCCGGAGGCCCGGGCGCGCTGATCGTCTGCGGGCGCTTCGAGGGGGTCGACGAGCGGGTGATCGCCGGGCGCGGCCTGGAGGAAGTCTCCATCGGCGACTACGTCCTCTCGGGCGGCGAGATCGCCGCTCTGGTGGTGCTGGACGCCTGCGTTCGCCTGCTGCCCGGCGTGATGGGCAAAATGGAATCCGGCATCGAGGAGAGTTTCGAGGGCGGGCTCCTCGAATATCCGCATTATACCCGCCCCCGCGACTGGGAGAGTCGGGCGATCCCGGACGTCCTCTCCAGCGGCAATCACGCGGCCATCGCCCGCTGGCGGCGTGCGGAGGCCGAACGCATCACCGCCGAGCGTCGCCCGGACCTGCCCGGCGGAAGCCGCCGCGATCAGGCCGCCTCCAAGTCGATCACCGGGCCGTCCCGGTCGTAATCCAGGGGATCGAGGAGCAGCGGCTGGGGCACCGGCCGCCGCAGGCGGCTCGGGAGCGCGGCGTGGGCCGTTAAGGCCCCAATAACCACAAGCAGAGCGGACCAAACCGCCAATAGAGCGACGCTGTGGATAGACATCGGCGTACCTCGAACACAACACGGCACGCCATTAAGGCTAACGCTCCAAGCTTAATCGACTGTTCCGCGCGCCCGAACGGGCTGTCCCGGCCGGGTGCAGGCGCCGAAGACTGCTTGCCGGACAGGCGCTTGCCAGACGACCGGTTTGGGCGCATGCGCGGGTCCGGGACGCGCCTCCCCGCCGAGGAGCGACCCTCTGCAAGGATGGAATCGTCATGACTACCCGCCCCACGCAGCGTCCGCGCGTGCCCCATTTCTCCTCCGGCCCCTGTGCCAAGCGCCCGGGCTGGAGCCCGGCCGCCCTGACCGATGCGGCGCTGGGCCGGTCGCACCGTTCGCCCCTCGGCAAGGCGAAGCTCGGCCGGGCAATCGATCTCACGCGCTCGGTGTTGCAGGTGCCGGCCGATTACCGGATTGGCATCGTGCCGGCCTCCGACACGGGCGCCGTCGAGATGGCGATGTGGACGATGCTCGGCCCGAGGCCGGTGGAAGTCGCCGCCTGGGAAGCGTTCGGCAAGGAGTGGGTCACGGACGCGCTCAAGCAGCTCAAGATCGCCCCGCGGATCCACCAGACGCCCTACGGCGTCCTGCCGGACCTCGCGGCCATCGACACGCGGCACAGCGACGTGGTCTTCACTTGGAACGGCACCGCGGCCGGCGTGAAGGTGCCGGACGGCGAGTGGATCGCAGCCGACCGCGAGGGGCTGACGATCTGCGACGCCACTTCGGCGGCCTTCGCGCAGCCGCTGCCCTGGGACAAGCTCGATGTCGTGACTTTCTCCTGGCAGAAGGTGATGGGCGGCGAGGCGGCGCACGGCATGCTGATCCTCTCGCCCCGGGCGGTGGAACGGCTTGAGAGCCACACACCAGCCTGGCCCCTGCCTAAGGTCTTTCGCCTGACCAAGGACGGCAAGCTGATCGAGGGCATCTTCAAGGGCGACACGATCAACACGCCGTCGATGCTGGCCGTGGAGGATTACCTCGACACGCTGGACTGGGCCGAGCGGATCGGCGGGTTGAGGGCTCTCCACGCGCGGGCGGACGCGAATGCGCAGGTGATCTACGACTGGGTGGCGCGCACGCCCTGGATCGCGCCGCTCGCGGTCGACCCGGCGACCTACTCGAACACCGGCGTCTGCCTCGTGATCGCCGACCCGGACGTGCTGGCCCGGGGCGACGCGGCCGTGGCGGCCTTCGCCGCTCGTCTCGTCGAGCGCCTCGACCGGGAGGGCGTGGCCCTCGACATCGGCGCCTATCGCGACGCCCCGGCAGGCCTGCGGATCTGGTGCGGCGCCACGGTGGAGACGGCCGATCTCGAGGCGCTGACGCCCTGGCTCGACTGGGCCTTCGCGGAGGAGAAGGCGGCGCTGACGCGGGCCGCGTGAGCGAAGCGGCATCGTTCCGGCTGCAGATCGAGGCCGACCGGCTTCGCGAGCGTGGCGAAGCGATGTCGGCCTGACGACGGGGCCGCAACAAAAAACCCCGGCCCACAGGGAGCCGAGGTTTTCTCATGGGCGGACGCGGCCCCGCAGGACCGCGCCTTCCCATCTCAGTAGTTGTAGGCGCGCTCGCCGTGATCGGCGATGTCGAGGCCCTCGCGCTCCTCCTCCTGCGTGACACGCAGGCCGATCGTCACGTCGACGAGCTTGTAGAGGATCGCCGAGCCGATGCCCGACCACAGGAGCGTCAGGCCGACCGCCTCGGCCTGGATGATGAGCTGGCTCATCATGTCGTAGGCGCCGACCGCGAGCTCGCCCGGCTTCGAGGTGTAGTCGGGGATGCCGACGCCGCCGAGGTTCGGGTCAACCAGGATGCCGGTCGCCAGCGCACCCAGGATGCCGCCGACGCAGTGGACGCCGAAGACGTCGAGCGAGTCGTCGTAGCCGAGCGCGTTCTTCACCGTCGAGCACATCACGAAGCAGACCACGCCGGCGACGAGGCCGAGCACGATCGAGCCCATCGGGCCAGCGAAGCCCGAGGCCGGGGTGACGGCCACGAGGCCGGCGACCGCACCCGACAGCATGCCGAGCAGCGACGGCTTGCCCTTGAGCGCCCACTCGGCGAACAGCCACGCCACTGCGGCGCCGCAGGTCGCCACGAAGGTATTGAGCATGGCGAGCGCGGCCGTGCCGTTGGACTCGAGGTTCGAGCCGGCGTTGAAGCCGAACCAGCCGACCCACAGCAGCGAGGCGCCGATCATCGTCATGGTCAGGGAGTGGGGGGCAAGGAGGTCGCGGCCGTAGCCGATGCGCTTACCCATGATCAGGCAGCCGACGAAGCCGGCGATTCCGGCGTTGATGTGCACCACGGTGCCGCCGGCGAAGTCGAGGGCGCCCTTCTGGAAAAGGAAGCCGGCATCCTTGTTGACCGCGTCCAGCGCCGCCTGGGCGGTGGCTTTCGAGGCGTCGTCGGTGGCGGCGGCGAGCGCCTTGGCGGCGTTGCCGACCGCGTCCGGGCCGGCCCAGTACCAGACCATGTGGGCCATCGGGAAGTAGATAATTGTGACCCAGAGGATCGTGAACACCACCAGGGCCGAGAACTTCATCCGCTCCGCGAAGGCGCCGACGATCAGCGCCGGGGTGATCATCGCGAACGTCATCTGGAAGCACAGATACGCGTATTCGGGGATCACGACGCCGTTGGAGAAGGTCGCCACGGTGGAGTTGGCGTCGATGCCCTTCAGGAAGGCCTTCGAAAAGCCGCCTACGAAGTCGTTGAGGCCGGCGCCGTTGGTGAAGGCGAGGCTGTAGCCGTAGAACACCCAGAGCAGGCCGACGATCGACACGATCGCGAAGACCTGGGTGAGGACCGAGAGCATGTTCTTGGTGCGCACGAGGCCGCCGTAGAACAGCGCGAGACCCGGCACCGACATCATCAGCACGAGGGCCGAGGAGGTCATCATCCAGGCCGTGTCACCCTTGTTGGGGATCGGGGATGGGGGCGGTGAAGCGGCTTCCGGCGTCGGCGTCTGCGCGAGGGACGGCTCGATCAGGAGGGCGGCAAGAGCCGCGCCTCCCAAGCCGAGCATGAGGGCATGACGAAGTTTCATGGGCACGTGGCTCCCGGTCTTGAATCCGTGTTGGTTCAGGAAGTCTGCGGTCGGCGGCCGCGGATCAGAGGGCGTCCGCGTCGGTCTCGCCGGTCCGGATCCGCACCGCCTTCTCCAGCGGCATGACGAAGATCTTACCGTCGCCGATCTGGCCGGTGCGGGCGGCCCCCGCGATGGCATCGATCACGCTCGAGGTCAGGTCGGAGGCGACGGCCACCTCGATCTTCAGCTTGGGCAGGAAGCTCACCGCGTATTCCGCGCCGCGATAGATCTCGGTGTGGCCCTTCTGGCGCCCGTAGCCCTTCACCTCCGTCACCGTCAGGCCGTGGACGCCGATGCCGGTGAGCGCGTCGCGCACCTCCTCGAGCTTGAACGGCTTGATGATGGCCATCACGATTTTCATGGGCGACGCCCCCTTCGAAATCCCTGGGAACCGTTGCCGTCACCCGATCTGCTGGACGACCCGGCGCGGGTCGCCTGCAGGCTCGGGATGGCCTGCGGTCGGACGCCGCTATTCAAGGACTGTGCCAAGTAAGCTTGGCGGGGAACTTTTGCGTCGGGATGACTTTTGCCCACAGATTAGACCGTAGCGGCTGCCATCAAGGCAGCAGTTCGCGCTGAAACGCCCAGAAGATGGGCAAAGAGCTAAAAACTAAGCAGTCGGCGGTGTTGCCCTCTCGCAACACACGTTTGGCAAGCGCAGTTAATCCTTAGTCGGGCGGATCAGACCCTCCTGCGCGACCGACGCCACCAGGTTGCCGGCGCGGTCGAAGATCTGGCCCCGGGCGAAGCCGCGGGCCCCGCTCGCGACCGGGCTGTCCTGCGCGTAGAGGAGCCAATCGTCGGTCTTGACCGGGCGATGGAACCAGAGGGCATGATCCAGGCTCGCAGCCTGAATGGTGGGATCGAACACCGAACGCCGGTGCGGGATCAACGATACGTCGAGCAGGGTCATGTCGGAGGCATAGGCCAGCACGGCCCGATGCAGTGCGGGATCGTCCGGCAGCGTCGAGGCCGCCCGCAGCCAGACATTGAAGATCGGCTCGGGCGGTCGGCCACCCTTGTCCGCCGCGATGTAGCGGTTGAGGTCGACCGGCCGCAGCGCGATCGGGCGGTCGCGGCCGAAATAGGCGGCGATCGCCTCAGGCATGCCGGTGCCGCCGGCCTGAGCCAGGGCCTTGCCGTCGAGGAGCCCCTCCGGTCCCGCCACCGTCGGCATCGCCGGTTGGTGCGTGAGGCCTGCTTCGGACACTTGATAAGAGATCGTCGTGGCGAAGATTGCCCGACCGTGCTGGATCGCCTTGACCCGGCGCGTGGTGAAGCTCCGGCCATCCCGGATGCGCTCGACCTCGTAGACGATCGGCGTCCGCGGATCGCCCGGGAGCATGAAGTAGGCGTGCAGGGAGTGGGCCGGGCGGTCGTCCGGCACGGTCCGGGTCGCGGCGACCAGCGCCTGAGCCACGACCTGCCCGCCGAAGACGCGCCGCCAGCCGGTCTTCGGATTCTGGCCGCGGAACAGGTCGACCTCGAGGCGCTCAAGGTCGAGAATGGCGATCAGTTCGGCGACGGCATCCGTCATCGCGTCGGTGTTGGCGTCGGTCATGACCCGCGGGGTTTCCGTTCGTTGCCCGCGTGCGACATAGGCGTTTCCGACGAACCAATCCACGCGTTCCGCACGCGCGAGTCCAGGAGATCCGCCACGATGACGGCCGAGATGCCCCGACCCGGCAGCCGCAGCCTCCTGATCGCCGGCGGCGGCCTGCCCAGCCTCGCGCTGGCGCTGGCGCTCAGGCAGGCCCACGGCCCGGCGCTCACGGTGACGGTGATCGATCCGGGCGCCGCCGATCCCGGGCGGCACCGCGGCCGCGCCTACGCCCTCGCGACGGGCGGTCGGCGGATGCTCGAGCAGCTCGGCCTCTGGACGCGCGTCGCCCGCGCGGCCGAGCCGATCACCGCGATGGTGATCAGCGACAGCCGCCTCGCCGATCCGGTGCGGCCCGTCTTCCTGACATTCGGCCAGGAGGACGAGGCGATGCGCGCGGCGAACGAGCCGTTCGCCCACATGATCGAGGCCGAGCCCCTCGCCGAGGCACTGGCGGAGGCCTGCCGCGCCGCGGGGGTCATCTTCGTCACGGCGAGGGTGGAGCGCGCGGCTTCCGAGGACCCGGCGATCCGCGTCGGCTTGACGACGGGCGAGAGCCTGCGGGGCGACCTCCTGGTCGCGGCCGACGGGGCGCGCTCCCGCCTGCGCGAGGCGGCGCGGATCGGCTGGGTGGGCTGGTCCTACCCACAGGTCGGGATCGTGGCGACCATCGGCCATGCACGGCCTCACGAGGGGCGGGCCTTCGAACACTTCCTGCCGGCCGGCCCCTTCGCGATCCTGCCGCTGCGGGACGGCGGCACCCTGGGCCATCGCTCCTCCATCGTCTGGACGGAACGCGCGGACGACGCCGACGCCCTGCTTTCCGGAGAGCCCGACGAGATCCTGACCGAGATCGAGCGGCGCTTCACCCTCGATCTCGGGCAACTCGCCCTGGAGCACGGACCGAGCCGGCACCCGCTGGCCTTCGGCCTCGCCCGCGCGTTCCGCGCCGAGCGGCTCGCTCTCCTGGGCGATGCCGCCCACGTCATCCACCCGATCGCCGGCCAGGGCCTCAATCTCGGCCTCGCGGATGCAGCGGCGCTCGCGGACGCGGTGACCGGTGCGCTGCGCCTGGGCCTCGATCCCGGAAGCCCCGATATCCTGCGCGCCTACGAGCGCGCCCGTCGCTTCGACAGCTTCGCCATGGCGGCGGCCACCGACGGGCTGAACCGCCTGTTCTCGAACGACGCCCTGCCGCTGCGGCTCGCCCGCGACCTGGGTCTCGGGATCGTGGACCGGCTGCCCGGCCTGAAGCGCTTCTTCATCGGCGAGGCTGCGGCCTCGCGCGGGTCAAGGCCCCGACTGATGCGGGGCGAGGCCCTCTAGGGTATCGCCACGTCGACCCGCCCAATGTCCATCACCGGGAAAGCGAACGCGGACCTGTTGCGGGAACTCGAAACCGTCAGAGCAGGAAGGATCTGCCGGCGGTCGCTCCAGCCTCTCAGGGCGAACGCAAAGACGGCCGGTCCGATTACGGGAGACGTCGCGACGACTGGGTCTTGGATACGAAATCGGCCATTTCCTTGAGGAATCGATCCGATCCAAATTCGGATGCTCGCTGAACGATCCGCTCGACGCTGAACGGAATCTCGCCGCAGCGACGAACGGCATCGATCAGGGCATCGACGGATTGCTCGTGGAAGAAGGTGCCCGTCACGCCGTCGACGACCGTCTCAGTCGCACCGCCCTTGCCGAACGCGATCACCGGACGTCCGCTGGCCATAGCCTCGACGGGAACGATCCCGAAATCCTCTTCACCGGGGAAGATCAGCGCCCGGCATCGGGCGTAATGGTGCTTCAGGACATGGAATGGCTGAGGACCGAGGAGCTTGACCTGCGGCCCCGCAATGCTCTTCAGCTCCGACAGCATCTCCCCGCCGCCGATGACGACAAGCGGTTTCTGCAATCTATTGAACGCCTCGATCGCGAGCTCCGGGCGCTTGTATCGAACAAGTTCGCCCACCATGAGATGGTAATCTTCGAGCATGTGCGGCGGCACGACCTCGAAGGCCGCCGTATCCACCGGCGGGTGAATGACCGTCGCCTGACGATTGTAATACGTCTCAATCCGTCTCGCGACCGTGGACGAGTTCGCGACGAACGCGTGCACGCGGCTTGCCGACACGGCATCCCAATTGCGCATGTAATGCGCGGCGGGCGGCATCAGCCAGCGTGTCAGCAGGCCGGCACGCTCCCGATAATCGTGGTACATGTTCCAGATGTACCGCATCGGGGAATGACAGTAACAAATATGCAGTGCGTCAGACGGTGGTATGATCCCTTTGGCCGGGCCCGATTCACTCGAAATAATTAAATCATACCCTCTCAGATCGATCTGCTCCAGCGCAATCGGCATGAGCGGCAAATAGGATTTATACTTTTTTGTCGCGATTGGCAGGCGACCGACGAACGAGGTCTTGATCTGATGCGCCTTGATCGCTTCAGAAGTCGCTTCCGGATCATAGACATGCGTGAAAATATCTGCGGTCGGAAAAAGCCTGCACAGCGACTCGATTACCTTTTCTCCACCCCGCATTCCAACCAGCCAATAATGGATAATGGCCACTTTCATAAGGTGACGTCCTGTCCCGCTCTGCAATCCGTCACTTACATCACCGCATACCCGTAAGTCGACCTCGGATGCGTCTGCTTTCCCACTTCAAGAAGATAAGGTTGTCGAGACTGTCGTGAACTCTTAGGATCTAGTCAAATAAATTAATGATCATGACTATTTTTACATGCTGTACGTTAGACACAATCATTGAAAAGAGCCCGATATACTTTGTAGATTAATATCACCCGTTGCTCAAGCAAGCGCCCTGATGTGGCAAAGCCCTTGTTCGCGATCGATATCGCAATTTTCTCGGCGAAATCAGAAAACTATTCTGAACGATCGTATTCTTAATTGATATGAGAGATATCAGCATGTACAGCAACGATCAAACAGCTCATCCGAGGCCGGAGGGAAGGGTCGCCGCCGGATTGAGGCATACCAGCTCATCGAAACGCGCATCGATGCGAAACGGAGTCCGCATGAACATCGCGGCCAGATCGGCGGGTGCGTGCCCTGAGCTTGACATCGCGAGCCTCGCATCATCGGCAACGCGCCAGCTCAAACGTCACCGTCGTCCCGCCCCCGCACCGCCGCGCACCCGGCCTTGACGGCTCGTGCCCGGCCGATCCCACGCGTCGTCGAGCCGGACAGGCCGGCTCAGGCGCTCGGCAGGCTGGCCATAAGCTGAGCGGAACGGCCGGCAATCACCGGCAAACCACTTGTCGGCTGCCGAGCGGCAGTCGTGATCAGCTCTGGCGTATGGGTGACGGCCTCGGGTTCAGGCTCGGCCGCGCGCGATCTCGGCCTGGAGTTCTGGGACGACCTGGAAGAGGTCGCCGACGAGGCCGTAATCGGCCACCTGGAAGATCGGCGCGTCCTCGTCCTTGTTGATGGCGACGATCACCTTCGAGTCCTTCATGCCCGCCAGATGCTGGATCGCGCCCGAGATGCCCACCGCCACGTACAGGTCCGGCGCCACCACCTTGCCGGTCTGCCCCACCTGCCAGTCGTTCGGCGCGTACCCGGCGTCCACCGCCGCCCGCGAGGCGCCCACCGCCGCGCCCAGCGTGTCGGCCAGCGGCTCGATCAGCGCGTGGAACTGGTCCGACGAGCCGAGCGAGCGCCCGCCCGACACGATGATCCGCGCCGAGGCCAGCTCCGGACGATCCGACTTGGCGATCTCCTCGCCCTTGAAGCGCGAGCCGCCCGCCTCCGGCGCGGCCGCCGCGACCGGCTCGATCGGCGCGCTCGCCCCGCCCTCGGCCGCCGCCTTGAACGCCGCCGTGCGCACCGTGATCACCCGCTTGCCCGACGGCACCTGCACGGTCTGGATCGCGTTGCCGGCGTAGATCGGACGCTCGAACGTGTCCGGCGAGACCACCTTGATGATGTCGGACACCTGCGCCACGTCCAAGAGCGCGGCCACCCGCGGCAGCACGTTCTTGCCCGTGGTCGAGGCCGAGGCGATGATCGTGTCGTAGGGCTCGGCGATCGCCGCCAGCAGCGCGCCGACCGGCTCGGCGAGGTCGTGGTCGTAGGCGCCGTCCTCGGCGTGCAGGACCTTCTCGACCCCCTCCAGCTTGGCCGCCGCCGCGGCCGCCGGCCCGGAGCCGGCGCCCAGCACCAGGGCGTGGACCGGCGCGCCGATCTCCCGGGCCGCGGAGAGCGCCTTGAGGGTGCCGTCCTTGATCTGGCCGTGGCCGTGCTCGACGAAGAGGAGTGTCGTCATGGTCGTGTGTGTCCTCGAAGGGGGGCGCGGGGCTCGACCGGGGCGGGAGCCGCGCGGAGCGGATCAGATGACGCCGGCCTCGACCTTGAGCTTCTGCACGAGCTCGGCGGCCGAGCCGACCTTGACGCCCGCCGAGCGGCCCGGCGGCTCGGCGGTCTTGAGCACGGTCAGCCGCGGCGTCACGTCGACGCCCAGCGCGTCCGGCGCCAGCTCGTCGAGCGGCTTCTTCTTGGCCTTCATGATGTTGGGCAGGCTCGCGTAGCGCGGCTCGTTGAGGCGCAGGTCGGTGGTGACGATCGCCGGCAGCGTCAGGCTGACCGTCTGCAGGCCGCCGTCGACCTCGCGGGTGACGTCGAGGCTGCCTTCGCCGGCCTCGACCTTGTAGGCGAAGGTGCCCTGCGGCCAGCCGAGCAGCGCGCCGAGCATCTGGCCGGTCTGGTTCGCGTCGTCGTCGATGGCCTGCTTGCCCAGGATGACCAGCTGCGGGCTCTCCTTCTCCACCACGGCCTTCAGCAGCTTGGCCACCGCCAGCGGCTCGCAAGGGACGTCGGTCTTGACCAGGATGGCGCGGTCGGCGCCCATGGCCAGCGCCGTGCGCAGCGTCTCCTGCGCCTGCTGCGGGCCGATCGACACCGCCACGATCTCGCTGACCGTGCCCTTCTCCTTCAGCCGGATCGCCTCCTCGACGGCGATCTCGTCGAACGGGTTCATCGACATCTTCACGTTGGCGAGCTCGACCCCGGAGCCGTCGGCCTTCACGCGGATCTTCACGTTGTAGTCCACCACCCGCTTCACGGGCACCAGAACCTTCAT
>NZ_JBKFBO010000083.1:0-11999 GCF_053346215.1 Methylobacterium sp. A49B
TCAGTATTTCCGGATGATGGGTGCGGGTGCTGGGGCTTGGGGTGCGCCGAAGACGTAGCGGAACCCGACGGAGACGACGTCGGCGCTGGAATCGACCACGCCCGCGAAGGCGATGTTGCCGACGTTGTAGTCGCGCCCGATGCCGGCCAGGATCCGCGAGCGGTCGAGGAAGAAGTGCGAGTAGGCGAGGTTGAGGGTCAGCTGCTGGTTCCAGCGGTAGCTGGCGCCCACGGAGGCGATGTAGCGGTCGCCGTCGGGCAGGCGCACCGAGCGGTTGGAGAAGTCGATCGGCGAGGTCTCGTAGGCAAAGCCCGTGCGCAGGGTCAGGTTGGCGGAGGCGTCGTACTCGGCGCCGATCGCGTAGGTGTAGCCGTCCTTGTAGTTGAGCGGCAGGTTGTTGACCGGCAGGCCGAGCGTCTTCGACACGATGCCGATCGAGCCCAGCCTCGACCAGTTGTCCCACTCGAAGCCGAGGTTGACCCGCGCCACCGGGGTGATCGCCTGGGTGAGGCCGACGCTCAGCTTGTCGGGCGTGTTCAGCTTGGCGCGGACCTGGCCGGCCAGCGGCGCCAGCGCGAGCAGCGGCACGCCGATCGAGCCGTCGATGTCGTGGTGGACCGAGGAGCGGTAGCCGATGCCCAGCACGGTGCCGTCGCGCGGCGTGATCGTGGCGCCGGCGGTGAAGCCCACGCCCCAGGACTCGCCCTTGAGGAAGCCGCTCGGGTAGGCGACCGGCGAGATCCCGGGGATCGGCAGCGCCTGGCGCAGGGTCAGGCGGAAGTACTCGATGTTGGGCCCGGCCGCGAGCGCGAGCCACTCGTTGACCTTGAAGCCGATGACCGGGTTGAACGCCAGCGAGAAGATCCGGGACGAGCGGCCGTAGACCTCGCCGGCCCACACGTCGCGCGGCTTGGTCACGAGGCCGAAGGGGGCGCCGGTGGACAGGCCGAGCCAGAGGCGGTCGCTGAGCTGGTAGGAGGTGGCGCCCGCCGGCACGACGGCGCCCTGGCCGATGTCGCCGGAGCCGCCCAGGCCGGCGAAGGCCGGGTTGGTGCCGGGCGCGGGCCGGATCTCGGAGGACAGGCCGATGAAGGTGAGGTTCTGCTCCGAGACGAAGCCCGGGTTCATGGTGATCGTGGCCGGGTTCCAGAAAATCGACGACACGCCGCCCGAGCCCGACGCCGCCCCCGCGTACGACAGACCCTGGGCCTGCGTGCTCTGCTCCCGGATCCCAAACGCACCCGCATGCGCCCCCGTCATTCCACAGACCGAGGCAAGCAGCGCGGCCGCTCCGACACGAAATCCGATGTTGGCAACCATAGCTTTTCCCCCAGATCTGCAGATCTCATCGATGCAGAAAGATAATTTTTTGTTTTGTTACGTGTGGCGACTTCTGTCTCAGGCCCGTCACGGCTTCGCCTGGCACCGTGACCTCACCGGACATCGCCGTTCGCAAGATCGGCATCATGACCTATACGTCATCAAAGTGACTTAAGGGGTATAAAACTGCAAGGTTGAGACGCCGCGTTTGGCGGTTGAAACCGGTTGCAGCCGGTCGAGCCGCGGTGGGTGTGCCCTTTTGGCACCAATGCCGGCACAGTTTCGACGCGGACGGCACCGCTTCTGCCTCGCGCGACCGCGCGGGCCCACGCGCTTACGCTCTCGGGACAGATTGCGCCGGTCGTCTGCCTTCGACGCGGGCGTCGGTACGGCGGGCGGACGCTCTCACGCACCCGGTCCGCCCAGCCCGTTCGCGATCCTCGCATCGTCCCACGCGAGCGGCGACGCCCGGCGTGCCACGCGCGTGCGCGATCCGTGGCCCGGGAGCGTCCGACGCCCGTTCGCCGATCGGGCTTGCACGAGTCTGACCTATTGGGATATTAGTTGACGTATACGTCAGTCCTGGCCTGCCTAAGCGAAGCGCTCCGGAGAGAGCCGAGCAGGAGAGGGAGGGGAACATGTCGGCCATTCACATCGATGGCGTGCGCGGCGAAGCGGCCGCGTCCGCTCAAGCACGGCGACAAGTCGCTGGATCGAGCACGCTGCCGGATCTTCTCGATCAAAGCGTGTCGCGCTTCCCGGACCGGCCGGCGCTCGAATTCTGTGGGCGGGCTTGGACCTATCGCGAGGTCGGCGCTCTGGCCGATCGGTTGGCGGCGGGTCTCGCACGGCTGGGAGTCGAGCGCGGTGTCCGGGTCGGACTGTGCCTGCCCAACACGCCGTATTTCGTGGTCTTCTACTTCGCCGTCCTCAAAGCCGGTGGAACCGTCGTCAACTTCAACCCGCTCTACACGTCCCGGGAATGCGCGACCCAGATCCGCGACTCGGGGACGACGGTGATGGTCGTGTCCGACATCGCCCGGATCTACGATCCGGTCGCCGCGGTCGCGGACGAGGCGGGGTTGCGCCACCTGGTGGTCTGTCCGCTCGCGGACGTGCTGCCCCTGGGCCGGGGCGTTCTCTACCGCCTGTTCAGGCGGTCGGAAACCGCCCGGGTGCCGGCGGATGCGCGGCACGTCCGCTGGGCCAGGCTGGTCGGGCGATCCAGCGGATCCCGGACGCGTGCCACCGTTCGCCCCGACGATGTCGCGCTGCTGCAATATACCGGCGGGACGACCGGCACGCCCAAGGGGGCGATGCTGACCCACGCCAATCTCGCCGGGAATGTCGCTCAGCTGGCCCCGCTCGTCCGGGAGGCGGGCTTGCGGGACGGCCGCGAGCGTGTCCTGGCCGTCATCCCGCTATTCCACGTCTTCGCCATGACGGTGGCGATGAACCTCGCGCTGAAGATCGGCGCGCAGATCATACTCGTTCCACAGTTCAAGATCGATCAGCTCCTCGCCACCATCGCCCGAACGCGGCCGACCTTCTTCCCCGCGGTCCCGACGCTCTTCGGGGCCATCAACAAGGCGGCGGAAACCGCGACGGTCGACCTTGGATCGATCCGGCTGTGCATCTCGGGCGGTGCCCCGCTGCCGGCCGAAATCGCCGCCCGTTTCGAGGCGCTCACGGGATGCCGCGTGTCGGAGGGCTACGGCTTGACGGAGTGTTCGCCGGTCGTCTGCGTCAACCCGTTCGATGCCCGCCGCCGCGCCGGGTCGGTCGGTCTGCCGCTGGCGGACACGGCCATCGAGATCCGCGACCCGCGTCACCCGGATCGGATCCTGCCGCCCGGCGCGAAGGGCGAAGTCTTCGTCCGGGGTCCGCAGGTCATGGCCGGCTACTGGCGCCGTCCGGCTGAGACGGCCGAAATCCTTCTCGACGGCGCGCTGAAGACGGGGGATATCGGCTACCGCGACGCGGACGGCTTCCTGTTTCTGGTCGACAGGATCAAGGATCTGATCCTCTGCGGCGGATACAACGTCTATCCGCGCCAGATCGAGGACGCGCTCTACGAGCACGAGGCCGTCGAGGAGGCGGTCGCGATCGGCATTCCCGACGCGTATCGCGGCGAGAGCCCCAAGGCTTTCGTGAAGCTGCGCGCCGGGCATGATACGACGCCGGAGGCGCTTCGGGTTTTCCTGGCGGCGCGGATCTCGAAGATCGAGCTGCCGCGGGAGATCGAGATCCGGGCGAGCCTGCCGAAGACGGCGGTCGGCAAGCTGTCGAAGAAGGAACTGGTCGCGGAGGAGCGCGACCGCGCCGATCGCGCGGCCCTGGACAGGCGGGCGTCGGCATGACGTTGACGCTCCATAGAGTCCAGGAATACGGTGGCCTCCCGTTCGAGAAGGCTCTCTGTGTCCGACACACTGTATACTGTGACCCAACTCGCCAAGGAATTGGGGGTCACGGCGAGGACAGTCCGCTTCTACGAGGACAAGGGGCTTCTCAATCCGCAGCGGGCCGGGAACACGCGCATCTTCGCACACCGCGACAAGGTGCGGCTGATCCTCATCCTGCGGGGCAAGCGCCTGGGCTTCTCGCTGCGCGAGATCAAGGACTACCTCAATCTCTACGACGTCGATCCGACGCAGAAGGAGCAGTGGCGCGACCTTCTGAAGAAGATCGAGGGCCGGATCGATCAGCTCGTCGAGCAGCAGAAGGCCCTCGTCGAGACGCTCGGCGAGTTGGAGAAGCTCAAGCACTACGCGCTGGCCGCCCTCGAAACCGCCAAGCCGGCCAACACGCGGCGGGCGCGCTAGAGCGCTCTCCGCCGGTTCGGCGCCAGGACGCGCGCCCGAACCACGCTTCCGAGCTCTGTCCGGTCGCGCTGCCGCGGTTCACGACCGCGTCCTGCCGGGTATCCGATGGGACGATCCCACCCATCGTCCTCATCCTGAGGCGCCGGAACGCAGCGGAGGCCTCGAAGGAGCCCTCCAGCCGGCCGCGCGATTCCGGGAGCCCTCCTTCGAGGCTCGCTGCGCTCGCACCTCGGGATGAGGGTGTCGGGTTGGAAGGCCGCCTTTCCGAGCAAGGCCAGTCCCGCCGCGGCGCGTCGCGAGCGGGAACCGCCCGCGGACCCCGTCTCGAAACACGCGCCTGCGCCGCTCCGCTTTCCCGCGGGCGGCCGTCACCCCCGCACGCCCCCTTCGTGATCGTTCCGAGAGGATAGCATGACCGACGTCTTCATCGCGGGCTACGCCCGCTCGCCCTTCACCCTGGCCAAGAAAGGGGCTCTCGCCCGGGTCCGCCCGGACGACCTCGCCGCGCAGGTCGTGCGCAAGCTCGTCGCCGATACCGGCATCGCCTCGAAGGACATCGAGGATCTGATCGTCGGCTGTGCCTTCCCCGAGGGCGAGCAGGGCTTCAACGTCGCCCGGTTGATCGGTCTGCTCGCCGACCTCGACCTCAGCGTCGGCGGCGTCACCGTGAACCGCTTCTGCGGCTCCTCGATGCAGTCGGTCCACATCGCGGCCGGGCAGATCATGCTCGGGGCCGGCGAGGCCTTCATCTGCGCGGGCGTCGAGAGCATGAGCCGCGTGCCGATGATGGGCTTCAATCCGATGCCGAACCCGGCGCTCCACGAGAAGCGGCCCGGCGCCTACATGGGCATGGGCGACACCGCCGAGAACGTCGCCCGCCGCTGGCAGATCACCCGCGCCGATCAGGAGGCCTTCGCGGTGGAAAGCCACCGCAAGGCGGCGCAGGCCCAGGCCGAGGGGCGGCTCGCCGCCGAGATCGTGCCGATCGCCACCAAGGCCGGCACCGTCGAGGCCGACGGCTGCATCCGGCCCGATGCCAGCGCCGAGGGGCTCGCCGGCCTCAAGCCGGCCTTCCAGCAGGACGGTTCGGTCACCGCCGGCACCTCCTCGCCGCTGACCGACGGCGCCTCGGCGGTGCTCGTCTGCAGCGCCGCCTATATCCGCCGCACCGGCCTCAAGCCGCTGGCACGGATCGCCGCCGTCGGCGTCTCGGGCTGCGAGCCGGAGATCATGGGCATCGGTCCCGTCGCCGCCTCGCGGAAGGCCATGGCGCGGGCGGGCATCACCGCGGACGCGCTGAGCGTGGTGGAACTGAACGAAGCCTTCGCCTCCCAGGCGCTGGCCTGCATCCGCGACCTCGGCCTCGACGAGACGACCGTCAACATCGACGGTGGCGCCATCGCACTCGGCCATCCTCTCGGCGCCACGGGCGCCCGAATCGTCGGCAAGGCGGCCGCGCTGCTCGCCCGCGAGGGCGGTCGCTTCGCGCTGGCCACCCAGTGCATCGGCGGCGGCCAGGGCATCGCCACCCTTCTGGAGCGCGCATGATGACCGGGATCCGCAAAGTCGCCGTCATCGGCGCCGGGGTCATGGGCTCCGGCATCGCCGCCCATGTCGCCAATGCCGGCGTGCCGGTGCTCCTCATGGATGTCGTGCCGGAGGGCGCCGCCGACCGGAGCGCGCTGGCCAAGGACGCCATCGCCAAGATGCTGAAGACGGAGCCCGCCGCCTTCATGGCGCCGCGCGCCGCCAAGCTCGTGGAGGCGTGCAACATCGAGGACCATCTCGACCGGCTCGGCGAGGCCGACTGGATCATCGAGGTGGTGGTCGAGCGCCTCGACGTGAAGCAGGCCCTCTACCGGCACATCGATGCGGTGCGCCGGCCCGGCACCGCGATCTCGTCCAACACCTCGACCATCCCGCTGGACGCGCTGATCGAGGGGATGCCCGAGGCGTTCGCGAAGGACTTCCTGATCACCCACTTCTTCAACCCGCCGCGCTACATGCGGCTCCTGGAGATCGTCACCGGCCCGCGGACCGATCCGGCGCTGGCCGCGACGGTCGCCGGCTTCGCCGACCGCCGGCTCGGCAAGAGCGTCGTGCGCTGCAAGGACCGGCCGGGCTTTATCGCCAACCGGCTGGGCATCTTCTGGATCCAGAACGCCATCGCGGCGGCGATCGACCTCGGCGTGCCGGTGGAGGAGGCCGACGCCGTGATGGGTCGCCCCTTCGGCATCCCGAAGACCGGCGTGTTCGGCCTCGTGGACCTCGTGGGCCTCGACCTGATCCCGCACACCACCAAGAGCCTGCGGGCGGCCCTGCCGGCGGAGGACGCGTTCCACGCCACGTACCGCGAGATGCCGCTGATCACGACGCTGATCGCGGAGGGCCATACCGGCCGCAAGGGCAAGGGCGGCTTCTACCGCCTGAACCGCGCCGGCGCGCAGAAGACCAAGGAGGCCATCGACCTCAAGACGGGCGAATACCGGCCGTCCGCCAGGGCGGACCTGCCCGGCTTGAAGGAGGCGAAGGGCCCCCGCGCGGTGCTGGACCTGCCGGGCCGCGTCGGCGGCTACGCCTGGACGGTGATCGGCCCGACGCTGGCCTATGCCGCCGGGCTCGTGGGCGAGGCGAGCGACGAGATCGCCGCCATCGATGAGGCCATGCGCCTCGGCTACAATTGGAAGTGGGGTCCGTTCGAGCTGATCGACCGGATCGGCGGCGCCTACGTGGCCGAGCGGCTGGCGAAGGACGGCCACGCCGTCCCGCCGATCCTCGCCGGGCTGAACGGCCGGACCTTCTACCGCGTCGAGAACGGACGCCGGCAGGTTCTGACAGTCGGGGGCGACTACGAAAACATCGTCCGTCCCGAGGGCGTGCTGCGGCTGGAGGACATCAAGCTCGCGGGCAAGCCGCTCCTCAGGAACGGCTCGGCGGCCCTGTGGGACATCGGCGACGGCGTGGTCTGCTTCGAGTTCACGTCGCAGAGCAATGCCCTCGACGAGCAGATCCTGGTCCTGCTCGGCAAGACCATCAAGCTGGTCAGGGACAAGTACAAGGCGCTGGTGGTCTACAACGAGGCCTCCAACTTCTCGGTCGGCGCGAATCTGGGTCTCGCGCTGTTCGCCGCCAACATCGCCGCCTGGGGGGAGATCGAGAAGCTGGTCTCGCTCGGCCAGCAGACCTATGCCCAGCTGAAATACGCGCCGTTCCCGGTGGTCAGCGCCCCCGCCGGCATGGCGCTCGGCGGCGGCTGCGAGATCCTGCTCCACTCGGACGCGGTGCAGGCCCATGCCGAGAGCTATATCGGCCTCGTGGAGGCCGGCGTCGGCCTCGTCCCGGCCTGGGGCGGGTGCAAGGAGATGCTGGCCCGCTGGCAATCGGCGCCGAAGCTGCCCAAGGGGCCGATGCCGGCGACCGCCAAGGTGTTCGAGACGGTCTCGACCGCCACCGTCGCCAAGTCCGCCGAGGAGGCCCGCGACCTCCTGTTCCTGCGTCCGACCGACGGCATCACCATGAACCGGGACCGGCTGCTCGCCGACGCCAAGGCCAAGGCCCTGTCGCTGGTCGAGGGCTACGCGCCGCCCAAGCCCGTGACGCTGACGCTTCCCGGCCCGTCCGGGGCGTTGGCCCTGCGCATGGCGGCCGAAGGCTTTGCCCGGCGGGGCATCGCCACGAAGCACGATCTCGTGGTGGCGGCGGAACTCGCCGCGGTGCTCTCCGGGGGCGAGGCCGACAGCCTCGATCCCGTCGACGAGGCGGCGATCCTCGAGCTCGAGCGCGAGAGCTTCATGCGCCTCGTGCGGACGGAGGCGACCCTCGACCGGTTCGAGAGCGTGATCGAAACCGGCCGGCCGGTGAGGAACTGACGCGATGCAGACCTACAAGGCTCCCCTGCGCGACATGCGCTTCGTGCTGCACGAGCTGCACGCCGACCAAGAGGCCCCGGTCCTGCCGGGCCTGGAAGACTTCACCCCCGACGTCGCCGACGCCATCCTCGAGGAGGCGGCGAAGTTCTGCGAGGAGCGGCTGCTGCCGCTGAACGCCTCCGGCGACGCGGAGGGCTGCCTGCTCGAGAACGGCGCGGTCCGCACTCCGAAGGGCTTTCCGGAGGCCTACCGGGCGTTCCGGGAAGGCGGCTGGACCGCGATGGGGGCGGATCCGGCCTATGGCGGCCAGGGCCTGCCGGCAGGCATCAACAAGCTGGTCGAGGAGATGATCTGCTCGACCAACCTGTCCTTCGGCCTCTATCCGGGGCTCAGCCACGGCGCCTACAAGGCGCTGGCGGACCACGCCTCGGAGGAACTCAAGGCCGCCTACCTGCCGAAGCTCGTGGACGGGACCTGGGCGGGCACGATGTGCCTCACGGAGGCCCATTGCGGCACCGATCTCGGCCTGCTGCGCACCCGCGCGGTGCCGCAGGCGGACGGCTCCTACACGGTGACCGGCTCGAAGATCTTCATCTCGGCTGGCGACCACGACCTCACCGAGAACATCATCCATCTCGTCCTGGCGAAGCTCCCGGACGCGCCGAAGGGCGTGAAGGGGATCAGCCTGTTCCTCGTGCCGAAATTCCTGCCCCGGGCGGACGGGACGCCGGGGGAGCGCAACGGCGTCTCCTGTAGCGCCCTCGAGCACAAGATGGGCATCAAGGCCTCGGCCACCTGCCAGATGTCCTTCGACGACGCCACCGGCTGGCTCGTCGGCGAGCCGCACAAGGGCATGCGCGCGATGTTCACGATGATGAACAGCGAGCGCCTGTCGGTCGGCATCCAGGGGCTGGGGGCCGGCGAGGCCTCCTACCAGGGCGCCGTCGCCTATGCGCGGGAGCGGCTCCAGGGCCGCTCGCTGGTCGGCACCAAGCGTCCGGATTTGCCCGCCGACCCGATCATCGTGCACCCGGACGTGCGGCGGATGCTGATGACGATCCGCGCCACCAACGAGGGCTGCCGGGCGCTCGGTGCCTGGGTCGCCCGCAGCCTCGACGTGATGGAGCACCACCCAGACCCCGCCGAGCGGCGCCGGGCGGAGGATTTCGCCGCGCTCATGACCCCGGTGGTGAAGGCGCTGTTCACCGATCTCGGCTTCGAGGCCGCGAGCATCGGCATGCAGGTCTATGGCGGCCACGGCTTCATCCGCGACCACGGCATGGAGCAGTATGTCCGCGACGCCCGGATCTCGATGATCTACGAGGGTACGAACGGCGTGCAGGCCCTCGATCTCGTGGGCCGCAAGCTCCCGGCCCATGCCGGGCGGTACCTGCGCAGCTTCTTCCACCCGGTGCTCGCCGCCCTCGACGCGGCGATCGAGGACGATGACCTGTCGTCTCTGGCCCAGCCGCTGGCCAAGGCTTTCGGCGCGCTGCAACTCGCCACCGCTCACATCGCCCAGCGGGGCCTCAAGGATCCGGAGGAGGCGGGCGCCGCCGCCACGGAGTACCTGCGGCTCTTCGGGTTGGTGGCGCTCGGCTACATGTGGCTGCGCTCCGCCAAGGTCGCCCACACGGCGCTGAAAGCCGGCACGGACGAGCGCGACTTCTACGAGGCGAAGCTCGCCACGGCCCGCTTCTACATGGAGCGCGTCCTGCCCCAGGTCGCGGGCCTGCTGGCGGCCGTGAAGTCCGGCAAGGGCGCGATGATGGCGCTCGACGAGGCGATGTTCTGACGCGAAACCCCGCGCCCTGCCCGAAGGCCGGGCGGGGGGCATGCGTTCATTCCAGGCGAAACGACGGAGGCGAGCGATGGCGGAACTCGGGCAACTGGTCGAGTCCATCGAGGAACGGTCCGAGGCGCTCAGCACCCTCGGTTACCGGGTGCGATTCGATCTCACCGATGGCGGCAGCATCCTGGTGGACGCGACCGGCGGCGGCGTGAACGTTTCCACCGGCGAGGGCGGCGAGGCCGACACGGTGATGAAGCTGAGTTCCGACAACCTGCTCAAGCTGGTGCGCGGCAAGCTGAGCCCGATGATCGCGTTCTCCACCGGCCGCCTGAAGGTCCAGGGATCGCAGGGCGTGGCGATGAAGCTCGCCGGCTTGCTCGACGCCTGATGCCGCCGCGCAGGACGTGACGCCGGTCACCGGCGATCGGAAGATCTCTAGGAGAGGCAGGATGAAGGTTCTGGTGCCCGTGAAGCGGGTGGTGGACTACAACGTGAAGATCCGCGTGAAGGCCGACGGCTCCGGGGTCGAGCTCGCCAACGTGAAGATGTCGATGAACCCGTTCGACGAGATCGCCGTCGAGGAGGCGATCCGGCTGAAGGAGAAGGGCACGGTCAGCGAGATCGTGGCGGTGTCGATCGGCCCGCAGCAGGCGCAGGAGACGCTGCGCACGGCGCTGGCCATGGGCGCCGACCGCGCCATCCTGGTCAAGACCGACGTCCCTTGCGAGCCGCTGGCGGTGGCCAAGCTGCTGAAGGCCGTGGTGGAGAAGGAGAGCCCGCAGCTGGTCATCCTGGGCAAGCAGGCCATCGACGACGACGCGAACCAGACCGGCCAGATGCTCGGCGCGCTGCTCGGCTGGCCGCAGGGCACCTTCGCCTACAAGGTCGAGGCCGGCGAAGGCAGCCTCGACGTCACCCGCGAGGTCGACGGCGGCCTGCAGACGGTCAGCCTGACGCTGCCGGCGATCGTCACCACCGACCTGCGCCTCAACGAGCCGCGCTACGCGAGCCTGCCCAACATCATGAAGGCCAAGAAGAAGCCGCTCGACGAGCTGGCGCCGGACGCGCTGGGCGTCGACGTGACGCCGCGGCTGACCGTGCTCAAGACCGCCGAGCCGCCGGGCCGCTCGGCGGGCGTCAAGGTCGGCTCGGCCGCCGAGCTCGTGCAGAAGCTCAAGGTCGAGGCCGGCGTCATCTGATCCGCTCCGCGCGGCTCCCGCCCCGGTCGAGCCCCGCGCCCCCCTTCGAGGACACACACGACCATGACGACACTCCTCTTCGTCGAGCACGGCCACGGCCAGATCAAGGACGGCACCCTCAAGGCGCTCTCCGCGGCCCGGGAGATCGGCGCGCCGGTCCACGCCCTGGTGCTGGGCGCCGGCTCCGGGCCGGCGGCCGCGGCGGCGGCCAAGCTGGAGGGGGTCGAGAAGGTCCTGCACGCCGAGGACGGCGCCTACGACCACGACCTCGCCGAGCCGGTCGGCGCGCTGCTGGCGGCGATCGCCGAGCCCTACGACACGATCATCGCCTCGGCCTCGACCACGGGCAAGAACGTGCTGCCGCGGGTGGCCGCGCTCTTGGACGTGGCGCAGGTGTCCGACATCATCAAGGTGGTCTCGCCGGACACGTTCGAGCGTCCGATCTACGCCGGCAACGCGATCCAGACCGTGCAGGTGCCGTCGGGCAAGCGGGTGATCACGGTGCGCACGGCGGCGTTCAAGGCGGCGGCCGAGGGCGGGGCGAGCGCGCCGATCGAGCCGGTCGCGGCGGCCGCGCCGGAGGCGGGCGGCTCGCGCTTCAAGGGCGAGGAGATCGCCAAGTCGGATCGTCCGGAGCTGGCCTCGGCGCGGATCATCGTGTCGGGCGGGCGCTCGCTCGGCTCGTCGGACCAGTTCCACGCGCTGATCGAGCCGCTGGCCGACACGCTGGGCGCGGCGGTGGGCGCCTCGCGGGCGGCGGTGGACGCCGGGTACGCGCCGAACGACTGGCAGGTGGGGCAGACCGGCAAGGTGGTGGCGCCGGACCTGTACGTGGCGGTGGGCATCTCGGGCGCGATCCAGCATCTGGCGGGCATGAAGGACTCGAAGGTGATCGTCGCCATCAACAAGGACGAGGACGCGCCGATCTTCCAGGTGGCCGATTACGGCCTCGTCGGCGACCTCTTCCAGGTCGTCCCAGAACTCCAGGCCGAGATCG
>NZ_JBKFBO010000084.1:0-161955 GCF_053346215.1 Methylobacterium sp. A49B
GCACGGGCCGTTCTGCTCGGACAGCGAGGTCGAGAGCGTGGTCGCCCACCTCAAGCGCCAGGGCCGGCCCAGCTACCTCGACGCCGTCACGGCGGATGACGAGGAGGGCGCGCCCGAGAAGGGAGCCGCCAAGGGCAAGGCAGGCGCGGCCGAGCTCGAACTCGACGGCGCGGTCTTCGACCAGGGCTCCTTCGGCGAGGCCGGCGGCGATCTCTACGAGCAGGCCGTCCAGGTGGTGCTGCGCGACCAGAAGGCCTCGACCAGCTACATCCAGCGCCGGCTGCAGATCGGCTACAACCGCGCCGCCTCGATCATGGAGCGGATGGAGGTCGAGGGCATCGTCGGCCCGGCCAACCACGCCGGCAAGCGCGAGATCCTGGTGGAGGACGCGGTCGGCTGAGGCCGTCTCGATCGGGTTCGGAGAGTGGCTGAACGGTCCCGCGCGTCTCCCTCCCCCCTCTGCGGGGGAGGGTGGCCCCCGAAGGGGGTCGGGAGAGGGGAGCGACGCTGCAGAACAAGGCTCTGCGCCGTGTGAAGGCCGCGCTCAATCCTGACGCCGGGTTCCCCTCTCCCGACCCTCGCTGACGCGAGGGCCACCCTCCCCCGCAGAGGGGGGAGGGAGGGCGCGTGGACATCCCGGTCAATCGACCTGACAACGATCCCGAGCCCGATCTGTGAATCCACAAGCCCGCTCGGAAGCGGGGACCCACGCCTCGTTCGGCACGGCCATCGACACTGTCACAGCCCGATCGGGAACGACTCTGGGGCCGGACCCCACGCGCCCCGGAACGGGCCCCGCTGCGGCGGGTTGTCCCGCCGGTTTGCTGCATCGCAGCCGGACGGGAGGCAGGGATGGCCGAGCCCAAGACGATCCTCAAGGACAAGGCGGCCTGCGGCACGAAGCCGGCGCCGCCCTGCACGCTGGTGATCTTCGGCGCGGGCGGCGACCTGACCAAGCGATTGCTGATGCCCTCGCTCTACAACCTCGCGGGCGCGGGGCTGCTGCCCGAAGGGTTTTCCATCCTCGGCGTCGACCACAACGACGGCACCGACGAGGGCCTTCGCGACAGCCTCACCCAGACCATGGAGGCGTTCAGCAAGGATCCGACCTCCGAGTTCCACGCCGACCACATCGACGCGAAGAGCTGGGGCTTCATCCGCGACCGGCTGCACTACCTGAAGGGCGACTTCGAGAAGCCCGAGACGTTCGCCGCCATCAGGGAGCGGGTGACCGGCAGCGCGGTGTTCTACTGCGCGGTGGCGGCGCGCTTCTTCGGGACGATCGTGGACGGGCTCGGCCAGGCCGGCCTGCTCCGCCAAGAGGGCGACCGTTTCCGCCGGGTGGTCATCGAAAAGCCGTTCGGCTCCGACCTCGCCTCGGCCCGGGACCTCAACGTCCGCATCCTGAAACAGGGCGACGAGAGCCAGTTCTACCGGATCGACCATTTCCTGGGAAAGGAGACGGTCCAGTCGATCATGGCGTTCCGCTTCGCCAACGGCCTGCTGGAGCCGGTCTGGCGGCGGGAATACATCGACAGCATCCAGATCACCGCCGCCGAGACGGTGGGCGTCGAGGAGCGCGGCGGGTTCTACGAGCCCACCGGGGCGCTGCGCGACATGGTGCCGAACCACATGTTCCAGCTCCTCTGCATGGTCGCCATGGAGCCGCCGAACTCCTTCGACGCGGAGGCGGTGCGCAGCGAGAAGGCCAAGCTCGCCGAGGCCGTGAGGCCGATCCCGCCCGGGGACGCGGTGCGCGGCCAGTACACGGCCGGAACCTCGGAGGGCCGCGACGTGCCGGCCTATCGGGACGAGCCGCATGTGGCGAAGGATTCCGTGACCGAGACCTACACCGCGTTGAAGCTCAACATCGAGAACTGGCGCTGGGCGGGTGTGCCGTTCTACGTCCGCACCGGCAAGCGCATGACCGGCCGGCGCACCGAGGTCGCGGTGCTGTTCAAGCCGGCCCCGTTCAGGATGTTCGAGGACACGCCCACCGCCGACCTCGGGCCGACCGTGATGCGGATCCTGATCGATCCCGACCACGGGGTCAGCACCGAGTTCAACGTGAAGGTGCCGGGGCCGCAGATGAAGATCGGCCGGGTGCGCTCCGGCTTCCGCTACAAGGACTTCTTTCCGGACCAGCCCAATGTCGGCTACGAGACCCTGCTGTACGATTGCATGATCGGCGACGCGACCCTGTTCCAGCGGGCCGACAACATCGAGGCCGGCTGGGCGGCGGTCGACCCGCTGCTCAAGGGCTGGCCGCAGGGGGATGTCGCGTTCTACCCGGCCGGCAGCACCGGCCCGAAGGAGGCCGACGACCTGCTGGCCCGCGACGGTCGCCACTGGCTGGGGTTGGACGGGACGACCGACTGACCGGTCCGGCTCCGGGCGGAACTGCTGTTCAGCGTCGCTTGAACGGCAGCATCGCGGCGACCGCCAGCGCGTCGACCCTGTTGTTGAGCGGGTCGCTGGCGTGGCCCTTCACCCAGTGCCATGCCACGTCGTGGCGCTCGCGGGCGGCGTCGATCCGGCGCCAGAGATCCTCGTTCTTCACCGGCTTCTTGTCGGCCGTGCGCCAGCCCCGAGCCTTCCAATTGTGGATCCAGCCGGTGATGCCCTGACGCAGGTACTGCGAGTCCGTGAACAGGTCGACCCGGCAGGGACGCTTCAGCGCCTCCAGCGCCTCGATCGCCGCCAGGATCTCCATGCGGTTGTTGGTGGTGTGGGCCTCGCCCCCCGACAACTCCTTCTGGGTGTCGCCGAAGATCAGGATCGCCCCCCAGCCGCCCGGCCCGGGATTCCCCGAGCAGGCGCCGTCCGTGTAGATCGTCACGCGCTTCGGCTCGGCCGCGGCGGCCCCCGTCCCCTCGGTGCTCATCCCGTCCTCGACCCTGCCGCCCTCAGCCCTGCCGCCCGTAATCCCGCGCATCCCGCGCCTGCCGGTGGAAGGTGAGCCGGCGATCGAATTCCCGCGGGTCCTTCGGCTTCACCAGGGCGCCGGGCGGAACGTTCAGCCAGTCCACCAGCCGGGTCAGCATGAACCGGAGCGCCGCCCCCCGGCACAGGATCGGCAGGGCCGCGACCTCGGCGGCCTCCAGGGGCCGCACGGCCTCGTAGCCGGCGATCAGCGCCGCCGCCATGTCGCGATGGAAGGTGCCGTCGGCCTCGAAGCACCAGGCGTTGAGGCACACCGCGAGGTCGTACGCGAAGGCGTCCGTGCAGGCGAAGTAGAAGTCGATGAGGCCCGACAGGGTATCGCCGATGAAGAAGACGTTGTCGGTGAAGAGGTCCGCGTGGATTACCCCGCCCGGCAGATCCCGGGGCCAGTGCGCCTCCAGGAAAACGAGGTCGGCGCGGGTGCGCTCCGCGAGGCCGGGCTCGACCGAATCGGCCTGCGCCTCGGCCTGCACGAAGAGCGGGCGCCAGGAGGAGACCGAGAGGTTGTTCTCCCGCACCATGGTGAAATCCCGGCCGGCTTCGTGCAGCGCGGCGAGCGCGCGGCCGAGTTCCCGGCAATGCTCCACCCCCGGCGCCTTGACCGAGACGCCCTCCAGGAAGCTCACGATGGCGGCGGGCCGCCCGCACAGGCGTCCGAGCGCGGTGCCGGCCCGGTCCCGCACCGGCTGCGGGCAGGCGAGGCCGCGGGCGGAGAGGTGCTCCATCAACCCGATGAAGAACGGCAGATCCTGCTCGCGGACCCGCTTCTCGTAGAGGGTCAGGATGTAGGAACCGTCGGTGGTGTGCAGGAAGAAGTTCGAGTTCTCGACCCCCTCGGCGATGCCCTTGTAGGAGAGCAGGCCGCCGATCGCGTAGGCGGACAGGAAGTCGGCGAGCGCCGCGTCGGATACCTCGGTGTAGACGGCCACGTGTTGCGCTCTGGATTTTTGGAACTTCGATACGACGAGGGGCGCCGAAGCGCCCCCGCATAAAGCCTGCCGCGCCTGTGTCCAGGCTGCCTGGTCGCGGCTGCCTACTCGGCGGCCTCGCTGCGCAGCTCCCGCGGAAGCGGGAAGACCATGTCCTCGATCACCGTCGAGACCGTGTCGACCATCACGTCGTAGCGGGCCGCGAACGCGTCGATGATCTCCTCGACCAGCACCTCGGGAGCCGAGGCGCCGGCCGTGAGGCCGAGCTTCCGGATGCCCTCGAAGGCCGGCCAGTCGATCTCCTCGGCGCGGAGCACGAGGCGGGTGATCGGGCAGCCGACCCGCTCGGCGACCTCGCGCAGGCGCTGCGAGTTCGAGGAGTTGGACGAGCCCACCACGATGAGCGCATCCACCAGCGGCGCCACCTGCTTCACCGCCTCCTGGCGGTTGGTGGTGGCGTAGCAGATGTCGTCCTTGTGCGGCCCGGTGATGGTCGGGAACTTCTGCTTCAGCGCGTCGACGATGTGCCGGGTGTCGTCCACCGACAGGGTCGTCTGGGTCACCCAGGCGAGGTTGTCGGGGTTCTCCGGCGTCAGGGCCTCGATCTGGTCGAGGTCCTCCACCAGGGTGATCGAGCCCTTGGGCAGCTGGCCCATGGTGCCCACCACCTCCGGGTGGCCGGAATGGCCGACCAGCAGCACGTGGCGGCCGCGCTTGTGGTGAATCTCGGCCTCGCGGTGGACCTTGGTCACCAGCGGGCAGGTGGCGTCGATCGTGGTCAGGCCGCGCGAATCGGCGTTGGCCGGTACCGTCTTAGCGACGCCGTGGGCGGAGAAGATCACCGGGGCGCCGCCGTCGGGCACCTCGTCGAGCTCGCGGACGAACACCGCGCCCTTCCGCTTCAGGCTCTCGACCACGTACTTGTTGTGGACGATCTCGTGGCGGACGTAGACGGGCGGCCCGTAGATGGCGAGAGCCCGCTCCACCACGTCGATGGCCCGCACCACGCCGGCGCAGAAGCCGCGGGGTGCACAGAGCAGGATCTCCAGCGGCGGCTTGCCGGTGGTGCCCGCGACGGGCTCGGAGGGCGCGATATCGACGGTCATGCGGGGGATGTGGCGAGGGTGAGGCTGTCCTGTCAACAGGACTGGCCCACGAACCGGGCAGGAAGAGGGAAGCGGGACGGCTCTGTAGCACGTTTGCCGCGGAACTTGGACCCTCTTCCTCGAAAGGTGCCGGCTCAGAGGCGCCTTATGCCGGTCACCGCGCCGAAACTGTTGGCCTCGATCCGGGCGACCGCCCCGGCCAGCGGCTCCGCCGCCACCGCCATGTGGTGTCCGTTGGCATGGATCAGCGTCTCGGGATCGCGCATCAGCCCGACATGGCCGCGCCAGAACACGAGATCGCCCCGGCGCAGGCCGGAGAGGTCGAGGGGCAGCGGCCGCCCGAGGTCGCGCTCCTGCATGTCGGCGTCGCGCGGGCAGGGCAGGCCGGCGGCATCGAGACAGAGCTGCACGAGACCCGAGCAGTCGAGACCGAGGCTGGTGCGCCCGCCCCACAGGTAGGGCGTTCCGATCAGCCGCGCGGCCGTGGCGACGTGATCCGGCTCGCGATGCGCCACGGGCGCGCAGTGGGCGGCGAAGACGTAGCCGCCCGGCGTCTCCAGGTACGATCCAGACTGGCCGGTCACGACCAGACGCGCCCCGAGGCTCAGATGCGCGCGGACCGGCCGCTTCAGGTCCGGCTCGGGATACAGGAAGGTGCGCAGCGCCGTGACCCGATGCGTCGGCTCCGGCTCCGCCGGGCCGAGGCAGGCGGCGGGCACGTAGCCGACATAGCCGTCGCGGACGAGTTGCACGAACGCGAAGCCGTCGGCCTCGTCGTAGAGCGCGACCGCGTCCCCGAGGAGCGCCTCGGTGTCGAGCCCGGCTTCCGGCGAAGGAGCGCGGTGCAGGGGAGCCGCCGGTGCCATGACCCGACGCGGCGTGGCGGCGACGAAGCGCGCGGCCGCGACCCGGCCGCGCAGGCGGATGTCGGCGACCTCGGGACGGGCCGGGGTCAGGCGGGGATCGAGCGGCTCGGTCATGGGCCGATCCTACACGCCGGATCTTAAGCCTGTCCGCTTCCCGCAGATGCGGTCCCGGGCGTCTCCGGTCAGACCGTCCGCAGCAGCCCCTCCCCTTGCGGCGGCCGGACCGTGCCATTATGCCGCAGGCGCGGCGATCCGGGAAGGAATCTGCCCAAGGCGTGTTCGTGTGCTCGACATCGCCGCCATCAGGCTGCCCATCGGAGTGCCAGGAATGGCCCCATCACCCCTCAGGCATGTGCCGGGAACGGCGGACACACGTTTTTGATGCACTGCACAACCGGCCCGGAAGGCGCTATGTCTGTCCTATGAAGACCGCGAGTCGCCCCGTGAAGAAGACGCAGAAGAGCTTCGCCGACCTGCCGCCGATCCGGGTGCGCCGCGAGCCGCCGACGGTGAACGAGGCGGTGGCCGCCGCGCAGGATCTCGCCGACGACGTCGAGCAGCAGGTAGAGATCGCCGCGGGCCTGATGGGCTTGGCCGCCGACGAGGTCCGCCCGCACGTCCTGGCTGCCAAGAAGGCCAAGCCGGAGCGCACGCCGGAGCGGATCCTGACCCATGCGAGCCCGAGCCGGGCACCCCGCACGGTGGTGGTCGAGCGTCGCACCCGCCCGACCGTGGTGATCGAGCGCCGCGGCCGTCCCCTCGATCCCCGTCGCTGAGGCGATCCGGCCCCTACCAGGGCAGCGTCTCGCCCCGGTAGTCGAGGTAATGCGCGCCCGGCTCGCCGAGCCGGGCCGCGATCACCTCGGCCAAGCCCCTGACGCTGGTGGCCACGTCGATATCGGCCTCCGCTCCGCCCATCTCGGTGCGCACCCAGCCCGGATGCAGGATCAGGACGGAAAGATTCTCGGCCCGATGGCGACTCTCGAAACTGCGGGCCAGGCTGTTGAGCGCCGCCTTGCTGGCTCGGTAGGTCTCCCAGCCGCCCGTGTCGTTCAGGCTGACGCTGCCGAGGATCGAACTCATCAGGGCGACGCTGCCGCCGGGAGCGAGACGATCCAGAAAGGCTTCCGCGAAGCGGATCGGGCTGACCGCGTTCGTGAGATAGACCTGCGCGGCGACAGCCCGGGGCACCGCGTGCAGCGGGTCGTGGGCCTGGGTGGCGACGCCCGCCACCACGAAGATCAGGTCGAAATGCTCCGCGGCCAGACGGTCGTGCAGGGCGGCGACGCTCGCCTCCTCGTCGATGTCGACGGTCTCGACCCGCAGGGTTTTCGCGGCGCGGCGGGCGAGGTCGGCGGACGGCGTGCGCTGGGTCGCGGTGACGCGCCAGCCGCGCTCCAGAAAGGACTCGACGAGTCCGAGCCCGAGGCCGCGCGAGGCTCCGACGATCAGCGCGCTCTTCTGAGACTGGGTCATGGTGGATCTCCGGATTCGGCACGGTAAGGTCCGGCCGCCTTCAGAGGTTTCCTCACCGCGGGCCCACTTCGAGAAAGGCAATCCCGGAAAGTCAGTCGGCGGTCTGGACCGACCACGTGGCGTGGCGGATGCCGGGCAGGCGGGCGAGGTCGTTGGTCACGGCGTCGAGTTCCTCCGCCTTCACGGCGCTCGCCGTCAACGTCGCCACGACGTCGACCGCATTCTCGCCGCGCTCCTCCACCTCGACGTTGCTCACCGGATAATTGGCCGCCTCCAGGCGTTCCACCAGCAGGTCTTGCGCCGGGCCGGCCTCCCCCGGCGCCGTGGTCACCTGGACCTCGTAGGTCGCCTCGGTGGCGGATTCGCGGATCGGCGCGCGGTTGATGGCGTTCACCAGCGGCCGCAGCGCCGTGTTGCAGGCGAGCACCGTGATCATCACGAACAGGGCTTCCAGCGGCAGGTCGGCGCCACAGAACGCGCCGACGGCGGCCGAGCACCACAGGGTCGCGGCGGTGTTGAGGCCGCGGACGTTCATCCCCTCCTTCATGATCACGCCGGCGCCGAGGAAGCCGATGCCGGAGATCACGTAGGCGACCGTGCGGACACCGCCGTCCGGGCCGGTGAGCCGCATGCCGAGATCCACGAAGGCGCTGGCGCCCACCGCGACGAGGACCGCGGTGCGCAGGCCCGCGGTGCGCTGCCGGTACTGGCGCTCGGCCCCGATGATCGTGCCGAGCACGAAGGCCACGAGCAGGCCGAGCGCGGATTTCGCTTCTTCGGGGAGGGCGGCGTAGCTGGTCATCGTCGGTTCTAGAAAGCGGTGCGGTGACGAAACCGTGACACCATGGCCCGGCACAGGCGCGAAAGGGCGTCCGGCGCGGGATTGACGGCCGCACCGGGCAGCGGGCACACCGGCAAGAGCCTGAGGATCCCTTAAGAATTCGGGACCCGGCCGAGGAGACGTGCAGGATGCAGCACATGGCCCGAGCGGCGGACGCGGTCCGCGCAGGATCTCTTCGCTCAGAACCCCTTCGCGCAGAACCCCTTCGCGCAGGACTTGTCCTCGCATGAGCGACGGCCTCGCCGAACGCCGGCCCGAAATCGTCCCGGATCAGGCCCTGCACGGCCGCGTCATGGCGCTGCGCGAGGGGCTGGAGCGCGGCCTGATCGGCAGCGCCGGCCTGGTCGAGCGCCTGCTGATCGGTCTCCTGACCGGCGGCCACCTGCTGATCGAGGGCGCACCGGGTCTGGCTAAGACCCGCGCGGTCAAGCGGCTCGCCGACGGCCTCGACGGCTCCTTCGCGCGCATCCAGTGCACCCCGGACCTGATGCCGGCCGACCTCACCGGCACCACCGTCTGGCGGCAGGATAGCGGCACCTTCGAGTTCCTGCCCGGCCCCCTGTTCCACGCCCTCGTGCTGGTGGACGAGGTCAACCGCGCGCCCCCGAAGGTGCAGTCGGCGCTGCTCGAATCCATGGCCGAGGGGCAGGTGACGGTCTCGGGGACGACCCACCGCCTGTCCGATCCGTTCATGGTCGTGGCGACCCAGAACCCGATCGAGCATGCCGGCACCTTCCCCCTGCCCGAGGCGCAGCTCGACCGCTTCCTCCTGCACGTCGTGGTCGACATGCCCGACGAGACCACCGAGCGGGCGATCCTCGACCTCGTGGAGGGCGAAATCACCCACCACGTCGACGCGATGACCATGCGGTTGTCGCTGGCGGACGTGCGCGCCGCCCGGGAGGCGGCGCTCGCCACCTACGTGTCGCCGGCCCTCAAGGACTACCTCGTCCGGCTCGTGGCGGCGACCCGCACCGACGCGGCCGCCCCGGACCTGCGCGCCATGATCGAGCATCCGGCCTCCCCGCGCGGGACCCTGGCGCTGATGATGGCCGGCAAGGCCCGGGCCTGGCTGCGGGGCCGGGACCACGTCACGCCCGAGGACGTCACCGACCTGGCCCGGGACGCCCTGTCCCACCGGATCGGCCTGACATGGCGGGCCGCCGCCGAGGGCAAGACGGCGCGCGGCCTCGTCGGCGAGCTGGTGCAGCGGGTGCGGGCGCTCTGACGGTGTTCGGGCTCGGGCGCGCGCGGCGCGATCTTCCTCTCCCGGCAGCGAACGGCGACCGGGAGACCGGCATCCACCTCTCGGGCGAGGCGCTGATGGGCCTGCGCCACCTCGCCCGGCGGGGCTCGGCCCCCGCGACCCGGACGCTCGCGGGCCTGCCGGGCGGGATCGTCACGCGGCGCCGTGGCCGCGGTTCCGAGCCGGAGGATGTCCGCCTGTGGTCCGAGGGCGATGACCGCCGCTTCATCGACCGCAACGCCACGGCCCGCACCGGGCAGCTGCACGTGCGTACCCACCACGACGAGCGCGACCGCGCCGTGGTTCTGCTCGCCGATTTCCGGCCCGCGATGCTGTTCGGCACCCGCCGGACCCTGCGCTCGGTGGCCGCCGCCGAGGCCCTGGCGCTGCTCGGCTGGCGGGTCGCCGCCGATGGCGGCCGGGTCGGCCTCGCGGTGGCCTCGGCGGGCGCGCCGACCGTGCTGCGGCCGGCGGGCGGCGAGCGCGCCATGATCGCGGTGACCGGCGCCCTCGCCCAGGCCCATGCCGACGCCCTCGGGGCCGGGTCCGGCGCGCCGACCGGCGCGGAGCCGCCGCTCGAGGCGACGCTCGCCCTTGCCCGCAGCCTGCTGCCCGTCGGCGGCCACCTCGTCATCGCCAGCGCCCTGGACGATCCCGGCCCGGGCTTCGACGAGCTCCTGACGCTGCTGGCCGAGCGGATCGCCATCCGGCTGATCCTGGTGAGCGACGCCTTCGAGCGGACCCGGCCGCCGGGCTTCTATCCCTTCGCCCTCGCGGATGGCCGCCGCGGGACCGCGCTGCCGACCGCGGCCGGAGCAGCGGGGGATTCCGCCGAGGCGCGGCTCGCCGACTATGCCCGCCGGGGCATCGCGGGCGTGCGCCTCGACGTCGAGACCGGCCCGGAGGCCTACGCGCCGCTGATGGAGCGCCTCGATGCGGTGCTGTGAGGCCGGGCCTGCCCGTCGGATCCGTGCCGGTCGGATACTTGCCGGTCGGATACTCGCCGGCTCGATCCGATGACTCCCGTCACGCCCACCGAGATTCCCCTGTCCCTCGAGCAGCTCCGGGGCCTGCACCTGCCCGGCGGCGCCGCGGGCGCCGTGCAGGGCGAGGTCGTCGCGGCGGCCGTCCTGGGCTTCCTCGCCGCCCTGCTGGTCGGGCTCGTGCGGTACGGCCGCAGCCGGGCGCGGGCCAGCCTGCGCCGGGCGGCGCTCGCCGAACTCGCCCGGAGCCGCGGCCTCCCTCCGGAGGCGCGCCTCGTGGCCCAGGCCCGGTTGCTGCGCCGCCTCGGCCGGACGCTCGGCGACGATGCCGGGGCCACGGGCGCCGACTGGGCTGCCCGCCTCGACGGCCTGCTCAGGACCGACTTCTTCACGCGGGGTGCCGGCCGGGTCCTGACCGACGGGCTGTACCGGCGTCAGGATCCCGACCTCGACGCCCTGGACGCCGAGCTCGGCCGCCTGATCGGACGGCTGCGGGCATGAGCGCGCATCTGCCCGCGTGGCTCAGCGCGCTCCTGTCGGCCTTCGACCTCGCCGCGCCGTGGGCGCTGCTGGCCCTGCCCCTGCCGCTGCTGGCCGCCCGCCTGATCCCGGCCGAGCCGGAGGGCGGCAGCGGCGCCCTGCGCGTGCCCGGCACCCTGGTGGGCGCGGCGCGCTCCGGCGCCGACCGCACCGCCCGGGGACGGCGCAGGGCCCTGCTCACCTGGACGCTCTGGGCCGCCCTCGTGGCGGCGCTGAGCGGTCCACGCCTCGTCATGCCGGCGGCCGCGCTGCCGGCGTCCGGCCGTGAGATCATGATCGCCATGGACCTGTCGGGCTCCATGGAGCGGCGCGACTTCGCCCTCGACGGCGAGACCGTGACCCGCCTCGCCGCCGTGAAGCGCGTCGGCACCGACTTCATCCGGCGCCGGGCCGGCGACCGGATCGGCCTCGTGATCTTCGCCGACCAAGCCTACGTGGCGGCCGCGCCGAGCTTCGACACCGCCGCGGTCGCCCGGGCGCTGGACGAGGCGACGATCGGCATCAGCGGCCGCTCCACCGGGATCGGCGACGGCCTCGGGCTGGCCCTGCGCCGGCTGGATCCCCGGGATGCGGAGGGTGGCGCCGCGTCGGGCAGCGGGGCCGGCGAGAAGGCCGCGAAAGCCGTGGTCCTGCTCTCGGACGGGGCCAACAATGCCGGCCAGACGGCGCCCAAGGACGTGGCCGAACTCGCCAAGTCGCTGGGCATCAAGGTCTACACCATCGCGCTGGGCCCCCGCGACATGGCCGACGCCGACGGCGAGCAGGACGTGGTCGACACCGAGACGCTGCGCGACATGGCGCAGGCCAGCGGCGGCGAGGCGTTCCGGGTGCGCACCACCGAGGATCTGGTGCGGGTCGCCGACGCCATCGACCGGCTGGAGGGCGGCCGGGCGCTCGCCCCGCCCCTGCCCCTGCGCCGGGACCTCTGGCCCTGGCCGGCCGCCCTGGCGCTGCTGGCCGCCGCGGCGCTGCTCGCGAGCCGGAGGGGGGCGTGATGAATCTGTCGTCCGCAGTCTTGGTCGATCACGCATCGATACCCGCGGCGGCGATGTGGCGCCTGATCGATAGGGGCGACGACCGAAGCCGCGCGCTGCTCCCGCCCCCCTCTGCGGGGGAGGGTGGCCCCCGAAGGGCGTCGGGCCGGGACGTAGTCCCGCAAGAGAGGCAGCGCGACGGTGGAGGACAAGGCTTTGTGCTGCATAAAGGCCGTGCCCTTTCCGGAAGCCGGGTTCCCCTCTCCCGACCCTCGCTGACGCGAGGGCCACCCTCCCCCGCAGAGGGGGGAGGGAAGGCGCGCCCGCTCTGCGGATCCATCCGATGAGCCTCCTCGGCACCGTCGCGCTCCTGCGCCCCTGGTGGTTCCTGGCGATCCCGGTCGTCGTCCTGCTGGCGCTCCGCGCCGCCTCGCGCTCGGCGCCGCTGGGCGACTGGGCCCGGGCGGTCGACCCGGCGCTGATGGCCCATCTCGCCCGCGCCGGCGCGGTGCTCGGCGGCCGCCGGCAGGCGAACCTCGCCGCCGCGCTGGCGGCCGGGCTGATCGCCGTCGCGCTGACCGGTCCGGCCGTGGAACGGGCGGACGGGCGGACCTACCGCAACCTCGACGAGACCGTGATCGTCGTCGATCTCTCCCGCTCGGTCACGGAGGGCGGCAACCTCCTGGGCGTCCGGCAGGCCGCCGCCGCGGTCGCCGAGGCCGCCGGCACCCGGGCCGTGTCGCTCGTGGTCTACGCGGGCGACGCCTATCTCGCCGCCTCCCCCACCACCGACCGCGACAGCCTCGGCACCACCCTGTTCGCCCTCGACGCCGACACGGTGCCGGACCGCGGCACGCATCCCGAGCGGGGTCTCGCGCTCGCCCGCCGCACGCTGGCGGAGGCCAACGTGGTGGCGGCCGACGTGGTGCTGATCAGCGACGGCGACGGCATCGGCGAGGCCGCCACCCGCGAGGCGCGGGCCATCGCCCAGCAGGGCTGGCGCCTCCAGGCGCTGTTCGTCCCCGCCGACAAGCCGCTCCCGCCCGGCGCGCCGAAGCCTGACCGGACCGCCCTCGACGCCCTCGCACGGGCCGGCGGCGGCACGGTCGCCGACATCGCGACCCCGGCCCCGGTGCTCGACGCGGTCGGCGCCGGTCTCGCGCAGCACCTCGCGGCCGGCGGCTACGGGGTGCTGGCCTACGCGGATCTCGGGCGCTGGCTGCTGCTGCTGGCCGGCCTGCCGGCCCTGATCCTGTTCCGCAGGAGCGCCTGATGAGGAGCGCGTGATGCGGCTGACCCTTCCCGATACGGGCTTCGCCGTCCCGCTCCGGGCCGGCCTGCCGCCGCGCTGGCGGCGCCGCGCCCGCATCGCCGGCCTGGCGCTCGCCGGCGTCGGCCTTCTGGCGCTGCTCGCCGTCTCGCAGCCCCGCACCGGCTTCGGGCGCCTGCTCATGGGTCTCGGCCTGCCGGGCCTCGCGGCCGACGTCTTCATCGACCCAGCCTGGCGCGCCGCCGCGCTCTACGAGGCCGGCCGCTACGACGCGGCGATCGCGCTGTTCCGCGCCGGCGGCCGCCGCGCGAGCTACAACCTCGGCAACGCGCTCGCCAGGGCCGGCGACCTCGACGGGGCGCTGGCCGCCTACGACGAGGCCCTGCGCTTCAACCCCCGCGACGCCGATGCCCAGGCCAACCGCTCGCTCATCGCCCGGATGCGGGCCGAGGTGATCGACCGCGGTCCCGGCGGCGGCATCGCCAACGGCACGGCCCAGTACGGCGCCCGCTACAACAACACCGCCAACCAGGACCAGAACAACGACATCAACGCCGCCTCCAGCGGTGAGGGGCTCGCCGGCAACAAGGAGTCGAACGCCAGCGCCTCGCTGCCGGGCAACAGCAAGGTCGCCCGCCGCGGCAAGGCCGAGCAGCAGTCGATCGACGCCGGCAAGGGCCAGGCCCGCGGCTCCGCGGGCGACGCGGCCGGCCGCGGCCGGACCGGCGGCGGCTCCGCCATGGTGGCCGAGGCGCCCGAGCGCGAGGTCCGCCGGGTGACCAAGAGCTTCGAGGCGCACGAGATCCGCCCGGACCGGCTCTGGCTCCAGACCCTGCCGGACGATCCGGGCCGGTACCTCAAGCTGCGCCTGCGCGCCGAGCAGACCCGCCGGGTCGAGGCCGGCACCGCGATTCCCGCCGGGAGCAACCCGTGGTGATGTTTTTCGGGGTATTGAGTCGGCGTACCCTTGCCGAGATGCGCCCATCCCCTCCCCCTTGCGGGGAGGGGTCAGGGGTGGGGGTGGCCCAGGATCGAGCGCAGCGGTGCCGTCTGCACCACCCCCACCTCCAACCGCTCCCCGCAAGCTCGAGCGATCCCGGGCAAGCCCGGGATCGCCAGGGGAGGAGAGAGCCCGGCGGCCGACGACGCGTGAACATCGGAGCCCTCGCGCAGTGGAGGGGGACGCACGCGTGGCGCCTCGCCCTGTTCCTCGTCCTCGCCCCCCTCCCCGCCCAGGCCGAGATCGAGCCGGGCGACCTCACCCTCACGGTCACCGCGGAGCTGAATGGCAACAGCGCGCCCTTCCCCCGCGAGATGGTGCTGCTGAAGATCCACGGGGTCTACAAGCAGCCGATCCTGCTGGAGGAGGTGGTGCAGCCCTCGCTCGCCAACTTCTCGTGGACGCAGCTCGGCCGGGACCACTGGAGCAAGGCCAAGCTCCCCGACGGCCAGAGCGCCATCGCGTTCGACCGCACCGTGGCGATCTTCCCGCACCATGCCGGTCAGTTCACCATCGAGCCCTTCACCCACAAGCTGACGATCAACGATGTCGGAGAGCGGCGCATCGTCGAGGTCCGCTCGAAGCCGATCCCCTTCCCGGTCGCGCAATGGACCGACCCCACGGGCGGCCCCGACGCCAAGGAGCCCTGGTGGCTGCCGGCCAAGGACGTTGCCATCACCGATTCCTGGAGCCCCGATCCCGAGACCATCAAGGTCGGCGAGACCACCCGGCGGATCGTCACCCTGGAGGCCCAGGGCATGATCGCCGAAGGCCTGCCGCCCCGGCCGGTGATGCGCACCCGCGGCATCATCACCTTCGCGGGGCCCGTCACCCGCGAGACCCTGCTGACGCCCTCGGGTCCCGTGGCCCGCGCCACCTACCAGTGGGACGTGAAGCCCGGCGTCCCGGAGATCATCCCCCTCGACGCCATCGCGATCCCGTGGTTCGACACCAGCACCCGCACCCTGCGCGAGACCGAGATCCCGGCCCGTCAGATCGGCGGCGGCCTGCCCGACCGCGAGACCGACCGGGCGCCGCCATCGATCCCCTCGCCCCTCGTGGTCGCCGCCGCGGCGCTCGCCGCCTTCGGGCTGGGGCTGGCGCTGATCGGCTTCGGCCTCGGCCGGCCCGCCTTGCGCCTGTCGGCTCCGGCCCGCCGGGCGCTCCACGCGGCGGCCCGGGCCGGCGATCCGGCCGGGTTCCGCGCGGCGCTCGACGGGGCGATGCGGGAGGCGCCGGACCTCGCCCGGATCTGGCGGACGCGGCCCGATCTCGCGGCCGCCTTCGCGGCCCTCGACCGGTCGGTCTTCGGAGCCGCGGGCGCGGCGGCGCCGGACCTGCCGGCCCTCGCACGCGCCCTGTCGCGTCCCGAGACGGTCGCCGCCGCGGCCGGTCCGGACCGGCTGATGCCGCTGGATGGTCCGGCCCGCTGAACGTCGGCCCGTGATGGCCGGCTTCTGATCGTCGCCTTGTGAAGGCGCCTTCGGGAACGGCCGGAGCCGTGACGGCTTGGGCTGCCGGCGCTGATCGCCACCGGAGGTTCCAGTCCATGCCCGCGACCCTGCACCGCCCCGCCCGCGCCGCGACGCTCGCAGCGACCCTCGCCATCCTCGTCCTGCCGGCCGCGCTCTCCGGCCCGGCCCTGGCCCGGTCCGCCGGCACCGAGCGCACGCTGAAGATGGTCGACACCGACCACGACGGCTCGATCGATCTGGCCGAGGCGCAGGCCGCGGCCGGAAAGGTCTTCGACGGCGCCGAGAAAGACAAAGACGGTACCGTCGACGCCAAGGAGCTGAAGGGCCGCGTCAGCAAGAAGGAGCTGAAGGCCGCCGACACGGATGCCGACGGTACCCTCGACCGCAAGGAATACCTTGCGCTGGTCGAGCAGCGCTTCAAGGCGGCCGATCCCGACAACGACGGCACCCTCGACGTCAAGGAGCTCAAGACCCCGGCCGGACGGAGCCTGCTGCAGCTCCTCAAGTAAGCGCACCGCAGCGCACCCGGCACGATCGATCCGCCGCTGCACAGTTCGTGAGCAAGTATTATTCCTGTGCAACGGCTCAAGATCTGAGCAAGCATCAATATTTTGCACGATCTTGCATCATCTGAATTGCCTTCGTAGTCTCCCAGTGTCCGAGCCAAAGCATCGGGCCGAACCACCAGGGAGGAGCGCGATGGCACGCGCGAACGAGATCAAGGACAGGTTCCGCGCGCGGCTGCAGGAGGCCGATGCCCGCAGCAACGACTTCCGCATGAAGCTTCTGGCGGACGGCGCGCGGGCGCTGGAGCCGGTCGTGGGCGTCCTGAACCTCATGGCCGAGGTCCTCAACGAGGAGGACAACGTCCACGGCAGCATCACCGGCCTCGAGGCCAAGATCGATCAGGACAACTTCATCAGTCTCTGCGCGCAGCTGCGCGGCACCGACTCGGAGCAGAAGATCAAGATCAAGTACGGGCCCGAACTCGGCGGCAGCAACTACATCTCGGTCTCGGGCCTGAACCAGCGCTACAACGAGCGCCTCGTGCCCGGCGCCGCGAGCTGCTCCGTCGGCCGGACCGTCGGCAGCGACATCCAGCTCGACGAGCACCGGGGCGACGAGCTGGCCGAGGTGGTCCGCGAGGTCGTCGAGGATTTCTACGCCGCCCAGATCGAGCAGCGCAGCCACTTCGCCTACGCGCGCTGACGCGGCGAGGCGGCGTGCGGGGGCCGGAAAACCGGATTCCCCTGCCCGGTCTCCTGCGCTAAGCCTGTCCGCGATGGGGATGGAGCTCCCCGACAACCGCCCGGCCTCCCGCGCCGGGCTGATGGCTCCTACCGCACGGGCGCGCCTCTCGCCGTCCGCGGTGGGGCCGTGCGCCGAAGCCGCGACGTGACGGGGCCGCCCGACCGAACAGGAAGGGCAGGCATGATCAACACCCTCATCGTCATCCTCGGGGCCGGGCTCGGCGGCGGAGCCCGCCACGGGGTCAACGTCGCGGTGGCCCGGCTTCTGCCGGGCCTCGGCTTCCCGCTGGCCACGCTGATCATCAACGTGCTGGGCTCGTTCCTGATGGGCGTGCTGGCCGAGGGATTCGCCCTGCGGGGCGCGGCCGGACATCCGGCCCGGCTGCTCCTGACCACCGGCGTGCTCGGCGGCTTCACCACCTTCTCGACCTTCTCGCTCGACGCGGTCAGCCTGTACCATCGGGGCGAGACGGCGGCGGCCGCGCTCTACGTGGTGGCCTCGGTGGGGGCCGGGCTGATCGGGCTGGTGGCCGGCCTCGCCCTGGTCCGGGCGGTCCTGAGCGGGGGCTGAGAAGTCCTGGTTTCGAAAGGTCGAGACCTTTCGCGGGTCCAGGGCGGAGCCCTGGTCATTCAGGGGCTCCGCCCCTGAACCCCGCCAAAGAGCTTGCCCTTTGGGAACCCGGTTTCAATCCGCGATGAACTTCAGGCGGTGGTCCCGGTAGAGATCGACGATCGCCGCTGCCGTCTCCTCGATGGAGCGGCGGGTCACGTCGATCGTCGGCCAGCGGTTCTTGACGAACAGCCGGCGGGAGGCGGTGATCTCGTCCGCCACCGCCGAGCGGTCGACGTAGAGGGACGATTCGTCGGCGTTGAGGCTCGACAGCCGGTTCTGCCGGATCTGCACGATGCGCTCCGGCGAGGCGAACAGGCCGACCACGAGGGGCTTGCGCGCCCGCTCGATCGCCGGCGGCAGCGGCATGCCCGGCACCAGCGGCAGGTTGGTGGTCTTGAGGCCCCGGTTGGCGAGATAGATCGAGGTCGGCGTCTTCGACGTCCGGCTGACGCCGAGCAGGATCACGTCGGCCTCCTCCAGATCGTCCGGCAGGTTGCCGTCGTCGTGGGCCAGCGTGAAGTTCATCGCGTCGATGCGCTTGAAGTACTCGGCGTTCAGCATGTGCTGGGCGCCGGGCCGCGCCGTGGTCTCGGCGCCCAGATAGGCGCGCAACAGGTCGTGGACCGGCCGCAGCACCGACAGGCAGGGCGAACCGGTCTCCCGGGCGACCTCCTCCAGCCGCTCGCCGAGGTCGCCCCCCACGAGCGTGTACAGGACGAGGCCCGGCGCGGCCCGGATCTCCGAGATCACCCGGTCGAGCTGCGCGGCCGAGCGCACCAGCGGGTAGACATGCTCGATCGCCGACACGCCCTCGTACTGGGCGGCGGCCGCGCGCCCGACATTGATCAGCGTCTCGCCGGTGGAGTCGGAGACGAGGTGGAGGTGGAAGTAGCTGCGGCCCATTCCGATCGCCTCTGCGGTCGACCTCTCGGCCGACTGTGCGGTCGCCTCGCGCGGCGCCCACGTTGTCCACCGCCGGCCGCCAGGGGAGTCGATGAGTGTGGATAGGATGCCCCGCCGGGCCGGTCCAGGGCGATCCCGATGCGCGCTATCGACTCCGCCGTTCACAGGCAGATCATCGGGACAGGCGAAATCCGGCTCTCTGGACGAATCGGCCGCGAATCCGGCGCCCGTACACGACTCGGCGTTGCCAAGCCGCTGTCGGACCATCCGGTTCTCGCAAGTTGGAGGAAATCCTTTAAAGCCCCGTTAACGGCGCGGCGCCGGGGACCGCCTGTGGACGCTTTTGTGCCCCCGCGATTCGGCCCTCCAAGAGAAAAAACAGACTCCAAGAGTCTCTCTTATCTTTTCGAAGGGGCCTGTGTGGGGATCGGCGCGCCTCGACTCGACAGGACGCCCGCCGACGGGCATGCGGGGTGAGGGATACGGGATGGGAGCGACCATGACGGGGACGGAGCGCGAGCCCGGGCAGACGACGTCGGGGACGACGTCCGAGCGCAAGGTGCTGCGGGTCCTCGAGGGCGAGGCGATCGGGCCGCCCCCCGCCTGGATGATGCGCCAGGCCGGGCGCTACCTGCCGGAATACCGGGCGACCCGGGCGGAGGCCGGCTCGTTCCTCGACCTCTGCTACAGCCCGGACTTCGCCGTCGAGGTGACGCTCCAGCCGATCCGGCGCTTCGGCTTCGACGCGGCGATCCTGTTCTCCGATATCCTGGTCGTCCCCCACGCACTCGGCCAGGACGTGCGCTTCGTGGAGGGCGAGGGGCCCCGGCTCGACCCGCTCGACGGCCGGGACGCGTTCGCGCGCCTGCGCGAGGCCGGCGACCCAACGGTGATGACCCATCTCACGCCGGTCTTCGAGACGGTGACGCGGCTGCGCGCGGAATTGCCGGGCGAGACCACGCTGCTCGGCTTCTGCGGCGCCCCCTGGACGGTGGCGAGCTACATGATCGGTGGCCGCGGCACGCCGGACCTCGCCCCCGCGCGGGCGCTCGCCGAGGGCGACACCGCCCTGGTCGACGCCCTGATCGATCGCCTCGTCACCGTGCAGACCGAGTACCTCGTGCGCCAGCTCGAGGCCGGCGCCGACGCGGTGCAGATCTTCGAGTCGCATGCCGGCACCCTCCCCCGCGCCGTGCCGGCCTCCGGCGGCGGCGTCGAGCCCGTGGGCGACGTGGCCGAGAGCGCCCTGCCGGCCGCGTCCGCGGCGGACCCGCCCGCCGCGGACGCCCTCACCCGCTGGTCGCTGCAGCCGATCGCCCGGATGGTGGCGGGGGTCCGTGCCCGGGTGCCGGGAGCCAAGATCATCGTGTTCGCCCGCGGCTCGGGCCTCGACGGCCATGCCCGGGTCGTCCCGGAGACCGGCGCCGACGCCGTCGGCGTCGACTGGGGCGTGGACCTGAAGGCCCTGCGGCAGACGGTGCCGGCCACGACGGTGACGCAGGGGAACCTGCATCCCGACACGCTGATCGCGGGCGGCGCGGCCCTCGACGCCGCGGTGGACGCGGTGCTGGCGGCGACCGCCGGCCTGCCGCACATCTTCAACCTCGGCCACGGGATCACGCCGCAGACGCCGGTGGCCCATGTGGAGCGGATGCTCGCGCGGCTGCGCGGCCAGGGCTGAGGCCGGGCGTGCTGTACGACTGGATCAAGGCCCTTCACGTCATCAGCCTGATCGCCTGGATGGCCGGGATGCTTTATCTGCCCCGGCTGTTCGTCTATCACGCGAGCCTGCCGCCCGGCTCGCAGGCGCAGGCCGCGACCTTCAATGTGATGGAGCGCCGCCTGCTCAAGGCGATCATGAACCCGGCCATGATCGCCACCTGGGCGTTCGGGCTGGCGCTCGCCTGGATGAGCGGCTTCTACGCGAGTCCCTGGCTGCAGGCGAAGTTCGTGCTGGTGCTGGCGATGTCGGGGATCCACGGCTGGCTCGCCCGGATGGTCAAGGATTTCGCCGCCGACCGGAACACCCGCGGGCACCGGTTCTACCGGGTGCTCAACGAGGTGCCGACGCTGCTGATGATCGGCATCGTCATCCTGGCGATCGTCAAGCCGGGCCTCTGATCCTAGGATCCCGTGATCCCGGGACGATTCACCCTGCCGCCGCACGGGCCGGAGCCTTTCGGGCAGCGGGCCGTTGGGAGGCCATGTCGAAGCCGCTCGTCCTCGCCCTGTCGCTGGCCGCCCTCGCCGGCGCATCCCCCGCCCGGGCTGCCAGCTTCCCGTGTGCGAAGGCCGCGGCGCCCGACGAGGCGGCGATCTGCGGGCATCTCCCGCTCAACGACCGGGACGTCGAGATGGCGACCCGGTTCGAGATCCTGAAGAGCGTGCTGCCGATGGGCGGCCAGGCCAAGCTGCGCGACGACCAGGAGGCGTGGCTGAAGGAGCGGCAGGCCTGCGGCGGCGACGTCGCCTGCCTGACGGCCGCCTACGACGCCCGGCTCAAGGTGCTGCGCGGGGTCCTGGCGGAATTCGCCAAGCAGGGGCCGCAGTAGAGCCGACTTCCGACCCGGGTCCCGAAAACGCGAAAGGAGGCCGAGGCCTCCTGATGCTGTGGGGCGGGGCCTGCCGGAACCCCGCATGGCGCTCCCGTCATCCGCAAGGACGACGGTGCTGCGGCAGGCAGATTGTCACCGTGTCACCCACGCGCGAGATATACGCTCCGGCTGGTGAGTCTTCCCGCTGTCCGGCACCGGATCGGCCGATGAACCGGGCGCTTATACCGTTTCCGGTTGAACGCGTCGGTCGGTGCAGCCCACTCCGGCTTTGCGAGCGCAGCGAAGCAACCCAGGGCTGCGGTACCTCAGGGAACGTGGTGCCGGCTGGATTGCTTCGCTCCGCTCGCAAAGACGGCGGAACCGATCTGATCCACCGAAAACGGTATCACAACCGCGCCAGCAGCCGCTCCGCCAGCGGATTCTCGGCCGCGAAGGCATAATCCACCCGCCGCACCGTCACGGCCCGCGCCCCGGCCTCGACCAGGGCGCCGGCGAGGTCGAACACCGCGGCCTCCCTGCAGCGCAGCACGATCTCGCCCTCGGCCCCGCGTGGTGCGCCGTAGGGCAGTTCGGCCTCATGCAGGCCCGCCAGGGTGGCGAGGTCGATCGTGCAGCTCTCCGGCAGGGCGGCGCGCACCTCCCGGGTGGTGCGGGCGCGCTCCTCGGCGGCGATGCGGCCGAGCACGGTGCGGAGCGCGATCCGCTGGCCCTCGCCCCAGGGCGCCTTGAGCGAGGCGACGAGGTTCGCCTCCGAGCGCAGGATGATGCCGTCGTCCAGCACCTTCAGGGCGTTGGCCGAGAGCGTCGCCCCCGTGGTGGTGATGTCGACCACGATCTCGGCCGAGCCCGCGGCCGGCGCCCCCTCGGTGGCGCCCAGGCTCTCGACGATCCGGTAATCGGCCACGCCCTTCTCGGCGAAGAACCGGCGCGTCAGGTTCACGTACTTGGTGGCGACCCGCAGGCGCCGGCCGTGGCGGGTCCGCATCCCGGCCGCCACCTCGTCGAGGTCGGACATGTCGCGCACGTCGATCCAGGCCTGCGGCACGGCCACCACCACGGTGGCGTTGCCGAAGCCGAGCGGCGTCAGCAACTCCACTTGGCCGCGCACGTCCGGCAGGGTCTCGCGGATCAGGTCCTCGCCGGTGACGCCGAGATGGGCAGCGCCCGAGGCGAGCTGCGCGGCGATCTCGGAGGCCGAGAGGTAGCGCACCTCGACGTCGGGCACGCCGAGCAGCTTGCCCCGGTAGTCGCGGGCGCCCGCGCCTTGGGCGAGCTTCAGCCCGGCCCGGCCGAAGAACGCGCTGGCATTCTCCTGCAGGCGGCCCTTGGACGGGACGGCGAGGATCAGGGCGCCCTCGGAAGAACTCATCGGCCGGCTCCCGCCACGCGCGCGATCCAGAAGGTGCAGCCCACCGCGGGCAGCGGAACCGGGCTGCCGAGATGGCCGAGCAGGCCGTCGTAGCGGCCGCCGCCGACCAGGGTCGGACCCTCGCCCGAGGCATCCCGCTCGGTCACCTCGAAGATGAAGCCGGTGTAGTAGTCGAGGTTGCGGGCGAAGCCGCCCTGGAAGCGGAACCGCTCGATCGGCAGGCCGCGGGCCGCGATGAAGCCGATGCGCTCCTCGAACAGGTCGAGGGCGGCCGCCAGGGCGTCGTGGCGGATGTTCGCGTCGGCGACCAGCGCCCGCAGGTCGCGGGCGGCGGCGTCCGGATGGCCGCCGATCGCCCGGTAGCGGTCGAGGAGCGCGCGGTTCTCGGCGTTGAGCCCGGCCCCGCCATGGGCCTGCGCGGAGGCCTTGGCGAGGAAGCGCTCGGCGATCTCGCCGGCGCTGCGGCCGCCCACCGCCGAGATCCCGGCGATTGCCAGCACGTCCTCCACGAAGGCGCGCACGCCCCGTGGGTCCTGGCCCTGGATCGCCGCCAGCAGGCCCGCATGGGGATCCTCGGGACGCGAGCCCTCGGCGCCGTTGGTCACGGCGTCGAGCGAGCGCCCGGCCGCCAGCGCCCGGAGCGTCCGCCGCTTGGCCGCGGGCGGGACCGCGAGCCCGTCGAGGAGCGCCACGGTCAGGCCCATGTCGCCGAGCCGCACCGCCGGGTCCGTCCGGCCGAACAGCGCGAGCCCCTCCAGGGCGAGGCCCAGCACCTCAGCGTCGGCCGCCGGCGTATCGGTCCGCCCGATCGACTCGATCCCGGCCTGGAAGAACTCGTCGGGCTCATCGGCGGCCAGCCGGAAGACCGGGCCGCAATAGCTGTAATCGGCCGCCTGCCCGTCGGCCTCCGCCCGGTGCAGGCGGCAGACGGGAATGGTGAATTCGGGCCGCAGGCACAGTTCGGCCCCGCCCGTGTCCTGGGTGACGAAGATCCGACGGCGGATATCCTCGCCCGACAGCTCGAGGAACGGCTCCAGCGGCTGCAGCACCGGCGGCGTGACCGGCCGGTAGCCCGCCGCCGCCAGATGTGCGGAGAGACGCGCGCGCGCCGAATCCCCCGCCCCCGTCTCGCCCGGCTCCGGTCGTGTCATCGCAATCCACCTCGCGGGGCGATCCACCTCGCGGGCGCTCTGTAGCAACCGCGACCCGGCTTGGCGACAGGGCTCGGCGACAGGGCTCAGGGGAATGCGGCCGGCGGCTTGTCCCGGATAATATTCGCGCCGCTGCCTCGCCCCGCGCGCGGGGAGAAAGCGATGTGCTCATCGACCGCGCCGTGGTGTGGGATGGCGGGGGGAGCCGCCGGCCAGCTTCGATCGGGCCCGTCGCTGAAGATCAGGATCCCGATTTGAAATCCAACGCTGCAGGATCCGTCCGTTAAGGGCGCCATGATCTGAAGTTGTGTAATTAATATACCTCGAGAATGAATATCGAGCGATACTTCATGTCGAAAAAAGGAGCGAAAATACGAACGGTTGCACCCGCCCTCCCGCTTGATCCATGATTCCGCGGCTCACGCATCCGGCGAAGACAGGGGCAAAGACCGTGATATCTCGGCGGGTTCTTGGAGCCTTCGGCCGGCTGCGCCATGCCGGGCTCGGCGCCGGGCTGACCCTCCTCCTCGGCGCACCGGCCTCCACCGGGGCCGAGCTCAAGCTGGACCGGGTGGTGCTGATCACGCGCCACGGGGTGCCCGCGCCGACCGCCTCGCCGGCCGCGCTGGACAAGGTGACAGGTCGGCCCTGGCCGGCCTTCCCGGCGGAGCCGGGCGAGCTCACACGGCACGGCGCCGAGGCGCTGTCCCGGATGGGGGCCTATCTGCGGACCGTCTATGCCCGGGCAGAGCTGCTCCCGGAGACCGGCTGCCCGGCGGTGAGCGCCGTCCAGGTCTGGGCGGACGGATCGGCGAGCCGCACCCTGCGCAGCGGCCAGATCCTGGCCGACGCTCTCGCGCCGGATTGCGGCCTCGTGGCGCGTCACGGACCGGCGGGCGCACTCGACCCGGTCTTCGACAGCGGGCGGGTCTGCCCCCTCGATCCGGCCGAGGCCCTGGCGGCGATCCAGCGCCGGACGGCGGGCGGGACCGCCGTGACCGACAAGCCTGCCGACAAGGCCGTCGCGGTGCTGAAAGGGATCCTCGGACCGGAGGCCTGCGCGGCGGTCCCGGCCGCCTGCCTCGATGGCCCGAGCACCCTGGTCGCCGACCCCGCCAAGCCGAGGATCGCCGGCCCGCTGGCGCTCGCCGCCCCGGTGTCGGAGAACCTGCTCCTAGCCTACGCCGAAGGCCTGCCGGCCGATCAAGTGGCCTGGGGCCAGGGCTCCCTCGGAACCCTGGCGGTCCTCGCCGCCGCCCATCGCCGCGCGGCCGACCTCCTGTACCGGACGCCCGAGCTCGCCGTCTTCCGCGCGGCGACGCTGCTGCGGATGCTCGCGGACCTGCTGGCGGGCGAGGCGCCCCGGGGCCTCGGCGTCCCGCCGATCGGGCCGCGCGCGCGCCTCCTCGTCCTGGCCGGCCACGACACCACCCTATCGAACTTGGCCGGCGCCCTCGGCCTGGGCTGGCAGCTCCCGGGACAGCCGGACCCCACGGCCCCCGGAGCCACCCTCGCCTTCGAGGTCTGGCGCACCCCGGAGACGGGCGCACGGACGGTCAGGATCCGCATCTACGCCCAGACCCTCGACCAGCTGCGCTCTGCCCGGGTCCTCGGCCCCCCTCGATCCGCCGGTCTCGCTGCCCTTGGCGATCGGGATCTGCCAGGCGCGGGACGGGGCCTGCGGTCTGGAGACCTTCGCGGCCAATGTCCGCGCCGCGCTCCCGCCCGCCTGCGTCCGGTAACGCCTGCCCTCAGAGCGGGCGGAGGCTGCCGAGCCGCGCCCCCCGGGGCCGCCGCGCCGGCTTCCGCCGGGTCAGGGCCGCGAGCGCGGGGGCGCCCGCGACGCCGGCGCTGAGGATCGGGGCGCTCCCGGTGCCGGGCGTGGCGGCCGCGACGGCACTCGGCAGCCGGCCGGGGAGCGGACGGGCCGCGGAGGCCGGTGCCGCGCCGGCGAGGACCAGCCCGGCCGGCAGAAACAGGATCTTGAACAGGAACTCGGCACGCATCCCCGGGTCTCCCGGCCGACGGCGTCGCGGCCCAGACCCGGAACCAACGCCGCTGCAGCCGCGGCGTTTCAATCCGCGGCGGATGAGAAGTGCCGGGCCAGCACGGCGCGGACCTGCGCCACCAGATCGGCCTCGGGGCAGGAGAACTGGGCCGGTCGCGCCGCCTTCCACTCGGCGTTGCTGGCGATGGACTCGGCCGCCCGGGCGCCCTCGATCAGGTCCTTGATCTGGACCTCGCCGGCCAGCCGCTCGTTCGAGCCCTGGATCACCGCCACGGGGGCGCGGCGGCGGTCGGCATACTTCATCTGCGCCTTCATGCCCGCAGACCCGAGGTAGAGCTCGGCCCGGATGCCGTCCGCCCGCAGCAGCGCGACGAGGCGCTGGTAATCGGCCATGTTCTCCCGGTCGAGGACCAGCACCACCACGGGCCCCGGCGCCTCGGCGCCGGCGAGCAGCGGGCTGTTCACCAGCTGGAGCGCCGAGAACAGCCGCGAGACGCCGATCGAGAAGCCGGTGGCCGGCACCGGCTCGGCCCGGAACCGCCCGACGAGCCCGTCGTAGCGCCCGCCGCCCGCCACCGAGCCGAAGCGCACGGTCTGGCCGTCCTCGTTGGTGACGGGGAACGTCAGCTCGGCCTCGTAGACCGGGCCGGTGTAGTATTCGAGCCCGCGCACCACGCTCGGATCGGCCCGGATCACGTCGTGGCCGTACCCGGCGGCGGCGCAGAGGCGCATGATCGCGTGCAGCTCGGCGATGCCGGCCCGCCCGGTCTCGGAATCGCCCACCGCGTCGTGCCAGCCGGCGAAGAACCTTTCCCAGAACGCCACCTTGTCGGCCCCGTCCGCGGCGTCCGCCTGGAACGACACGTAGGCGAGGATCCGGCCGATCGCCGTCGCGTCGAGCCCGGCGCCCTTGGTGAAGTCGCCGCTCTCGTCCTTGCGGCCGGCGCCGAGGAGGTCGCGTACCCCGTCGACGCCCAGCCGGTCGAGCTTATCGATGGCCCGCAGGACCGTCAGGCGCTGGCCGGCCTTGTCGGGGCCGGCGAGTCCGATCGCCTCCATGACGCCGTCGAGCACCTTCCGGTTGTTGACCTTGACCACGTACTGGCCGCCGAGCCCGAGGCGGTTCAGGGTGTCGGCCATCAGCATGCAGGTCTCGGCATCCGCCGCGACGCTGCCGGCGCCGACGATGTCGGCGTCGAACTGCATGAACTGGCGGAAGCGGCCCGGCCCCGGCTTCTCGTTGCGGAAGACGTAGCCGGCCCGGTAGCTCCGATACGGCTTCGGCAGCGCGTCGAAATTCTCGGCCACGAACCGGGCCAGCGGCGCCGTGAGGTCGTAGCGGAGCGACAGCCACGCCTCGTCGTCGTCCTGGAACGAGAACACGCCGGCGTTCGGCCGGTCGAGGTCGGGCAGGAACTTGCCCAGAGCCTCGGTGTACTCGACGAAGGGCGTCTCCAGGGCCTCGAAGCCGTAGAGCTCGAAGCTCCGCCGAATCGTCTCCAGCATCCGGCCCTGCGCGGCGATCTCGCCGGCGCGCCGATCGACGAAGCCGCGCGGCAGGCGGGGCTTCAGGGTCTCGGCCTTCTCGGCCTTCGGAGTTTCAGCTTTGGACATGGGTGCATTCGCTTCTCGCGGACCCGAGTCCTGGGTCCCACATCGAATCGTCGATCGTCTCCGGCGCACGGAGATCCTGCGGCCGGGCTCTAGAGCATGCCGGGCGAAAGGGGAATTCGGTTCGGCGGCGCTCTTTGCAGGCACTCTCGGCACCCGACCAGCCGGCGCAAGACGGCGCCGCCATCCTTGCGAGCGGAGCGAGGCAATCCAGGCGGCGCGACGCTGACCGGGGTCACCCTGCCCGGGGTCACGTCGCTGCGCTCGTGATGACGGGCGGGGCGCATCAACCGAAGCGTTGAAGCGGGGACAGGACGTGGGTGGTTCGCCCCGGAACAAGAACTCAGTACGGCGCGGTCAGCTTGAGCCACATCAGGGCCGCGAGGCTCACCACGGCGATCGGCATCTGCAGGGGACGCAGGCGGGCATGGGCGAGGGGCACCTCGCCGGCGCGCGCCGCGATCGGGTCGAGGATCCCGATGAGGGCGTAGCCGAGGATCAGCATGGCGAGCGCCGGGACCGCCTTGCCCAACACGGCGGCGAACAGGCTGGCGAGCCCGAGGGCGTACAGGACCAGCATCGTGACGATCTGCGAGATCTGCGGGCCGCCCTCGGTCCGGAAGCTGACGCCCCGGTGCACGCCCGCCAGGAACAGCAGGATGGACGCGGCGTAGAGAAGGGTGAACAGGGCCACCAGGTAATCGAGGGGCTGCCCGTTCATCCACCACGCCGCCGCGGCGCCGACGGCGATCGGCACCATGGGACCGAAGCCGAAGACGATGTCGAGCCAGGGGATCCGGCGCGGCTCGTGCGCGGTGAGGGTGCGTCCGGTGGCGTCGTCGCGCATGGCGTTCAGGTGGTTCTCGGGTGGATCTCTGTTGCGCTGCGGCGCCGGCACGATGAACGGCCCCGCGCGGGCACGGTTCCGAATCGGCGCCCGCACCGCGCCGGCGCATCGGCGCGGCCGGTCCCGAGTCAGCCGATCCTGAGGGATCAATCTTGCCGGGCGCTTGTGACCCCGCGTGCCCCCCGGCCTACCCCCTCGGCCTGCCCCCTCGGCCTACCCCCTTGAGTGCGGTGAGGAAACGCGTTATTTCTCCCTTGCCCTCATCACAAGGTCTGCGCCGCAGCGCGCCCGTGAGCCGCGAGGGTCCTGCCAAAACGGTTTTGCCAACCTGATCTCCGGGCCCCTCGCCGCAGCGCGGCCCGCCCTTCGGCGCCCGTCCCCCGGGTGCCTGGCATAGAACCGGCCCTCCCACCTTCTCCGTCGGTTGCAAGACACCCCATGACGCCAAACCCCGACGCCCTCGCCGACCTCGAAACCGCGGAGCCGGCCGACGCGACCGCCGAGCGGCCCGCCATGCCCGCCGCCCTCGAAGGCGTCCGCGAGGTCAAGCTCCAGGACCTCAAGTCCAAGACGCCCACCGACCTCACGGCCTTCGCCGAGGAGGTCGAGGTCGAGAACGCCTCGACCATGCGCAAGCAGGAGCTGATGTTCGCGATCCTGAAGCAGCTCGCTGCCAAGGAGGTCGAGATCATCGGCTCGGGCACCGTCGAGGTGCTGCAGGACGGCTTCGGCTTCCTGCGCTCCTCCGACTCGAACTATCTGCCGGGTCCCGACGACATCTACATCTCGCCGACCCAGATCCGCCGCTTCGGCCTGCGTACCGGCGACACCGTCGAGGGCCCGATCCGCGGCCCCAAGGACGGCGAGCGCTACTTCGCCCTTCTGAAGGTCAACACGATCAACTTTGAGAACCCGGAGAAGATCAAGCACAAGGTCCACTTCGACAACCTGACGCCGCTCTTCCCGACGAAGCGGTTCAAGCTCGAGCTGGACAACCCGACCAAGAAGGATTTCTCGCCGCGGATCATCGACATCGTGGCACCGATCGGAAAGGGCCAGCGCGCCCTGATCGTGGCGCCGCCGCGCACGGGTAAGACCGTGCTGATGCAGAACATCGCGCAGTCGATCACCCTGAACCACCCGGAGTGCTACCTGATCGTGCTGCTCATCGACGAGCGGCCCGAGGAGGTCACCGACATGCAGCGCTCGGTGAAGGGCGAGGTCATCGCCTCCACCTTCGACGAGCCGGCCACCCGCCACGTGCAGGTCGCCGAGATGGTGATCGAGAAGGCCAAGCGCCTCGTGGAGCACGGGCGCGACGTGGTGATCCTGCTCGACTCGATCACGCGGCTGGGTCGCGCCTACAACACCGTGGTGCCGTCCTCCGGCAAGGTGCTCACCGGCGGCGTCGACGCCAACGCCCTGCAGCGGCCCAAGCGCTTCTTCGGCGCGGCCCGCAACATCGAGGAGGGCGGCTCGCTCTCGATCATCGCCACGGCGCTGATCGACACCGGCTCGCGCATGGACGAGGTGATCTTCGAGGAGTTCAAGGGCACTGGCAATTCCGAGATCATCCTGGACCGCAAGGTCTCCGACAAGCGCATCTTCCCGGCGATCGACATCACCCGCTCGGGCACCCGCAAGGAGGAGCTGCTGGTCCCGCCGGACTCGCTCAAGAAGACCTATGTGCTGCGCCGCATCCTCAACCCGATGGGCGTGACCGACGCGATCGAGTTCCTGCTCGACAAGCTGCGCCAGACCAAGAGCAACAGCGACTTCTTCGACTCGATGAACACCTGAGGCGGTACCGCGCGTCCCCCTCCCCCCTCGGTGGGGGAGGGAGGGAAGCGGAATGGGATTCATCCACTCCCTGTCCCGCCGCGGCACGGAACGGCCAGACGACGCGATTCGCCCGTTGACCTTCCCCTAACCGGCCCCTGCCTAAGGTCATCCCCGGGCGCCAGGTTGCGTATCGGCCCCGCGACAGCCCCGCCGGCCGGCCCATCCCGGCGGCGGGGCTCGTCGCAGCCCCGTCATCGGCGCGGTCGCCGACTTGCACCCGTCCGCGGATCCGTGACACTGGCGCGATGCCCCGCACGCCCTGGACCGGTCCGGACCCGCTCCTCCTCGCCTCCACGAGCCCGACCCGGCGCCTCCTGCTGGAGAGCGCCGCCCTGCCGGTCGAGACCGCCGCGCCCGAGGTGGACGAGCGCGCCCTGGAGGCGGAGAGCGCCGGCCTCTCCCCGCCGGACCTCGCCCTGACGCTGGCCCGCGCCAAGGCCCGGTCGGTGGCGGCGCGGTTCCCGGGACGGTTGGTCATCGGCGCCGATCAGGTGCTCGACCGCGACGGCGCGGTGTTCCACAAGCCCGCCGACGCCGCCTCGGCCCGGGCGCAGCTCGCCCGGCTCGCCGGCCGGACCCACGCCCTGCATGCCGCCGTGGCGCTCGCCGGTGCGGTGGAGGATGCCTTCGTGGAGACCGCCCGGCTGACCCTGCGCCCCCTCGATGACCGGGCCATCGCGGCCTATGTGGACTGCGCCGGCGAAGACCGCGTGCGGTCGAGCGTCGGCGGCTACCAGCTCGAAGGGCCGGGAATCCACCTGTTCGAGTCGGTCGCGGGCGATCACAGCACCGTGCTGGGCCTGCCGCTGCTGCCGCTCCTCGCACGGCTGCGCGCCGCCGGCTACCTGGCCTTCTGAGGGAGCACCGACTTGGCCGGACACGATCATGCGCACGGCGGCCATGCCCATGGTGAACACGTCCATGGCGAACACGCCCATGGCGGCCATTCGCACGGCAGCCACGCCCATGGCGGCCTCGGCGGCCACGCCCACGCGCCGAAGAATTTCGGGCCGGCCTTCGCGATCGGGATCACCCTCAACACGGTCTTCGTGGTGGTCGAGGCGATCTACGGCTACCTCAGCAACTCGATGTCCCTTGTGGCCGATGCCGGCCACAACCTGTCGGACGTGCTCGGCCTCGCGGCGGCCTGGATCGCCGCCATCCTGGTCCGCCGCCGCGCGACCGCGCGCTTCACCTACGGCTACCGGGGCTCCTCGATCCTGGCCGCCCTGTTCAACGCCGTGTTCCTGCTGATCGCCATGGGGGCGGTGATGTGGGAGGCGCTGGTCCGGCTGGTCCACCCGGAGCCCGTGGCGGGCACGACCGTGATGGTGGTGGCCGGCATCGGCATCCTGGTGAACGGCGTCACCGCGTGGCTCTTCGCCAGCGGCGCCAAGGGCGACATCAACATCCGCGGCGCCTTCCTGCACATGGCGGCCGACGCCGCCATCTCGGCCGGGGTCGTTGTGGCGGGCCTCGTGATCCAGCTCACCGGCCTCGTCTGGCTCGACCCGGCGGTCAGCCTCGGGGTCGCGGGTCTCGTGGTCTGGGCGACCTGGGGTCTCCTGCGCGACAGCGTGGCCATGTCCCTCGACGCGGTGCCGCCGGAGATCTCCCCCGCGGCGGTGACCGGCTTCCTGCGCGAACGCCCCGGCGTCGCCGACCTCCACGACCTGCACATCTGGCCCATGAGCACCACCAGCGTCGCCCTGACGGTCCATCTCGTGATGGAAGACGGCCATCAGGCCCATCGCGCGCCCGGCAACGGTTTCCTCAACGAGACCGCCGAGGGCCTGCGCGCCCGCTTCGGCATCGGCCACGCGACCCTGCAGATCGAGGAGGCGGGCGGCCCGGCCTGCCGGCTCGCGCGGGATTGCGCGGCATGAGCGGTCCGCATCCCCGCGCCTTCGTGGTCGGCCACCCGATCGCCCACTCGCGCTCGCCGCTGATCCACGGCCACTGGCTCGCCGCCCACGGGATCCCGGGTTCCTACGAGCGCCTGGACGTGGCGCCCGCGGCCTTTCCGGACTTCGTCCGCGGCCTGGCCGCGTCCGGCTACCGGGGCGGCAACGTCACCCTCCCCCACAAGGAGGCGGCCTTCGCGCTGGCGGACGGGCTGACGCCGCGGGCGGAAAAGATCGGCGCGGTCAACACCCTGGTGGTCGGGCCGGACGGACGGATCCGGGGCGACAACACCGACGCGCCGGGCTTCTGCGCGCATCTCGACCAGAGCCTCGGTGCCGACTGGCCGGCGCGGGCGGGCGGCACCGCGGTCGTGCTCGGGGCCGGCGGGGCGGCGCGCGCCATCGTGGTCGGCCTCGCCGAGCGCGGGGCGGCGCGCATCCTCGTCGCCAACCGTACCCCGGCACGGGCCCAGGCGGTCGCGGCCCTCGCGCCGGGCATCGCCGATGCCATCGCCTGGGACGACCTCCCGGCCGCCCTGAGCGAGGCCGGTCTCCTCGTCAACACCACGTCGCTCGGCATGAAGGGGCAGCCGCCCCTGGCGCTCGACCTCGCCCCCATGCCCGCCGGGGCCGCGGTGGCCGACATCGTCTACGCGCCCCTGGAGACGGATCTCCTCGCCGCCGCCCGGCGCCGGGGCCTCGCGGCGGTGGACGGGCTCGGCATGCTGCTGCACCAGGCGGTGCCGGGCTTCGAGGCCTGGTTCGGCCTGCGCCCCGCCGTCACGCCGGACCTGCGGGACCGGATCGTGGCGGATCTCGGCGGATGAGACCCAGGGCCGGATCCGGACCCCTCGTCCTCGGGCTGACAGGCTCGATCGGGATGGGCAAGTCGGCCACCGCGGCGATGTTTTCGAGGCTCGGCGTCCCGGTCCACGACGCGGACGCCGCCGTCCACGCCCTCTACGGGCCCGGCGGCGCGGCGGGGGCGGCCATCGCGGAAACCTTCCCGGGCGTGCTCGACGCGGACGGCGGCGTCGACCGGACGCGCCTGCGCGCCGCGGTGCTCGGCGCCCCCGAGCGGATGGCGGCCCTCGAGGGAATCGTCCACCCGCTGGTCCGGGCGGCCAGCACGGATTTCCTCGCGCGCCACGCGGGGGCGGCCCTCGTCGTCCTCGACATCCCGCTCCTGTACGAGACCGGCGGCGAGGCGCGCTGCGACGCGGTCGCGGTGGTGAGCGCCCCGGCCGAGATCCAGCGCGCCCGGGTGCTCGCCCGCCCCGGCATGACCGAGGCGGCCTTCGCGGCGATCCTGGCCAAGCAGATGCCCGATGCCGAGAAGCGCGCCCGGGCGGATTTCGTGATCGACACGAGCCGGGGGTTCCCCGCCGCCGAGGCCGAGGTGGCGCGGATCGTGGCTCAACTGACGGAGGGCCGTGCGCCGCGACCCGATGGGGAGGCCTGAGGGGCCGACCGCGTGCTCGGCCCGGGACAGGGGGTTTCGATGGCGGAACGGCTGCTGGGCAAAGTGACGCTCGTGACCGGCGCAGGTCGCGGGATCGGTGAGGCTGTGGCCTGGGCCTTCGCCGTCGAGGGCGCGTTCGTGTGGGTCACCGATCGCGACGGCACGGCGGGCCGAGCGGTTGCCGAAGCGATTGGTCGCGATCAAGCCCACTTCGCGCAGCTCGATGTCCGCAACGAGGCGGCCTGGGAGGCCGTGATGGCCGACCTCCTCGCCCGGCATGGCCGCCTGGACGGGCTCGTCAACAATGCCGGCATCACGGGATTCGAGGACGGGCCTGCCGCGCACGATCCGGAGAACGCGACGCTCGCCGATTGGCGGGCCGTGCACGCGATCAATCTCGACGGCGTCTTCCTCGGCTGCAAACACGCGATCCGGGCGATGCGGCACAGGGGCTCGGGCGCCATCGTCAACATCTCGTCGCGCTCCGGCCTCGTCGGCATTCCCATGGCCGCAGCCTACGCCTCCTCCAAGGCGGCGGTCCGGAACCACACCAAGTCGGTGGCACTCTACTGTGCCGCGCAGGGCCTGAATGTGCGCTGCAATTCGATCCATCCGGCCGCGGTACTGACGCCGATGTGGGAGCCGATGCTGGGAGACGGACCCGGACGCGCGGACCGGATGGCAGCCCTCGTCGCCGACACGCCGCTGCGGCGCTTCGGGACCCCGGAAGAGGTCGCGGCGGTTTGTGTCCTGCTCGCCTCGGACGAGGCCGCCTACATGACCGGTTCGGAGATCAGCATCGACGGCGGATTGCTCGCCGGCACCGCGGCAAGTCCCGGAGACTGAGCAGATGCCGTTCGAGCCACGGAGCGTTTCCGAGAGGGCAGCATCCCATGTCTCACGCCGGACTGTTCGCCTGTGTTGCCCGCATCCTGGCCGTGATGGCCCTGCTCGGAGCCGCGCCGGCGCAGGCGCAGTACGCCACCAGCTGCCCGCCGCCCAGGAAGCTCGCGGCCGGCGCCTGCGTGGCGGCCTGCCCGGCCGGCTACGAGGACCAGGGCCGCGTCTGCGTGTATCGCAACACCTCCCGGTGAGGCGCGCACGGGCGCTTAACCGCGCCGGTCTATGCGGATAGCTTCCGCCCCTCATCTGGGAACCGCGAGACCCATGCTGCGCGAGATCGTCCTCGACACCGAGACCACCGGCACGGAGGCCAGGGGCGGCGACCGGCTGATCGAGATCGGCGCGGTGGAACTCCTCAACCACATCCCCACGGGGCGGACCTTCCACCGCTACTGCAACCCGCAGCGCGCGGTCTCGGAGGGCGCCTTCAAGGTTCACGGCCTCTCCGACGCCTTCCTCTCCGACAAGCCGGCCTTCGCGGAGATCGTGGGCGAGCTGCTGGCCTTCCTGGCCGACGGGCGCCTCGTCATCCACAACGCCCCCTTCGATGTGGGCTTCCTCAACATGGAATACGCGCGGCTCGGCGCCGACGCCCCGCCGCCGATCCAGCTGGAGGACGTGGTCGACACCCTGCCGATGGCCCGGCGCAAGCATCCCGGAGCAGCCAACAACCTCGACGCCCTCTGCGCCCGCTACGGCATCGACAACACGAAGCGCACCAAGCACGGGGCGCTCCTCGACGCGCAGATCCTCGCCGAGGTCTACGTGGAGCTGCTCGGCGGCAAGCAGACCAGCCTCGGCCTCACGGAGGCGGCGATCGCCGCCCCGGTCCCCGGATCCGTCCTCGATGCGGCGGCTCCCGCGGCGCCCCGGCCCTACCGGAGCCGCCTGACCGAGGCGGAGCGGGCCCGGCACGACGGCTTCCGGGCGAGCCTCGGTCCCGCCGCGATCTGGGCCGACTATATCGGCGCGGAGGATCCCGCCTGACCTGATGCGCCCCGGTCGTGCCGGCCGGTCCGCCGGCCTGCCCCGTGCCGGGCGGCTGTTGCCGCAGCGCACATCGGCGTTTATTGCAATGCACAATAAGCCGTCGGCCCACCATCTCGACCTGGGGGGTTGAGGGCGATTCGTGCGGCGGCACAGGCGTTCCGGTCCCGACCGCGACAGGATTGCTGAGGCAACGAGGCGTGCACGCATGACCGAGGATATCGGTGGCCGCGACGGGGACCACGGTGCGGATCGCGGCGCCAAGGCAGGCGCATCGCCGTTCGCCGACATGATCGAGGCCACCCGGCTCACCGGCCTCGGCCGGCTGGAGGAGGCGACCGCCCTGATCCAGCGCAGCCTCGGGGGCCAGAGGCCTCCGTCCGCGCCGCCCGAGGGTCCGGTGCGTCGCGAGGAGACCCGCCCCGCGGCGGAGCCGGGGACGCGGGTGCGCGAGGTGGTCGGCCAGGTCGTGGGCGACGTCGTGCGCGGCCTCGCGCCGGTGCTGAAGGGCCTCGGCAACCCGCTGCGCCAGCCCGCCTCGCCCCCCGAGCGGAAGCGTCCGGCGGGGGGCAGCTTCGTGACCCTGAGCCACACTGAGACCGCCGGCACCCGCGAGTACAAGCTGTTCATCCCGAGCCATCCGGACAGGCGCGCGCCGCTGGTCGTGATGCTGCATGGCTGCACGCAGAATCCGGACGATTTCGCCGCCGGCACCGGCATGAACGCGCTGGCCGAGCGGGCGGGCGTGTACGTCGCCTACCCGGCCCAGAGCCGTCAGGCCCACGCCCAGCGCTGCTGGAACTGGTACGATCCCCGCGATCAGGTCCGCGGATCGGGCGAGCCGGCGATCGTCGCGGGTCTCACCCGAGCCCTCCTGGCGGAGCACCCGATCGACCCGGCCCGGGTCTACATCGCCGGCTTGTCGGCCGGGGGCGCGGCCGCTCTCAACATCGCCCGCGCCTATCCGGATCTCTACGCGGCGGTCGGCGTCCATTCGGGCCTCGCCGCCGGCTGCGCCCGCGACCTCGGCTCGGCGCTGATGGCCATGCAGGTCGGCGCCCCGGGCCTCGGCAGCCCGACGCCCTTCGGGGCGCCCCCCGCGGCGACGCGCGTGCCCACCATCATCTTCCACGGCGAGGATGACGGCACGGTGAGCGTGCGCAACGCCGATCAGGTTCTGGCGCAGGCCAATGTCGCGGGCCTGACCGCCCGGTCCGAGACCATCGAGGGCCGCGGCCATCCCTTCACTCGCACCCGCTACCGGGACCCGGCGGGCCGCGTGGTCGTCGAGGATTGGCGCGTGCGCGGCGCCGGCCACGCCTGGTCGGGCGGCCGCCCCGAGGGCAGCTACACCGACCGCGAGGGCCCCGACGCCTCCCGCGCCATGCTCGACTTCTTCGCCGAGCACCGGCTGGGCCCGCAACGCCGGTAACGGGTTTCCATAGGGGCGCGCCCTTTGGCGGGTCGCCAGGGCGGAGCCCTGGCCTTGAGGAGCTCGCCCGCTTGCAGGGCGCCGCCCTGCACCCGCAAAAGGTCCCGGACCTTTTGAAACCAGGACGTCCACGGACCATCATGACCGCCATCCCGACCCTGAACGGCCTCGCCGCGATCGCCGACCGATACGACCTGATCCTCTGCGACGTGTGGGGCGTGCTGCACGACGGCCAGAAGGCGCACGGGCCCGCCGGCGAGGCGCTGATCCGCTTCCGCGGCCTTGCCGGAGACCGGCCGCGCCGGGTCGTCCTCGTCTCGAACGCCCCGCGGCCCGGCGACGGGGTGGGGCGCATCCTCGACCGGTTCGGGGTGCCGCGGGAGGCCTACGACGCGATCCTCACCTCGGGCGACCTCACCCGCGACCTGATCGCCCAGCGCCCGGGCGCGCGGATCCGCCATATCGGGCCGGAGCGCGACCTCGGCATCTTCCAGGATCTCGACCTCAGCCTCGTCCCGGAGGCGCAGGCCGACCTCGTGGTCTGCACGGGGCTGTTCGACGACCGCAGCGAGACCGCGGAGGATTACCGCGACGAGCTCGGGCGCCTCGCCGCCCGCGGGCTGACGATGATCTGCGCCAATCCCGACCTCGTGGTCGAGAGCGGCAACCGGCTGATCCCCTGCGCGGGCCTGCTGGCGGCGGCCTACGCGGAGATCGGCGGCACGGCCGTCTATGCCGGCAAGCCGCATCGTCCGGTCTACGAGGCGGCGCTCGCCAGGGGGGCGGACCTGATCGGCGCCCCGGTGGATCCGGCCCGGGTCCTGGCGATCGGCGACGCGATCCGCACCGACATCGCCGGTGCCCGGGGCTTCGGCATCGCGAGCCTCCTGGTGGCACGGGGCATCCACGCGGAGGAACTCGGCGTCACGGCCGAGCACCACCGGCTCGGCGACGTGGCGGAGTGGCTCGGCCGGCAGGCGGTGCATCCGGACGCGGTGATCGAGCGGCTGGTCTGGTAGGGCCGCGCCGGTCTACGGCGGCGGGCCGGCGTGCTACGTCAGGCCATGACCGAGCCTGTATCCGCCGCCGCCCATGCCCGGACCGTCCTGGCCGCGCACGAGCATCGCCGCCGGATCCCGCCCCTGACCGGCTGGGATCCCGGCCTCGATCTGCCGGCCGCCTATCGGGTGGCCGCGGAAGTCCGGCGGCTGCGTGAGACGCGCGGCGAGCGGCCGGTCGGCCGCAAGATCGGGTTCACCAACACGACGATCTGGGCGCGGTACGGCGTCGATGCCCCGATCTGGGGCCACATCTACGACACGACCCTGCGCGACCGGGACGCGCTGGCGGAGCCGGTGGCGCTCGCCGCCTTCGTGGAACCGCGGATCGAGCCCGAGATCGTGTTCGGCCTCGCCCACGCGCCGGAGCCGGGCATGGACGCCGCGGCCCTGATCGCGTGCCTCGACTGGGCGGCCTGCGGCTTCGAGATCGTGCAGTCGCTCTATCCCGGATGGCGCTTCGCCGCCCCCGACACCGTGGCGGCCTTCGGGCTGCACGGGCTGCTGGTGGTCGGCGAGCGGGTCCCGATCGCCCCGGCGGATCGGCCGGCCTGGATCGGGGCGCTCGAAGCCTTCACCGTCGACCTCCTGCGGGACGGCGCCGTGGCGGAGCGTGGCGGTGGCCGGAACGTGCTCGGGACAGGCCCTCTCACGGCCCTCGGCCACCTCGTCGATGTGCTGGCTAACGATCTGGCGTCGCCGCCGCTGGCGGCCGGCGAGGTCGTCACCACCGGCACCCTGACCGACGCCCTGCCGGTGGAATCCGGGCAGGTGTGGAGCGCGCGGCTGGCGGGCCTGCCGCTGCCGGGCCTGGATCTTGCCCTGATCTGATGTGGCGCTGCGGCCGGATCCCCCGTGTCGGATCGGCGCGAGAAATCAGGTGTTGGTGATGGTTAGCCGACATGGCACATGCTGAGACATGCCCGGACGCCTGCGGAGACGCTACACGACTTTCCTCGTCTCCGTCACGACGGGGCGACCCGGCAAGGCGCAGGGTTCCACCGTCTACGCGGTGATGAAACCCGGAGCCGAGGAGGCACTGGAGGCGATCCGGGCCCTCGCCGGTCGGGAGGCCGCCGTGGCCGTCGTGGGCAGCCTGTCCACCCGGATCGCCAAGGCCCTCAAGCTGAAGCCCGACGAGCCGCGCGTCGTGTGATCCGGACGCCGCTTCAGTCCACCGCGAGCCGGTAGCCCACGCCCCGCACGGTCTGCAGGAAGACCGGGTTGGCGGGATCGACCTCGGTCTTGCGGCGCAGGCGGTTGATCTGGACGTCGACGGTGCGCTCCGCCGCCGCGCCACCGCTGCCCGCGAGCTGCTCGCGCTCGACATTGGCGCCGCCCGCCATCGCCAGGATCGTCAGGATCTCGCGCTCGCGCTCTGTGATGCGGATCAGCTCGTGGTCGCGGCGCAATTCGCCCCGGTCGATCCGGAACGCGAACGGCCCGAAGGTCACGGCCTCGGCGCTCACCTCGCGGGGGCGGCCGTTGCGCTTGATGATGTTGTTGAGCCGGAGCGTCAGCTCCCGCGGCTCGAAGGGTTTCGGCAGGTAATCGTCCGCGCCGATCTCCAGCCCCATCACCCGGTCGTTGGTGTTGGAGCGGGCGGTGAGCATCAGGATCGGCACCCGCGAGGTCTCGCGCACGCTGCGGGCGTAGTCGAAGCCGTTTTCGCCCGGCATCATCACGTCGAGCACCATGGCGTCGAACACCACGCTCTGGGCCCGCGCCCGGGCCTCCGCGGCGCTCGCCGCCGCGGTGACGCGAAAACCCTGGTCGGTGAGGTAGCGGGCGAGCAGCTCGCGCAGGCGGCGGTCGTCGTCGACCACCAAAACGTGCGGGGCCTCGTCGGGCAGTTCGGCCCGGACCGGGATCGTCACGCGCCGCTCCCGCGCCGCGCCATCAGGCGCTGGACCGCCGGGCGATCCTCCGGCTCGATCATGGCCATCAGGAATTCCTCCGGCGAGCCCCGCGCATCCGGGGCGGCCAGCGCCCGGGAGAGGCGGCGGGCCTGGACGCGGGTGAGGTCGGCCGCCAGGCCGGCGCCGGCAACCGTGCAGTACAGCAGGCGCTGGCGCCGGTCGCTGGAGCCGGGCTTCTGCGCCACGTAGCCCTGGCCGATCAGGTCCTTGAGGACCCGGTTCAGGCTCTGCTTGGTGATGCGCAGGATGTCGAGGAGTTCCGCGATGGTCAGGCCCGGGTAGCGGTCGACGAAGTGCAGCACCCGGTGGTGCGCCCGGCCGAAGCCGTAGGCGGCCAGGATCCGGTCCGGATCGCCCACGAAGTCGCGGTAGGCGAAGAACAGGAGCTCGATCAGGTCGTCGCTGCCGAGGGCGGCCTGCGCGGCGACCGGGACGGGCTTTGCCGCGAAGGACTCCTCGTGCGGGGCTGTCCGTCTCACGGCGCGGCCGCTCCCAACAGGTGATAGGTCAGGTTCCGTGACGTTTCTCAAGCACGGCCGGGCCCGTCAACCCTGGCGCCCGCCCGGCCGGGGCGGAACGCCTGCCATCCCGGGGTGGCGACCTCCGAGTCCGCCCGGATTGAAGTTCCGCCCGGATGGGGAATGGGCCTGCAGGATCCCGGCTTGGCACCGGGCCTCCGCCTGACGGCGCGCCAGACCCATGTCCCGCCCTTGTCCGGCCCACGTCCCGCGGCGCATCCCGGGATGGGGCGGAAGGATGGGGCAGCCGGTCCTGACGCGGCTTCCGCCCGGGCGCAACCCGAGCGGGCACGGCACGACAGGCCACCGGCCGCGGGGGCGGCCTCCCGCCCTCTCAGGCGGCCAGCGCCAGTCCTTCCTCCTCCTCGGCCTGGGTCGCCATGAACTGCGCCCGGGCGAGGTCGGCGAAGCGGCCGTCCTGGGCCACCAGCTGGTCGAAGGTCCCGGCCTCGACGATCCGGCCCTCGTGGAACACCAGGATCCGGTCGGCGTCGCGGATCGTCGCGAGGCGGTGGGCGATCACGAAGGTGGTACGCCCCTCCATCACGGTCTCCAGCGCGCCCTGGAGCTTGCGCTCGGTGGCGGCGTCCAGCGCCGAGGTCGCCTCGTCGAGGATCAGGATCGGCGGGTTCTTCAGGAGCGCCCGGGCGATCGAGAGCCGCTGGCGCTCGCCGCCCGAGAGCGACCGGCCGCGCTCGCCGATCACCGTGTCGAGCCCGTCGGCCTGGCGCGCCATGAAGGCGCTGGCCTGAGCCCGCTCCAGGGCGTCGAGCATCTCCTCGTCCGTCGCGTCGGGGCAGCCGACCTGCAGGTTCTCGCGGATCGAGCGGGCGAACAGCATCGGCTCCTGGAACACCACGCCGATGTTGTGGCGCAGGGACGACAGGCCGACGTCGCGGATGTCCATCCCGTCGATGCGGATCGCGCCGGCGGACGGGTCGAAGCTGCGGTGCAGGAGGCCGAGCGTCGTCGACTTGCCCGAGCCGGTGGTGCCGACGAGCGCGATCGTCTCGCCGGGGCGCGCCGAGAACGAGACGCCGTCCAGCGCCTGGCGCCGTCCGTCATACGAGAAGGCGACGTCCTCGAAGGTGACCGCGCCCTCGAACCGGGCGACCTGCCGGGCGTGCGGCCGGTCGGCCACCGCCGGGACGGTGTCGTAGATCTCGAAGAACTCGGCGATCTTCGGGGCCTGCTGGAACAGGCCGTTGACGAAGCCGACCACGTGGTCGAGCCGGGCCACGAAGGCGGTGGCGAGGCTCATGAAGGCCACGACCTCGCCCACCGTGGTGGAGCCCGCCTGATAGAGCCAGATGCCGGTGACGAAGATCGCCGTCATGGTGATGGTCGCGGACGCCCGGGTCGCCACGTTGGCGAGCGCCCACCAGGACAGGACCGGGATCTGCGCGGCGAGCAGGTTGGTGATGATGCCGCGCATCGCCTCCTTCTCGGCCTTGGCGCGGGTGAAGGACTGGATCACCGCGACGTTGCCGAGCGCGTCCGAGGCATGGGCCGCGAGGCCGGAATTGAATTCCTCGACCTGCCCCTGGAGCGCCTCGGTCCGGCGCATCACGAAGGTGGTCAGCGCCGTGAAGGCGAGCACCAGCACCACCAGGATCGAGCCGAGCTGCCAGTTGATGAACAGGGTCATCGGCAGGAGCACGCCGAGCGAGACCAGGGCGACGAGGTGGTCGCGGAAGAAGCCGAGCCACAGCCATGCCATCCCGTTCGTGCCCTCCAGCATCGCCTTCAGGACACGGCCGGAATGGTTGGCCGAGTGGAAGGCGAGCGGCAGGTCGAGGACGTGCTCGAAGTAGCTCGCCATCGACGACAGGCGGTTGCGGTGGGCGAGCCGGTCGGCGTGGAGGGCGATGAACACGCCCGCCGCGATGGTGAAGAAGCCGAACGCCACCCAGGCGGCGAGCAGGGGCAGCATCGTGCCCATGGCGTCGCCGCCGCGCTTGAGATGGGTCAGCTGGTCGATGATCCGGCCCATCAGCAGGGGCTCGGCGAAGGCCGCGATCGCCAGGATCACGTTGGTGACGGCCAAGCCTATGGCCAGCCGCCTTTCCGCCTTCAGGAATCCCAGGACCCGCCCGTACAGACGAACCATCGTACCGCTCCGCCACCCCTGGCGCGGCCCGTGTGACCCGGGTCTCACGCCTTATCTGAGGAGCTCCGCGCGGTCGGCATCGGCGCCGGATCCGGGTCAAACCCCTCTTGGAGAACGGCTATGCCAGCTTCCGCCTGAACGGGCGATGACGGGCCGATACAGGTTCGAAACAGTTTTCTTACGATTCGCTAAGCAAGATTTCCTGTTCGCGCGATCCCGGCCGGTACCGAGTTCCGGACGACCGGTTCGCCTCGGTCGCCGGCAAGGCCGCCACTGGGCCGATGTTCCCCGACGCTCCCTCCAGGCCGGCCAACCGCCGCGTGGTCGTGAGGGTCTTCGACAGGGCCATCGAGGAGGCGCCGCCGATCCCGAACGGGACGGGACTGCCGGAGGGACCGAGGCGATGGGAACCGCGGCTACTTGGCCGTCAGGAGCGCCCAGTAGACCTTGTACTTCGACCCCGGCGCGTAGGCGGTGGCGATCCCCATCTTGGTCGCCCGGGGCGCCAGCATGGTGGCGTCGTGCGGCGCGCTCTCGCGCCAGCCGGAGAACGCCTCCGCCAGGGTGTGATAGCCCGCCGAGAGGTTGGCGTTCACGTCCGCGTATCCGAGCCGCTCCACCGCAGCCTTGACGGTCTGCGCCCGGCTCGGCCGGTCGGCGAGCGCCATGGCGGCCGCCTCGGCCTCCGCGAGCCGCTGCAATTCGGGATCGACCGCGAGCGGCGCCGCGCCGCGGTTGCGGCGATAGGACGAGATCATGTCGCGCGCCGCCTCGACGTCGATATGGGCGCTGTTGCTGGCGAGCGGCAGGTAGATGCTCGGCAAGGCGGAGGTCGTCGGCGCCTCGGTGTTGCAGGAGCCGAGGAGCGCCAGCACCGGGATGCAGGCCGCCCGCCTCAGGATCCGTCTCGTGTCTCGTGCGCCCACGTGTCTCTGGTCCCCGCTCGGCAGCCGGCACGGCCGCCCGAGGCATATAGGCGGCCCCGGGCCAAACCGCATCGGTCCCTCAGCCCCCCGCGCTCCGCAGGGCCCGGTCCCGCTGCGCCCGGGCCGGTTCCCCCGCCTCGGCCGCCTCGGCGGCCGGCGCCGGCAGCCCGAACCGGCTGGCGATCTCGCCCATGGCGCTCTGCATCGTGTCGAGGCCCTGGATGGTGACGATGCTGGAGCCGGGGCCGAGCGGCGGGATGAAGCCCGCCCCGGAGAGCGTCGCGAACACGGAGAAATTCAGGTCGGTCAGGACCTTCTGGCCGAGGCTCACGTCCACGATCCAGACCAGCAGCTCGAACTCCAGGAACGGGTCGCCGATCTTCTTGAACACCACCCGCGGGGCCGGGTCCTTGAGCACGTCCGAATGCGCCTGCGCGCAGCCGACGATCATCTCGGCGGCCCGCACCGGATCCTGGTTGCGCAGGACGCTGACCGTGATGCTGACCCGCCCGGAGCGGTCGCCCCGCACCCGGTTCTTGACCACGCCGGAGATCAGGTTCGAGTTCGGCACGATCACGGCCGAGCGGTCGAAGGTCTGGATCTCCGTGGAGCGGACCGAGATCCGCTTCACGATGCCCTCGGAATCGCCGATCACCACCTGATCGCCGACCCGGATCGGGCGCTCCCACAGGAGCAGCAGGCCCGAGACGAAGTTGTTGACGATCGACTGGAGGCCGAAGCCGATACCGACCGACAGGGCGCCGGCCACGATGGTGAGTTTCTCCAGGCTCAGGCCCAGATACGAGAAGGCGAGCGCGAGCGCGATCAGGAAGCCGCAATAGCCCGCCACCGTGGTGATCGAGTTGCGCAGGCCCGCGTCGAGGTCGGTCGCCGGCAGGTAGGTGTTCTCCAGCCAGCGCTGCACGCCGCGGGTGATGAACACCCCGAGCACCAGGATGCCGACGCCCAGCGCGATGCTGGACAGCGAGATCGTCACGTCCCCGACCTTGAAGCCGAAGAAGGCCTGCCGGACCGACGAGAGGATGTCGGTGGAGTCGAGCCCCCAGGGCGCCAGCACCAGGACCGCCGCCGCCAGGAACAGGACGAGCCGGGCCGCGCCGGTCGCCAGGACCGAGATCTGGTTCAGCGACCGCTTGCGCAGGCCGGTATTGGCCTGGAGCGTGGTGGCGAGCCGCGTCTCGTCCGAGAGCGCCCGGCCGATGAAGATGTCGACGCTCTGGACCAGGAGGTAGAGCATCACCAGGACGCCCGCGTCCCAGATCAGCTGGTCGATCATGAAGGCCGCGAAGGCGACGTAGCCCACCAGCGCGCCGAGCCCGATCAGCGCCACCGCGGCCCAGCCCAGGAGCCGGGCCGGCCCGCCGATGCCCGTGGTGGTCTTGGTCGGCACGTAGGGGCCGAAGCAGGCCTCCTCCTCCTGCTCGGTGTCGGCGAAGCGGTGCAGACCGATCGCCAGGATCAGCGCGGTCGCCACGGCGCCGATGCCCCGCGTGGCGATGGAGATCGGCAGAGCCGCCGAGATCCCGGAATTCAGGGCCTCCACGGATTTCACCACGGTGATCACCGTGGCGATGCCGACCGCGAGCCGGGTCAGGCGGACCGCCGCCGCGTCGCTCACGGGCGCGGGGCGCCAGGCCGGCTTCTCGGTGCTGAGCAGCCCGTCGCAGAGGGCCTCCACGAAGGCGATGAAGGCGAGGCCGCCGAGGATCGCGGCCGCCACCGGCAGGAGCCGGGAGGGCAGGAGGTTGGTGGCGTCCAGCGCGTAGTAGACCGCGTAGGACCCGGCCACCGCCGGGACCGTGCCGAGCAGGATCACCCGCCACGCGGCGAGCATCACGGCCCGGCGCGACGGGTCGGTCTTGCCGGCGTCGCGGCGGGCGCCGCGCGGGGCGATGTTGCGCCGGCCGAAATACAGCGCGACCGAGATCCCGAAGGCGAGCCCCAGGAGCAGCAGGTTGCCGAGGCTGCCGTTGCGGGAGAACAGCAGGCCGATATCGGAGACTGCGCTCTGCAGGGCGCGCGTGTCCCGGGGGATGTCCCCCATCACCTTGGCCCAGAGGCCCGGTCCGACCAGCGGCTGGGAGCGCTGGAACAGGTCGCGGGTGAAGGATTCGCGGCGGCGGTTCGAGACCCGGTCGACGATCTGGTCGCCCTGCACCACCAGGGAGCGGGCCAGCCGCTGGGTCTCGTCGATCCGGGTCACGGCGGCCTCGCGCTCGAGGCGCTGCTCGGCGACGTCGGCGCTCTCCTGGGTGTCCTTCGGCTTCGGCCCGAGCTGGGCGAGCCGCTCGCGGGCGGCCTCCAGCGGCGCGTCGAGGCGGGTGACCAGGGTGCGGATCTCGTCCGTGACCGTGACGGCGCTGTCGCGGATGGCGGTGAGGTCGGCCACCGTCAGGTCGTTATGGCCGAGCTGCTTCTCGCGGGCATCGAGCTCGGCCTTGGCGGCGTCGATCTTGGCCCGGACCGCCTTGAACTGCTCGGGAAGTTCGGCCTGTGCCGGGCTGGGCTTCGCAACCGCCGGCTTGGTGTCCGAAGGCTTGGCCTCCGCCGGCTTGGCCTCCGAAGGTTGCCCGGCAGGCTTGGCCTCCGAAGGTTGCCCGGCCGGCGCGTGATTCTGGGTCTGCCCCTGAGGCTGCGTCTGGCTCTGAGCCTGGGCGAGGGCCGGTGCGACCGCGGGGGGGCCGAGCACGAGGGCTGCGAGAACCGGAAGGAGCAGCAACGGGCGCGGACAGATCCGCGCTGGCGTACGAGTCATGGGCAACCTCTCGTCGGGTGCGCCGGATGCGGGGTCACGGGGCCGGCATCGGCGAATCGGCGGCGATGGGGGACCGGGGCTGGCCGCTCAGTGGCCCAGCATGGCGGCCCAGCGCTCTGGGCGAGCTTTAGGGCGAAACGTTGCTCCTGCCCACCCTCGGGCGGATTCGACGCCCGGCGGGCGGCCTGTGGGTGCGTCCCTGGGGCCCGGCGGGAAAAGCTTCACAAGGGTGTCACGCTGGGATTAGATGAACACCTGATGGACAGGGCCTTTTCGTCATCACGCGAAAGGGCACGGCCGGTGACAGCGCCGGCCCGGCCCGGCCGCGTTCCGGATGTGACCGCCCCGACCGGCGCCCCCGCGCGCCGGCCCGCCGCCCTGTTGCTCCCTCCGCCTCTCCCGCCAAGCCGACGCGCCGCGCGCCGGCCCGTCCCGCATCGGCCCTGGGCCGGTCCGGACGGGCCTGTGGGGCGGTGGCGCGGTCCCGCGCGTTATCCGCGTTCGAGATAGTCCGAAGAGTCGCGCCGATGATGGATCTCCAAACCCTCGTCCTCAACGCGGATTATCGGCCGCTCTCGTACAATCCGCTCTCGCTCTGGTCCTGGAAGGACGCGTTCACGGCCCTGTTCCTCGACCGGGTCACCCTGGTGGCGAGCTACGACGTGGAGGCCCGCTCGCCGTCCCGCGCCCTGCGGGTGCCGAGCGTGGTGGCGCTGAAGAACTACGTGGCGCTGGCCCGCAGCCCGGCCTTCACGCGCTACAACATCTACCTGCGCGACGGGTTCAGCTGCCAGTATTGCGGCCTGCGGCTGCCCTCGGGCGGCCTGACCTTCGACCACGTGGTGCCGCGCTCCCGGGGCGGCCTGTCGAGCTGGGAGAACGTCGTGGCGGCCTGCTCGCCCTGCAACCTGCGCAAGGCCAACCGCACGCCCGACGAGGCCGACATGCCGCTGATGAACGCGCCCCGCCGGCCGACGCGCTACGAGCTGCACCACCGCCAGCCCGAGTTCGACCACCGGCAGTACCACCACACGTGGCTCGACTACCTGTACTGGGACAGCGAGCTGGAGAGCTGAGGGCGTCGCCGACGCGTCACCAGGCCGGCCCGCGCCGGGGCGGCTCGTTGTACATCGGGACGTTGTGGTTGCGCGGCAGATAGTCCCGGAAGAGCACGGGCGGCGGCGCGACCGGGACCGGGTCCAGGCGGACCCGGTGGTGCCGGATCACGCGCGGCGCGTGCCTGTGTCCATGCCTGTCTTCATGCCTGTATCCGTGCCCGTGCCGGGCTGCGGAGGGCTCCGGTGCCAGGACGAGCCCGGCGAGCAGGAGGGGCGCGGCAAGCCGGAGGAACCGGTGTGTTCGCATGTGCAGGCTCCGCCAGCGCGGCACGAGGCGCTTCAAGACAAGGCGCTTCAAGACGAGGCGCTTCAACGAGAGGGACATCGACCCGCGGTCGCCGGCCGCGGGCCCGGCTTTCAGAACTTGACGGCGGCGCCGGCGCGGACGGTGTTCAGGTTGACCTTGTGCCCGTCGAAATCGTTGAACAGCACGTACTGGTACTCGGCGCGGAGCAGGATGTTCGGCGTGATCGCGTACTCGATGCCGGCTCCCGCCGCCACGCCGGCGACGACCTTGGTCTTCGACTGCGCCTGGAGGGAGGTGTACGGCGTGCTGCTGTAGGGCGCGCCCGGGTTGAAGCTCGCGTAGCCGAAGTTGCTCACGGAGGTCGGCGTCCCTGCCAGCGTCGCGTTGTAGGCGGTCAGGTTGAACCCGTAATTCTGGTAGCTGGTCGCGTCGGCGATGCGCGCCCGGCCGATGGCCACGCCGCCGGTCACGTAGGGCATGAAGTTCTCGAACGCGTAGCCGATGCGGGCGCGCAGGGTCCCGTAATCGTTGACCCGTGTGGCCGTGGAACCCGACAGGTTCACGGCCTCGTACTGGCCCGCGGCCGAGATCTGGCTGCGCCCGAGCCCGTCGCTCGACACGCCCATCCGGCCGAAATAGGTGTAATCGGCTTCCACGCCGAAGACGAACTGATCGTACTGGACGTTGTAGCCCGCGAAGGCGCCGAAGCTCATGTCGCCGACGCGCCGCGACGGCGGGCTCAGGAGGGTCGAGGCGCCGAAGTCGGACTCGCCGGTCGTGTTGTGCGAGTCGCGGTAGATCAGCGGCTGGAGCGCCCCCCGGCTGCCCAGGGCCGCGGACGTGTAGCCGCCGTGGCCGCCGACATAGATGCCGCTCCAGTCGACCACCGCGGGGGCGGGCAGCGGATCATACTCGGCGCCGCGCAGGTAATCGTAGTCCAGATCGGCGGCCCGGGCCGTGCTCACGCCGCAGAGGCCGAGAACTGCCAACAACGGAAAGGTGACGGTACGCATCGGGATCGTCCTGGCACTACGAGGCGGACGGCTGATCGAGCCTCGACGCAGTGATAGACGAGTAACCTTAATTGTCCGTTGCTTCGGGGTAATCTCGGGTTTCCCGCCGAAACAATCCTGTTTCTGACGGAAATGCCGGGCTTCAGGACTGATCTTCCTCGCAGGTCCGGCATGGACCGCGGCGCGGCCGTGAAAACGCGAAACGGCGCGGAGAAGCTCCGCGCCGTCAGGCCTTGGCGGTGAGATCAGGTCCGGTCGGTGCTCAGTACTTGCGCACCAGCGGGCCCGGGACCGGCTCCGGCATCAGCGGCGGCAGCGGGGCCGCGACGAAGCCGCCGAGGTAGTAGCGCAGGCCGATCTTCACGTCGTGCGCCTCGATGTCCTTCACCTTGACCGCCGGCAGGGCACCGGTGCAGCACGGCACATAGCCGGCGCCGGTCTCGGCCTTGCCGAGGTTCAGATAGCGGTAGGCCAGTTCGACCTTGAACGCGTCGGTCACGTTGTAGGCCAGACCGGCGTGGAGCGCCCAGGCGAAGCTGCCGCTCGACTTGTCCTTGTAGAACTTGGTACCGCTGTTGGTGTTGTAGACCGGATTGCCGTTGTTGTCGTAGACCGGCCTGTAGTTGTACGAGGGTGCCCCGCAGTCGCAGCCGTAGATCGGGTTGGCGTAATCGTAGCCGTAGGTCGGGCTCGTGAACTGCTGGTTGGTCGAGTAGGACGAGACGTGGTTGAAGGCGTAGCCGACGCCGCCACCGATGAACGGCGTGATGCCATACCAGGTGCCGAGGTCGAAGTAGGCGTTGGCGAGCACTACCGCGGAGTCGAAGCTGCCGCTCGACTTGTTCACGCCGTAGGAGCCGAGGCCGTCGTCGTAGTCGGGGCCGCGATAGTACTCGCTGCCGCGCAGGCCGGTGGAGTAGCGGTACTCTCCGGTGATGTCGCCGCGGAAGAACGGGGTGAACTGGTAGCCGACGCCGACACCCGCGAAGCCGCCGCTGCCGATGACGTTCCCGAAGGAGCGGTTGGCGTCGGCGTAGCCGGTGTAGTCGTAGGCCTCGCTGTATTTCGGGCGGGTGTAGATGCTCGCGCCGACATCGCCGCGCAGGTACCAGCCGCCGCCGACCTCGATCGGGGGGGGCGGAGGCGGCGGGGGTGGCGGCAGCAGATCTGCAGCGGCGGCGAGGCAGGGCGCGCCGACGCTCGCCGCGAGCGTCAGGCTACGCACCAAAGCGTTCAGCTTGGAGCGGGCCATAGGACTTCCTTCCGGACTCATGAGCGGACACGCAGCGCGCGGCTCGGGGACACTTGGTGAAGGATGTCCGGAAGGTCTTAAATCCGGCTTAACGTTAAATGTTATGCTTGCACGTTCATTGCGCGTCCTTCGAAACTGGCGAACGGGAAGTATTTGTTTATCTTCTTGGCGCCGTGCTGCGGCGTTCCGGGCATCAACTCTACGTACGAAGGCGTGCCCATGGTGAATCCGATCGCGGACGGCCCTCCGGGCGGCCAGGGCCGACCGGCCCGGCCCCTTCAGGTCGGCTGAGCGCTCCGTGCTGCCGGAGGACGTGCGCATCCTGGCGTTGATGCTGCCCGAGACGGTGGCGGGCGCGCACAGCGGCAACCCGGATTTCCGCGTCGGCGGCCGGGTGCTGGCCACCCTGTGGGTCGAGGAGGCGCGGGTGGTGCTGCGCCTCGCGCCCGAGGATCAGGCGGCCCTGTGCGAGGCCGAGCCCGACCTGTTCACGCCGCTGGACGGAGCCTGGGGCCGGCGCGGCTGGACCAACCTCGACCTCGACCTGTGCGCGGAGGACACGCTGCGCGACGCCCTGCTGGCGGCGTGGCGCAGGACGGCGCCGCCGGAGCTGCGCGCCCTCTACCAGGACGCGTGAGCAGGCCGGCTGAGGCCCGTTTCAGGCCGCCGCGCGGGTCACGGCGTCGACCACCTCGTCGACCACCTCGTTGACGAGGCTGCGGTCGTCGCCCTCGGCCATCACGCGGATCACCGGCTCCGTGCCGGAGGGGCGGATCACCAAACGCCCGGCATTGCCCAGCCGCTGGCGGGCGTGCTCGATGGCGCTGACCACGCTGTCCTGGCGCAGCGGCTCCCCGGTCCGGTAACGGACGTTCTTGAGGATCTGCGGCAGCGGGTCGAAGCAGTGGCAGACCTCGCTCACCGGCCGGTTCTGCCGCTGCACGACGCTGAGCAATTGCAGCGCCGCCACGAGGCCGTCGCCCGTGGTGGTGTAGTCCGACATGATGATGTGGCCGGACTGCTCGCCGCCGAGGTTGTAGCCGTGCTCGCGCATGTGCTCGAGGACGTAGCGATCGCCCACCGCGGTGCGGGCCAGCGTCAGGCCGAGGCCGCCGAGATAGCGCTCCAGGCCGAGATTCGACATGATCGTCGCCACCACGCCCGGCTGGGTGAGGCGCTCGTCCTCTTTCCAGGAGCGGGCCACGACGGCCATGAGCTGGTCGCCGTCGACCACCTGGCCCTTCTCGTCGACGATCAGCACCCGGTCGGCGTCGCCATCCAGCGCAATGCCGATATCGGCCCGGCGCTCGCGGACCATGTCGATCAGGGCCGCCGGGGCGGTGGAGCCGACGGCGCGGTTGATGTTGAACCCGTCCGGCTCGGTGCCGATGGCGATCACGTCGGCGCCGAGTTCCCACAGGGTCTCGGGGGCGACCTTGTAGGCGGCGCCGTTGGCGCAATCGACCACGACCCGCAGGCCGTCGAGGGTCACGTGCCGCGGCAGGGTGCGCTTGGCGAACTCGATGTAGCGGGCATGCACGCTCTCGATCCGCTTGGCCCGGCCGAGGTCGTTCGCGCCGGAGAGGCGCTTGTGCATGTCGGCGTCGATCAGCCCCTCGATCTCGTGCTCGATCGCGTCGTTGAGCTTGAAGCCGTCGGGCCCGAACAGCTTGATGCCGTTGTCCTCGAACGGGTTGTGCGAGGCCGAGATCATCACGCCGAGATCGGCCCGCATGGAGCGCGTCAGCATCGCCACGGCGGGCGTTGGCACCGGCCCGAGCAGCAGCACGTCCATGCCCACCGAGGTGAAGCCCGCCACCAGCGCGGTCTCGATCATGTAGCCGGACAGGCGCGTGTCCTTGCCGATCACCACCCGGTGGCGGTGGTCGCCGCGCTGGAACACGAGGCCGGCCGCCTGACCGACCTTGAGGGCGAGTTCGGGGGTGATCACCCCGTTGGCCCGGCCCCGGATGCCGTCGGTTCCGAAATACTTGCGCGCCATGACGTCTCCGATGCCGGGCCGCGGACCCGACATAGCCTAGCAGATGACCGGTGCTTCCGGATGCCTAGTGACCGGAAGGATGAATCGGGTGCTCCGCGACAAAGGCGGTCGAAATGCGGCGCCCGGCGCGCTCCGGAAGCCGCGTTCCAGGAGCCGCGGCACCGAGGCCGAGACCAGCGCGAGACCCGAGAGGGTCAGGAGGCTGAGGACGAGCCGGCGGAACGCGGCCTCGCTGATGCCCAGGTAGATCCGGGCGCCGAGGAAGGTCGGGACCAGCATCGCCGGCAGCACCACCGCCAGCATCGGCAGCGCCGCCCGGGTGACGAGCCCGGAGGCGAGATAGGTCGCCATGGTCACGCTGAGCATGGCGAGGTTGAAGTTCTGGATCACCGACCGCTGCACGTCGCGCTCGTAGCGGCGCAGGGTGCACCAGAGGGTCGGCAGCACGCCGGTGAAGCCGCCGAGCCCGCCCATCAGGCCACCCCCGAGTCCCACCGCGGCATCGGCGAGCCGGCCGCCGGCCGTGATCCGCGGCAGGTTCTGGGCGAACAGCATGGCCGGGCACCAGACCATCAGCAGGGCGCCGAGGAGGGCCTTGAACCAGTCGGCGTCGAGCCGCGGCAACAGGAGGAGGCCGAGGGGGATCCCCGCGAGGCCGCCGAGCACAAAGGGCGCGAGGCGCCGGAGGTCGAACCCGCGCCGGACCGAGAGGGCGGCCACGACCTGGCCGGTGAAGGCGCCGGACACGGCCAGAACGGCGGCGAGCTGCGGATCGATCACCCAGGCCCAGAACGACAGGGAGACGAGCCCGAAGGCGAAGCCCGAGAGGCCCTGCACGAAGCCGGCGACGACCGCGCCCAGGGCGACGACGAGATAGGTCGAGACCGGCATCGGGGCTTTTGGGTGCGCTGCCTGGAGGAGGACCCTGTGTTTCCGATTCGCGGTGGGAGGCCGAGGCTCCGGCCAAGCTGGCAGCGTCGGTTTGCCGACAGGGGAAGCGGTTTGTCACGGGAGACGCGATGCGTTCTTCGATCCTCTCGGCGCAACGATGAGCCCGCGGCTTTGGCGAATACCGACGCGCGCGGCCGGGGGCGACAGGCTCCTCTCCCGTGCGGAGGGGGTTGGGGTGAGGGATACGACGGATCCGGATAGGACCCGCCATCGTCGCGCGCGCGACGAGCCACTTCCGGACGGACCCGATCCCTCACCCTGTCCCTTTCCCGCACGGGCTATGGGTTGCACAGTGGGCGATCGTCATCTCCTGTTTGCGGGAATGTCTCGATTCTCTTCTCTGTATCGCAGCGTCTCCGTTTCATCCCGTCATCCCGGGGCCGCGCAGCGGAGCCCGGGATTCAGAGACGCTGGTGCGGCAAGACCTTGCACCGATAGAGGTTCTGGATCGCCCGCCTCCGGCGTGCCCCTTCGGGTCCGGGCTCGCCTTCGGCGCCCCGGAATTGTCTGTTGCGGTGTTGCTAAGGTCAGGCCGTTCCGCGCAAGCGGGATGCTTGGTCCGGGTGGCCACCCGGACCAAGCGCGGAGCGCCGGCCGTCCCGGAATGGGGCTGCAACTCCCGAGAACGCATCGCCGATCTGAATCCCGACTCTGCAAGCCCGAGGGCGAGATGTCTGCGCGATCCGGACTGCGCTATCCCGAACCGGCACGCGCAACGAAAAAGGGCGCCTCGCGGCGCCCTCTTCGCTCATCCGACCCGTAGGGTTTCAGGAGGGTCTCAGGCCTGCGGCTGGGGCTCCAGCCCGCCGTCGGTCTCCTTCGGCCGGCCGCGGCCCGCCGAGGGGACCGAGGAACCCCGGGCCGGGGTCGGCGGCACGTCGCCGCCGTCGCGGATCGGGGGCTGGCCCTTGAGCAGGTTGCGGATTTCCTCGCCCGAGAGGGTCTCGTACTCGAGGAGCCCCTGCGCCAGGGCCTCCAAGTCGTCCTTGTGCTCGGCCAGGATGCGGCGCGCCTCCTCCAGGCCGGTCTCGACGAGGCGGCGGACCTCGGCGTCGATCTTCTGGGCGGTCGACTCCGAGACCGATTGCTGCCGGCCCATCGACATGCCGAGGAAGACCTCGTCGTTGTTGTCGCCGTACGCGACGGTGCCGAGCTCGGGGCTGAAGCCCCAGCGGGTGACCATCATCTTGGCGAGCCGCGTCGCCTGCTCGATGTCCGACTGCGCGCCCGAGGTCACCTTCTCGCGCCCGAAGATCATCTCCTCGGCGATGCGCCCGCCCATCATGATCGCCAGCCGCGAGGTCATCTGCTCGAAGCTCATGGAGAGCTTGTCGCGCTCGGGCAGCTGCATGACCATGCCGAGCGCCCGGCCGCGGGGGATGATGGTCGCCTTGTGCACCGGGTCGGTGGCCGGGACATTGAGGGCGACGATGGCGTGGCCGCCCTCGTGGTAGGCGGTGAGCCGCTTCTCGTCCTCGGTCATCACCAGGGTGCGCCGCTCGGCGCCCATCATGACCTTGTCCTTGGCGTCCTCGAACTCGTGCATCGTGACGATGCGCTTGCCGCGACGGGCGGCGAGCAGCGCGGACTCGTTGACCAAGTTCATCAGGTCGGCGCCCGAGAAGCCCGGGGTGCCGCGCGCGATGGTCTTCAGGTCGACGTCGGGGGCCAGCGGCACCTTGCGGACATGGACGCGCAGGATGCGCTCGCGGCCGGTGACGTCCGGGTTCGGCACCATGATCTGGCGATCGAAGCGGCCGGGACGCAGCAGGGCCGGGTCGAGCACGTCGGGGCGGTTGGTCGCCGCGATGATGATCACGCCCTCGTTGGCCTCGAACCCGTCCATCTCCACGAGGAGCTGGTTGAGGGTCTGCTCGCGCTCGTCGTTGCCGCCGCCGAGGCCAGCGCCGCGGTGGCGGCCGACCGCGTCGATCTCGTCGATGAAGATGATGCAGGGCGCGTTCTTCTTGGCCTGCTCGAACATGTCGCGCACGCGGCTGGCGCCGACGCCCACGAACATCTCGACGAAGTCGGAGCCCGAGATGGTGAAGAACGGCACGTTGGCCTCGCCCGCGACCGCCCGGGCGATCAGGGTCTTACCGGTGCCGGGCGGGCCGACGAGCAGCACGCCGCGCGGGATCCGGCCGCCGAGCCGCTGGAACTTCTGCGGGTCGCGCAGGAACTCGACGATCTCCTGGAGATCCTCCTTCGCCTCCTCGACGCCCGCGACGTCGTCGAACGACACGCGGCCGTGGGCCTCGTTCAGGAGCTTCGCCTTCGACTTGCCGAAGCCCATGGCGCGGCCGGCGCCCGACTGCATCTGGCGCGAGAGGAAGATCCAGGCGCCGATGAAGACGAGGATCGGCAGCCAGCTCACCAGCAGCTGGATGAACCAGGGGGTGTTGTCGGACGGGGGACGGGCGGTGATCGTCACGCCCTTGCCCTGCAGCTTGGAGACCAGGCTCGGGTCGTTGGGCGCGTAGCTCGTGAAGTTGCCGCCGCCGACATAGGTGCCGGACACGTCCTGCCCGGAGATCACCACCGACTGGATCTTGCCGGAATCGGCGTCGTTCAGGAGCTGGCTGTAGGCGATCTCGCTGCCGCCGCCCCGGTGTCCCGGATTCTGGAACAGGGTGACGAGGGCCAGCACCAGCAGGAAGATGACGACCCACAAGGCAAAGTTGCGAAAATTCGGGTTCATCGATCAATCCCTGGCGTGTGCGGCCCCCGGATGGACGCGTCACCCGGCTCGGCCGGCCCATCCGTGCACACCTCGCCAATGTAAGCGGGGGGCCCTCCCTTGCCAAGTAATCGGGGATCCCCTGCGGCGAGGGCAGCATCTTGCGGGTGTCGTCGCGGCGGCGCGGGGGCCAGACTCACGGTCGCCGCCGCGTCGGACGCGATCAGAATCCCGGCCAGCGTGCGCCGGATCGGCGCGTTGCGCCGCAGGGCCGGCAGCAGGGATTCGAGGACGAGCGCCTCGAGACGGTCGAGACGGCGTGGCGCGGCCCCGGCCCGCGACAGGGCCAGATCGACGCAGCGCAGGGCCACGGCCTCCGGCAGGGCCGCGAGGCGTGCGCCGTCGAGGCGCAGCGTCGCCCCCTGCTCCGTGCCGAGCCGCAATGCCGTGGCGAGCGCCCGCTCCGCCGCGCTCCTCAGGGCGGCCTCGTCGCGCGCCGCGCGCTCGGCGAGGCGGGCGAGGCGCGCCGCGCTCAAGCCTTCGCGCTCCAGGGCCGGCCAGGCGTCGCGCAGGCGGCCGCGGGCGAAGCGCGGGTCGGCGTTGGTGGGGTCGCGCAGGACCGGGATGCCGCGCGCTTCGCACCACGCCACCAGGGTCGCCTTCGGCAGGTGCAGGAACGGTCGCCCGAGCACGATCTCGGGGGCGAGGTTCCGCTCGGCGCGCATGCCGGCGAGGCCCGCGAGGCCGCTCCCGGCGGCGAGGCGCATCAGCACCGTCTCGGCCTGATCGTCACGGGTGTGGCCGGTGAGCACGAGGCCGGCACCGATCGCCGCGGCCTGGGACGACAACAGCGCGTAGCGGGCTTCGCGGGCGGCGTCCTGCAGGCCGCTGCCGGGTTTCGGCCCCGTCCAGCGCAGGGTGGTGTGCGGCAGGCCGAGCCGGTCCGCGGCGCGGGCGACCCCCTCGGCCTCGTCGCCGGATGTCGGCCGCAAGCCATGGTCGACGGTGGCGACCCGCAGGGATGTGCCGGGATGCGCAAGGGCCGCCGCCGCGTGCATCAGGGCGCTCGAATCGGGCCCCCCGGAGACGGCGAGCAGGACGGCGCGCCCGTGGCGGGCGGACCGTTCGAGCCAGGGGGCGATCGCGTCGCGGAGCGGGTCGCCCGCTCCGCTCAAGCGGCGCAGCGGGCGCGCTTCTGCTCGCGCACGACGCCCTGGCGGACGCCCGCGGCGGCGTTGGGGAACTTCCGGTCGAGCTCGGCCAGCGTCGCGCAGGCCTGTTCGCGGGCGCCCAGCGCGTTCAGCGTGACGCCGAGCTTCAGCATGGCTTCGGGGGCCTGGGTCGAGCGGGCGTAGTCGGTGGAGACCTTCAGGAACTGCTCGGCCGCCTCGCGGTTGCGGCCGCGGGCGAGGTAGCTCTCGCCGAGCCAGTAGGTTGCGCCGGCAACCCGATTGTCGCGGGGATGCGACTGGATGAACTGGCGCAGGCCCATCTCGGCCTGCTCGTACTGCTTGGCGCGGAACAGCTCCACCGCGGCGTCGTAATCCGCCGCCGGGTCGCCGCTGCGCGTGGCGGCCACGCTCTCGGAGGGGCGCGCCGCCGGGATCGCGCCGGTCCGCGCCGGCGGGCGCAGGTCCACCGGCTCGTCGTAGCCGGGGGCGGCGGACTCCGCGTCCTCGTCGTCCGTCGCCCCGCTGATCGCGCCTTGGGGGATACGCTGCGGACGGGGCGCAGTCTCGGCCTCGACCGCTTCCCGGGGCGGCAGGGGCGCGGAGGGCTGCGTGCTGCCGAGCTGCATCGGCGCGCCGGGGGCGCCGGGAGATTGCGCCGGGTCGAAGGCGTCGCCGCGCTTGCCCGGGCGACCGGAGCCGGGATTGACGCCGTTGACGTTGCCGCCACCCGACCCGGAGGACGGAGCGGCCGAAGGCGCCGGCTTGCCGCCGCCCTTGCCCTCGTTCAGGCGGAACTCGACGTCCTCCTGGAACTTGCGCAGCTGCTCCTTGAGCTGGCGGTTCTCGTACTGGAGGGTCTCGATCTGCCCGGCCATGACCCGGGACTGGTTCTCGATGCGCCCGAGGCGCACCACCAGTTCGGAGGCGTCCTGCGCGGCGGCCGGGTGGCCGAGGAGCGCGGCGCCGAGGGCCGTGGTGAGGGCCGTGGCGAGGGCGAGGCGGGTGCGAAGGCGGGCGGGCATGGTGCGGCTGCGGTCCGGTGTCAGCGCGAGGCCCTATCAGATGCGCCGCACCGCGGCAAAACTGGGGCGCGGTGCGGAGGCGGGATCGTTCCCGCCCCCGTCGGGGGGTGCCAGGGGGCTTACGCCCCGGCGCCCCGGTCGAGCACGATCACCGCCCGGCGGTTCTGCGACCAGCAGGAGATGTCGTTGCACACCGCCACCGGCCGCTCCTTGCCGTACGACACGGTCCGCATCCGGCTCGCCGCGATGCCGCGGGTGGCGAGGTAGTCGTTCACCGCCTGGGCGCGGCGGGCACCCAGGGAGAAGTTGTATTCGCGGGTGCCGCGCTCGTCGGCATGGCCCTCGATGATGAAGGTGTAGCGCGGGTAGCGCTGCAGCCACGCGGCCTGCTTGTCGAGGGTCGCGGTCGCGGTGGGCGTCAGGTCGGTGGAATCCGACTCGAAGAAGACCCGGTCGCCGATATTGACGACGAAGTCCTGCGCGCTGCCCGGGGTCGCGGCACCCGCCCCGAACGCGGAGGCGTCGGCGAGGTCCTTGTCGTTGCTGCAGGCGCCGAGGCCGAGCGAGGCCACGAGGGCGAGGCCGAGGGCGGCGGCGCGAAAAGACTGGGCCATGATCTGGAAAAACTCCTCGAGCGGTGCCGAAGGCCGGCTGCGGGTCTTCGAGGCGGGTCCGCGTACTCCTGAGCGCCGTCTTAGGCGCGGATGGTTAAGCGACGGTTCCGCCGCCTGGGGCGGAGACGTGGTGGCGGCTCGCCCCGGTCGGTGGCGTGCGCTGTCGCACCCCGAATGCGGCGGCTGCGGGGCGTATCGGCGTGCACGGGGACGGAGTGCGGCTCCAGCGGCGATTTCAACGGCGCGGGTTGCGGCGCGGCCACACGGCGGCCCGCGCGCGGTGGTCGTCAGAGGCCGGTATTTTAAGGGTTCCTCAACCCTAATGACTTCTGAATCGCGGGTGTAAAACCCCGGACCCCTGCCATGCGACCCGCCCAGAGCGTCCTCATCGTCGAGGACAGCTACCTGCTCCTCGAGATCATCGCGAGCCTGTGCGAGACGCACGGGATCCGGGTGATCGAGGCCTCGACGGGCGAGGCGGCGCTGACGCTCCTGCGCGCGCAGGGCGCGGCAATCGACTGGCTGTTCACCGACATCCACCTGCCCGGCCTGATCGACGGCTGGACGGTGGCCCACGCCTTCCGGGCGATCCATCCGGACCGGCCGGTGGTCTACACCTCGACGGACACGAACGGCCGCAGCGGCGTGCCCGGCAGCCTGTTCCTGCGCAAGCCGTTCCAGGTGCAGGAGGTCAACCGGCTCGTGCGGATGATGGTCGACGGCCTCGGCGCCGCGCATCTCGACGCGCCGCTCCGCGCGGCGGGCTGAGCGGCCTCAGCCGCCCCGGAACAGCGCCACGATGTCCGGCGCGGCGAGCCACGCCTCCACCCGCGGGCAGGCGAGGTCGCCGGGCGGCGTCGTGTCGTAGATGGAAAAGCTCGCCGCGACGAAGCCCGGCAGGTCGTAGAGCACCGGGAAGTCGTCGCCCCGGGGCTTCGCCTTGAACAGGTACGCGCCGGTGAGACCGAAATGCTCGGCGATGGCCGGGTAGAGCGGCCAGACCACGTCCTGCGCCAGCTCGTCGCCGAGGTAATCCTCGATCTCCACGGGCTCGGGCGTCAGCCCGTTCTCCTGCAGCAGCCGCCGGGCGATGTCGCCGAGGACGTGGACCTTGGGATGGTTCATCAGGTGCATGAAGGCGCCGCGGCGCGCCCAGCGGGTCACCTCGCGCTGCAGGTCGAAACCGACGGCATCCGCCGCACCGACGAGTTCCCGCACCGCCGGGTCCCAATGGTCGAGGTAGCCGAGGCGGGCGAACACGTCCTCGCGGAACAGCGCGGCGGTGCGGCCGGCATCGAGGCCGAGCCGGTGGGCGGTGAGCGCGATCGCCGAGTGGTACTGGCCCATCGGCGACGGGGTCAGCTTCAGGGCGGCCAAGTCCGAGGCCTGACCCACGTAGACCATGTCCGGGTGGAAGGCCGAGAACACGATCGACGGGAACAGCCTGAGCCGGGGATCGGCGGCGCGCAGGGTGGCGACGTCGCCCCCCGGGATCAGCCCGGCCGGGAAGGCCTGCGAGAAGACGTGGTCGTGGGCGCGCAGGGTCCGGATCAGGCCGTCGACATGGCCGTGGTCGCGCTTCAGCGAGCCCATGGGCAGGTAGCGGACCGGGCTCCGCGGGGCGAGCAGGCGCATCGCCCGGGCGATGCCCCGCGCCTGGCAATTGCCCAGCACCGCGATGGTCGGCCCGTCACGGGTCGTGGCGGCGCGGGCGCGGTTCCGCCATGGTGTCGCCCAGGTGGGAGCCCAAGTGGTCGGCGAGAGGGTGAACGCGCTGCGGGCGCGCCGGGGCAGGTCGTTCAGGGCCACGTCGCGTGCCGGTGTCCGCGGACGGCTCAGCACCCCCGAGGGCCTGTCGCCGTCGTGAAGAAGAGGGTTCGAGGATGGCGTTGAATCCGTATACGGGTCTACCGGCCGAGCGATTCTGGCGCAAGGTCGTCACCAACGTGCCGCCTTTCGCGGTCAACCCGCATCCGAAGGACACCTTCGTGATCGCGCCGACCGACAAGGTCGCCACCGGCGGCTCCTGCTTCGCGCAGCGGGTGGCCGAGGCGGTGCGCGGCGCCGGGTTCAACTACTACCTGACCGAGCCGCCGGCCCCGGGGATGAGCGCCGAGGAGGCGAATGCCCGCCAGTTCGGCACGTTCTCGGCGCGCTACGGCAATCTCTACTACACGCGCCAGTTCGTGCAGCTGTTCGACCGGGCCTACGGCACGTTCGAGCCGGAGCTGAAGGCGTGGCTGCGCGACGACGGCCGCTACGTCGACCCATTCCGCCCGACCGTCGAGCCGGACGGCTTCGCCAGCGAGGCCGAGGTGGTGGCGGCCCGCGACGCGCATCTCGCCGAGGTGCGCCGCCTGTTCGAGACGCTCGACGTGTTCGTGCTGACCCTGGGTCTCACGGAAGGCTGGCGCTGGCGGGCCGATGGCGCGGCGCTGCCGCTCGCCCCCGGGGTCGCGGGCGGAACCTTCGACCCGGCGCTCTACGAGTGCGTGAATGCCGGGGCGGGCGAGGTGCTCGGCGACCTCAACGGCTTCCTCGACCGGCTCTGGAGCGTGAACCCGAAGGCGCGGGTGATCTTCACGGTCTCGCCGGTGCCGATGATCGCCACCTACATGGACCGGCACGTGATGGAGTCGAACAGCTACTCCAAGTCGGTGCTGCGTGTGGCGGCCGGCGAGGTGGTCGGCCGGGGCGATCCGCGGGCGGTCTACTTCCCCGCCTACGACATCGTCACGAGCAACGTGAATGCCGGGCGCTACTACAACGAGGACCAGCGCACCATCAACGACGCGGGCGTGCGCCACGTCATGCGGCTGTTCCTGGCGACCTTCGCGCGCGACCGGGTCAATGCGGCCCCGGTCCACGCCCCCGTCGATCTCGCGGCGGAGTTCGAGGGCAATGCCGGCGTGATCTGCGACGAGGAGGAGATCGAGCGCAGCGTGGCGTGAGTCACGCGACCAGCACGCGGAGACTGTTACAGCGTCCCGATCCGCGTGCTCGTAAGCGGAAGCTCGAACATCGAGCCCGGTCGGGCTCGCTCGGCGAAGGTCTCGATGCCGCTCCAGAGAGCCAGAATCCGCTCGGCCTGCTTGACGAGAGGCGCTTTGTAGAGCCCGGCCGAGAGGAAGAAGCCAATGAGCCGCGACGCGCGGAAAGCGTTAAACTCCGCCTTGTTCCGGCGGATGCGACGGTCCCAAGAGATCACCACCCAGCTGCCCTCACGGCTCAGCTCGGGAATCCACTGCAGGTCCGTCACGCCTGGTCCATAGCGATCCCGTATATGGACGATTTCATGCGTGCCTGCGAACAGAGCGGCCAGCGCCCGGGCCAGGGCTGGCGGAAGGTTCTCGTCGACGACGATCTTCACGCCACCTGCAGCGACGCTTCGAAGCGGACGGCATCGCGGACGACGTCTGCGGGAACCTCGTAAAGACGTGCGACACGCTCCACGGAACCCTCCGCCTTAACGGCATCGGAGAGGGCTACGGTCGGGACCCCGGTCCCGGAGGCGATCGGTTGACCGAAGGCGCGGCGCGGGTCGATGACGATCGAGTCCCGGCCTGCGAACGGACGCCAGCGTGTGACGACGTCGCCCTCAATGTCGAGGTCGCGGAATGTCCGCTCGAGCACGGCGCGGATGACGTACTGGCCGCGCGTCAGGTCAATCATCTCGGTCTCGCCATCGACCTTCAGACTCTCGAGGAAGATCGTGCGACCATCGGTCTTGAACCGGCGGGTCGAGAACGGGCGGGGATCCTGCACGACCTCGCGGGCCGTCCGAAGACAGCGGCGGATCACGCGCAGATCGACCTGCTCGCGCACGAAGGCTTGGACGAAGCGCAACTCGATGAGGTCGCGGAAGCCGAGTTCGAGGTGCTGGTCGTTCGCCGGCAGTTCCGGCAGCCAGAGCGGGGGCATCCGACGCTGTTGGCCGTCTAAGCTGTAGGTGTAGCCCCCAAGCCAGCGGTTGATCGTACGGGCCGGCATGCGCAGAAGCCGCGCGGCCTCGGGGGCGGTGTAGAAACCAAGCCCCAGCGCGGGCGCCTCGAAGGCGTGATTGAGCGAACGCGATAGCACCGGGAGAGCGTACCCGGAGACCGAGCCCTTCGCTACTTGCTTGGCAGGTGATCCGAGCCCAAGTTTGCCTCCGGACGGGCGTTTCGGGCAAGCTCGGCCGTCCGGGCGCCCGCGCCCTTCCGGAGACAAATCCCTTGAGCCTGCCCCCGCCCCGCCGCGCCGACCACGACATCGATCCGGTCTTCGTGAAGCGGCACTCGCCCCGCGCCTTCACGGGCGAAGCCGTGCCCGAATCCGAGCTGATGCGGATGATCGAGGCGGCGCGCTGGTCGCCCTCCGCCTACAACTCGCAGCCCTGGCGCTTCCTCTACGCGCTCCGGGGCGACGCCCACTGGGACACGTTCTTCGGCCTGCTCGTGCCCGGCAACCAGAAATGGGTCTCCGGCACCGGGGCGATTCTGTTCCTGGTCTCCAACGGGATGATGAAGGTCGGCGACGAGCTGAAGCCGTCCTACAGCCACTCCTTCGACGCAGGCACCGCCTCCCTCGCCTTCCAGCTCCAGGCGATCCACCAGGGCTGGCATGCCCACGGCATGGTCGGCTTCGACCATGTCCGCGCGCCGGAAATCCTGCGCCTGCCCGAGAACCACCGGATCGAGGCCGCCTTCGCGGTCGGCCGCAAGATCCCGGAGGCGGACCTCACCGAGGAGCAGCGCCCGCGCGAGACGCCGAACGGCCGGCGGCCGATCGGTGATTTCACCATCGCGGGCCCGTTTCCCGCCGCCAGCTGAGGCGAAACGGAACCGGCGCCTGCGACCGAGGATTGAGCTCGCATCGCAACGCCGTCGCGGCCGGGGATCATCGCCGACAGGCTGGTCCCCGGGCAGCGGGTCGCCGGTTCCGCGCGCATCCCGTCCGCCCTGCGACGTGTCCGGAGCCGACCCGATGGATCCGTCCGACAGGACCCCTGCATCCGCCGCCGTCCCGGACGAGGGCGGGTTCGACCATGCGTCAGGGCTGCGGAGCGTCGCCGAGCGTCACGGGGTCAGCCTGGACGCGGTACGCCACGTCGTGCAGGCGCTCGAGCGCGGGCACGGCACGATGGCACAGTTCGACCATCCCGACCTCGGCGGGATGGGCCAATGGTTCGCCGGCGGCATGGTGATGGTCGGCCGGATGTTCGACGACGGCCTGAAGGCCCGGGTCAAGGCCCTCTGCGACGAGCTGGCCGCGGCGCTCCCGAAGGCCGGCTTCTCGGAGGCGTCGCCGACGGCGCGGCGCGGCGGCGGCGAGTGGTGGCCGGCGGATCTCGGATCACCGGCGAGCACCGGCGCGCAGAACGGGCTGCGCTACGCGTATTTCCCCGGGCGCCGGCGGCTCGCCGTCGAATCGGGCTCGGGCGTCGCCGTCTACGACACGGGCGAACACCACATCACGGGGGTCTCCCAGGCGAACGGCACGCTCGGCTTCACCGGCCCGGCGGGTGCCGTCGATCTCGACCGCCTGCACCGCATCGAGGCCGCGGCGGCGGCCCCACGGCAGGCCGACCCGGCGCAGGCGCGGCCCGCGCCCGTCGAGGCACCCGCGCCGATGCGGCCGTCCGGGGAGGACGTGCTGGCCACCATCGAGCGGCTCGCGGACCTGCACGCGCGGGGCGTGCTCACCGAACGGGAATTTTCCGACAAGAAGGCGGAGCTGCTGGCGCGGCTTTAGGGATCTCTTCGCCGAAGCGGACGCAATCCGCGCCAACGCGCCCCCGCAGGGCGATCCCATCCATTCCCCTCATCCTGAGGTGCCGGAGCGCAGCGGGCCTCGAAGGAGAGCCCCAGGGATCGCGGTGGTTTCTGGAGGGCTCCTTCGAGGCCTCCGCTGCGCTCCGGCACCTCAGGATGAGGGGGTGGGACAGCCGAGACGTCGGTAGTAGCTCCGGAGCCGCGGCCGAGATCCTACTCGTCCGGCCGCACCGCCTGCCCGCCCCGGTCGATCGGGAGGCTCGGACCCTTCAGCTCGGAATCGCTCGGCAGCGAGCGTACGTCCCAGCCGCCGCCGAGCGCCCGGATCAGCGTCACGGCCGCGGTGAAGCGGTTCAGCCGCACCTGAAGGGCGTTGATCTCGTTGGTCACCAGCAGGCCCTGCGCGGTCACCACGGTGGTGAAGTTCTGCGTGCCGGCCCGGTACTCGTTGAGCGTGATCTCCACGGCCTTGCGCGACAGGTCGACGGCCTTGTCCTGCGCCCCCTGCTGCTGGCCGAGGATGCGGAGCGCCGCCATCTGGTTCTCGACCTCCGCGAAGGCGGCGAGCACCACCTGCCTGTAGCCGGCCACAGCGGAATCGTAGCCGGCTTCCGCCGAGCGCAGGGCGGCGGTGCGGGCGCCTCCGTCGAACAGGACCTCGCTGCCGGACGCCGCGACCGACCAGACCTGGTTCGCCGCCGACAGCAGCCCGTTGCGGGTCGCGCCCGAGATGCCGCCCTGGGCCGAGATCGTGACGGTGGGGAAGAAGGCCGCCACCGCCACGCCGATGCGCTCGCTCTGTGCCTGGACGAGGCGCTCGGCCTGGGCGACGTCCGGCCGCCGCTCCAGCAGGTCGCTCGGGATCCCGACCGGCACGCCCGGCGGGTTCCGGGCGATGCCCGCGACTGGGATCGACACCTCGGAGGGCGGCCGGCCGATCAGGGTGGCGATGGCGTTCAGGTACTGCACCCGGGTCAGGCGCACCGCGATGGCCTGGGCCTCGATGGTCTGGACCTGGGTCTGCGCGGTGATCACGTCGGAGCGCGCCGCCACGCCGGCAGCGTACTGGTTCTCGGTGATCGCCAGGGTCTTCTTGAAGTTCTCGACGTTCTCGTCAAGCACCCTCTGGAGGGAATCGGCGTAGCGCACTGTCAGGTAGTCGGCCGCCACCTCCGCCTGGATGGTCAGGCGGGTGAGCGCGATCGTGGCGGCGTCGGACTGGGCCAGCGCCGCCTCGCTCTCGATGGTGCGGCGGGTACCGCCGAACAGGTCGAGTTCCCAGCTCGCCTGACCGATCAGCGAGACGTTGGTGCGCGTGGTGCTGCCGCTGCCGGTCCGGGTGATGCTCGGCGCACCGATCACGGTCGGGTACAGGGCGGCCTGCGCGGAGGCGACGAGCGCCCGGGCCTGCCGGTAGTTGGCCACCGCCTGCCGGAGGGACTGGTTGTCCACGTCGACGAGGCGGATCAGCCGGTCGAGGGTCGGATCCCGGAAGACCCGCCACCAGTCGCCGCGCTCGACGGCATCGCTGGGCCGGGCCTCGCGCCAGCCCTTCCTCCGGGCGGCGACGTAGGCGGGGCTGTCCTCCCGGACGCCGCCCTGCTTGTAGGCGAGCGGAGTCTCCACGGAGGGCCGGGCATAATCGGGACCGACCACGCAGCCGGCGAGGAGGAGCGGCAGGCACAGGGCCGGCAGAACGGCGCGCGACACGCGCGTTCTCGCAGCCGCCGCTGTTTCACGTGAAACCGTAACCATCACTCTCCGGCCGGCATTGCCGCTTCTCCACCCCGTCCGGCGCGCCTGCGCCGGTCGAGCACCCTGTGCCGGAGGCGATCGAGGGTGAGGTAGACGACGGGGGTGGTGTAGAGGGTCAGGATCTGGCTCACAATCAACCCGCCGACGATGGCGATGCCCAGGGGACGGCGCAGCTCCGCGCCCTCGCCGTTGGCCAGGATCAGCGGCACGGCCCCCAGCATGGCCGCGAGCGTCGTCATCATGATCGGCCGGAAGCGCAGGAGACAGGCCTCGCGGATCGCGTCCACGGGATTCGCGCCCTGGGTTCGCTCGGCGTCGATGGCCACGTCGATCATCATGATCGCGTTCTTCTTCACGATGCCGATCAGGAGGAAGACCGCGATCAGCGCGATGATGGTGAAGTCGGTGCCGGTCACCAGCAGGGCCAGCACCGCGCCGACGCCCGCCGACGGCAGGGTCGAGAGGATCGTGAGCGGGTGCACGAAGCTCTCGTACAGGATGCCCAGCACCGCGTAGACCGCCAGGATCGCCGCCAGGATCAGCAGCGGCTGGCGCGAGGCCGAGGCCACGTAGTTCTTGGCCGCGCCCGCGTACTCGCCGTGGATCGTCGCCGGCAGGTGCAGGGAGGCCATGGCCCGGTCGATGGCGTCGGTGGCGTCCGACAGGCTCTTGCCCGGGGCGAGGTTGAACGAGATCGTGGTCGCCACGAACAGGCCCTGGTGGCTGACCTGCGTAGGCGCGTTGCCGGGCTCGATCCGCGCGAAGGCCGAGAGCGGGATCATCGTCTCCTTGGCGGCCGAGACCGGCGCGCTCGACGAGGCGCCGCCCTTCGAGGCCGCGATGGCGTTGGACGAGGCGTTGCGCGCCGAATCCGACGCGATGGCGGCGGCGTTCGAGGCGGTGTCGGCCGTGCTGGTGGATGCCGCGGCGGTCGCGGCCGCGGCGCCGCCGGGGCTGCCCGAGCTGCCACCCACCGCGCCGGAGCCGGCGGCGGCCCCCGCGGCAGCCTGCGACGCGCTCCCCGGGCTGCTGGTGCCGGTGGCCGCGTTGGTGTTGACGCTGCCCCCCGCCGCCACCGTGCCGGCCACCGCGTTGGTGGTCGCGGAGCCCGCCGCGTTGCCGCCCGAGGTCGAGACGTAGATCTGCTTCAGCGTCTCCGGCGACTCCAGGTAGCGCGGCGCGATCTCCATCACCACGTGGTACTGGTTCAGCGGGTTGTAGATCGTCGAGACCTGCCGCTGGCCGAAGGCGTCGTAGAGGGTGTTGTCGATCTTGTTCGGCGTGATGCCGTAGCGGAACGCGGTGTTGCGGTCGATCACCACCCGGCTCTCGAGCCCACCCTCCTGCTGATCGGAGGTCACGTCCGCGAAGGTCGGGTCCTTCTGGAGGGCCGCCACCAGCTTCGGGGCGGCGGCGAACAGCTCCTCGGGGGTGTCGCCCTGGAGGGTGTACTGATACTGGGCGAAGCTCTGACGGCCGCCCATCTGCAGGTCCTGCCGGGGGAAGACGTAGAGCCGGGCGCCCGCGACCTGGGCGAGCTTCGGCCGCAGCCGGGCCATCACGGCGGAGATCGGCGCCCGCTCGTTGAGGGGCTTCAGGCCGATGAACACGTTGGCCGAGTTGGTGCCGCGCCCGCCCGTGAAGCCGACCACGCTCTCGATCGCCGGATCGGCGCCGACGATCGACGTCGCCTGCTTGAGCTTCTGCTCCATGGACTGGAACGAGATGCGCTGGTCGGCCTGGATGCCGCCCATCATCTGGCCGGTGTCCTGCTCGGGGAAGAAGCCCTTCGGGACGATGATGTAGAGGTAGACGTTCAGCCCGACCGTGGCGAGCAGGGTCAGGAGCACGAGGCGCGGATGGGCGAGCGCCACCTCGAGCGTGCGTCCGTAGGCGTCGAGCAGCCGGGTGAAGCCGCCCTCCAGCATCCGGATCAGCCAGTTCGGCCGGCGGCCCGAGGGGGGGGCACCGTTGGTCCCATGCCCCTCGGCGCGCAGCAGCCGGGCGCACATCATCGGGGTGGTGGTGAGCGACAGGACCAGCGAGATCAGGATCGACAGCGACAGGGTCACCGAGAATTCCTGGAAGATGCGGCCGACGAGGCCGCCCATCAGCAGGATCGGCAGGAACACCGCGATGAGCGACAGGCTCATCGAGATCACCGTGAACCCGACCTCCCGCGCCCCGATCAGCGCCGCCTGGAGCCGGGGCTTGCCCTCCTCGATGTGGCGCTGGACGTTCTCCAGCACCACGATGGCGTCGTCGACCACGAAGCCGGTGCCGATGATCAGCGCGGTCAGCGACAGGATGTTGAGCGAGTAGCCGAGCAGGTACATCGCCGAGAAGGTGCCGATGATCGAGATCGGCACGGCCACCGCCGGGACCAGGGTGGCCCGCCAGGAGCGCAGGAAGGCGAAGACCACCAGGATGACGAGGCCGACCGCCACCAGCAGGGTCTCCTCGGTGGCCGAGAGCGAGGCGCGGATCGTGGCGCTGCGGTCACCGGTGAGCTTGATGTCGATGCCGCCGGGGAGCGCCGCGGTGATCTGCGGCAGGGCCTCCTTCACGGCCTTGATGGTCTCGACCACGTTGGCGCCGGGCTGCTTGTAGACGAACAGCAGCACGCCGGGCTTGCCGTTGACGATGCCGAGGTTGCGCTTGTCCTCGACCCCGTCGAGCACCTGCCCGACATCGGTGAGCTTCACCGCGGCGCCGTTGCGGTAGGCCACGATGATGTCGCGGTAATCGGCGGCCTTGCGGCCCTGGTCGTTGGCGTAGAGCTGGTAGCGGCGGTCCCCGGCGTCGATCTCGCCCTTGGGCGAGTTGGCGTTGGCGGAGGCGAGCGCCGCCCGGATGCCCTCGAGGCCGATCCCGTAGTTGAACAGGGCGGTGGGATCGAGCTCGACCCGCACCGCCGGCAGGGACGAGCCGCCGATATCGACGTTGCCGACGCCGGGCAGCTGGGAGAGCTTCTGCTGCACGACGGTGGCGGCGGAATCGTAGACCTGACCGCGGGTCAGGGTCTCCGAGGTCATGCCGAGGATGATGATCGGCGTGTCGGCGGGGTTGAACTTGCGGTAGGTCGGATTCTGCCGGAGCGCGGTCGGCAGGTCGGCGCGGGCCGCGTTGATGGCGGCCTGGACGTCGCGGGCGGCGCCGTCGATGTCGCGGTTGAGGCCGAACAGCAGCACGATCCGGGTCGAGCCCAGGGTGTTGGTGGACGTCATCTCGTTGACGTCCGCGATGGCGCCGAGCCGCCGTTCAAGCGGCGCCGCCACCGTGGTGGCCATGGTGTCGGGGGAGGCCCCGGCCATCTGGGCCTGGACGAGGATCACGGGGAAGTCGATCTGCGGCAGCGGCGCCACCGGCAGCTTCAGGAAGGCGAACAGCCCGGCGAGAAGCACGCCGATCGTGAGCAGCGTGGTCGCCACCGGCCGCCGGATGAACGGCTCGGAGATGTTCACGGGATGGGGCTCCCGTGGGCTGGAGCAGGTTCGTCGGAAGAGGCGCAATCGATTCCGTGCATCCCCCTCCCCCCTCTGCGGGGGAGGGTGGCCCCTGCGTTAGCAGGGGTCGGGTCGGGACGAAGTCCCGCAAGAGGGGACGCGGCTTCAGGAGCAGGCGCGGCCTGCATGACAGACGCAGCCTTTTCCTGAACCGTCGCTCCCCTCTCCCCCCCTGCTTCGCAGGGTACCCTCCCCCGCAGAGGGGGGAGGGAGGAGCCATGGCCTGTCTTTGTCGCGACGGCTTCAGCGACTTGGTCGAGAACCAAACCGAGATTGCTGAGAACAAGCTCGTTCGGGAAGCGCAGAACCGCGAACCCCTGGCTCTTCAGCCAAGCATCCCGTTTCGCATCCCGCTGTCGGCGCGCCTCGGTCTCGTGCGGTTCGCCGTCCAGCTCGACGATCAGCCGTGCGGAGGCGCAGAGGAAATCCGCGATGTAGGGCGGGATCGGCACCTGCCGCCGGAATTTCAGGCCGCGGAAGCGCCCGCCGCGCACCTGCTGCCAGACGGCGTCCTCGGCCCGCGTGTAGGATTGCCGCTGCTCCCGGGCGAAGGCGCGCAGGCGCGGATCGGGCCTGCCGGGGCGCCCCTCGTTCCGAGGTGTCCCTGAGTGGGACCTGCCACGCGCCCTCCCTCCCCCCTCTGCGGGGGAGGGTGGCCCCCGAAGGGGGTCGGGAGAGGGGAGCGACGCCTCCGGAAAGGTCGCGACAGGTTCCATATCCTGAACCGTCGCGCTGCCCCTCTCCCGACCCCTGCTCACGCAGGGGCCACCCTCCCCCGCAGAGGGGGGAGGGGGAGCTGCGGGATCGTCCCGCCTCATCATGGCAGAACCTCACCACTCTCCAACCCGGACTCCCGCCGCCCGGAAATCCGCCGCTCCAGCCGGTCGAACGCCAGGTAGATCACCGGCGTGGTGAACAGCGTCAGCACCTGGCTGACGATCAGGCCGCCCGCGATGCAGATGCCGAGCGGCTGGCGCAGCTCCGAGCCCACTCCGGTGCCGAGGATCAGCGGCACCGCGGCGAAGAGCGCCGCCAGCGTCGTCATCAGGATCGGCCGGAAGCGCAGCAGGCAGGCCTGGAAGATCGCCTCCCGGGGCTCCAGCCCGTCCTCGCGCTCCGCCTGGAGCGCGAAGTCGATCATCATGATGGCGTTCTTCTTCACGATGCCGATCAAGAGCACGATGCCGATCACCGCGATGATGTCGAGCGACAGCCCGAACAGCATCAGGCCGAGCAGCGCTCCGATCCCCGCCGACGGCAGGGTCGAGAGGATCGTGATCGGGTGGATGAAGCTCTCGTAGAGCACGCCCAGCACGATGTAGACCGTGACGATCGCCGCCAGCACGAGGAACAGCTCGTTGCCGAGCGCCGACTGGAAGGCGAAGACCGAGCCCTGCGGCACCACCCGGAACGAGGGCGGCAGGCCGATCTCGGCCTTGACCTTATCGATCGCCTCGACTGCCTGGCCGAGCGCCGCGCCGGGCGCGAGGTTGAAGGACACGGTGGTGGCCGGAAACTGGCCGAGATGCGAGATCAGCAGCGGCGCCCGCCGCTCGCTGATCCGCGCCACCGCGGAGAGCGGGACCTGCCCGTTCGCCGCCGTCGAGGAGGGCAGGTAGATCGCGTCGAGGCTGCGGAGCGTCGTGTGCAGCTTCGGATCCGCCTCCAGGATCACCCGGTACTGGTTGGACTGGGTGAAGATCGTCGAGATGATCCGCTGCCCGAAGGCGTCGTAGAGGGCGTTGTCGATGGTGGCGGGGGTGATGCCGTAGCGGCCGGCGGTGGGCCGGTCGATCGTCACGTAGGCGGCGAGCCCCTGGCCCTGGTGGTCGCTCGCCACGTCCATCACCACGGGCGATTGCGCCAGCGCCTCGGTGAAGCGCGGCACCCAGGTCTCGAAATCGTCGATGTTCGGGCTCTCCAGGATCACCTGGTACTGGGTTGCCGAGACGGCGGTGTCGATGGTCAGGTCCTGGACCGGCTGCATGTAGAGCCGCATGCCGGGCTCGTTCGCGGCCGCCGCCGAGATCCGCCGGATGATCGCGCTGGCGGACGCCGAGCGCGCGTCCCGGGGCTTCAGGTTGATCAGCATCCGGCCGGAATTCAGCGTGACGTTCTGGCCGTCGACGCCGATGAAGGACGACAGGCTCGCCACGTCCGGGTCCTTCAGGACGATCTCGGCCATGCGCTGCTGGCGCTCGGCCATGGCGGCGTAGGAGACCGACTGGTCGGCCTGGGTGATGCCCTGGATCACGCCCGTGTCCTGCACGGGGAAGAAGCCCTTCGGGATCACCGCGAACAGGTAGATGGTGAGCGCGAGCGTGCCGAGCGCCACCAGCAGCGTCAGGCCCTGGTGGTTCAGGACGATCCGCAGGGAGCGGCCGTAGGATTCGATCGTGCCGTCGATGGCGCGCCGGCCGAGGCGGGAGAGCACGCCCTCCCGGCGTTGGGCCGCCTCCGGCACGTGCTTCAGGAGCCGGGCGCAGAGCATCGGCACCAGGGTCAGCGACACCACCGCCGAGATGATGATGGTCGCCGCCAGGGTGATGGCGAATTCGTGGAACAGCCGCCCGACCACGTCGCCCATGAACAGGAGCGGGATCAGCACGGCGATCAGCGAGACGGTCAGCGAGATGATCGTGAAGCCGATCTCGCGGGAGCCCTTGAGCGCCGCCTCCAGGGGGGAGATGCCGGCCTCCGAGTCGCTGCCCTCCACGTGCCGGGCGATATTCTCGATCACCACGATGGCGTCGTCGACCACGAAGCCGGTGGCGATGGTGAGCGCCATCAGCGACAGGTTGTCGAGGGAGAAGCCGTACAGGTCCATCACCGAGAGGGCGCCGACCAGCGACAGGGGCACCGACAGGCTCGGGATCAGGGTCGCCGACAGGCTGCGCAGGAACAGGAAGATCACCAGCACGACGAGGGCGATAGCGAGGCCGAGCTCGAACTGCACGTCCTCCACGGAGGCGCGGATCGTGGTGGTCCGGTCGGTCAGCGGCGCCACCGCGACGGCGGCCGGCAGGCTCGCCTGGAGCTGCGGCAGCAGCGACTTGATCTTGTCGACGGTGGCGATGACGTTGGCGCCGGGCTGGCGCTGGATGTTGAGGATCACCGCCGGCGTCGCGTCGGCCCAGGCGCCGAGCTTGGTGTTCTCCGGCCCCTCGACCACGTCGGCCACCTCCGAGAGCATCACCGGGGCGCCGTTGCGGTAGGCGATGATCGCCGAATCGTAGGCCTTGGGGTCGCGGATCTGGTCGTTGGCGTTGATCGCGTAGGACTGCTTCGGCCCGTCGATCGTGCCCTTGGGCGTGTTGACGTTGAGGTTGGTGATGGTGGTGCGCAGGTCGTCGATGTTGAGCCCGTAGGCGGCGAGCGCCCGCGCGTTGAACCGCACCCGCACGGCCGGGCGCTGGCCGCCCGAGATGCTCACCAGCCCGACGCCCGCCACCTGGCTGATCTTCTGAGCGAGGCGCGACTCCGCGAGGTCGCGCACCTGGGTGAGCGGCAGGGTCTTCGAGGTCAGCGCCAGCGTCAGCACGGGCGCGTCGGCCGGGTTGACCTTGGCGTAGATCGGCGGCGCCGGCAGGTCGGAGGGGAGCAGATTGCCGGCGGCGTTGATCGCCGCCTGGACCTGCTGCTCGGCGATGTCCAGGGGCAGATCGAGGCTGAACTGAAGCGTGATGACCGAGGCGCCCGCCGAGGATTGCGAGGTCATCTGGTTGAGGTTGGCGAGCTGGCCGAACTGCCGCTCCAGGGGCGCGGTGACCGAGGAGGTCATCACCTCGGGGCTGGCGCCGGGATAGAAGGTCTGGACCTGTATCGTCGGGTAGTCGACCGCCGGCAGCGCCGAGACCGGCAGGTTCAGGTACGACACGCCGCCGACGATCAGGATCGCCAGCATCAGCAGCGTCGTGGCCACCGGGCGCAGGATGAACAGGCGGGACGGGTTCATGACGCGCTCCCGTTCTCCCTCCCCCCTCTGCGGGGGAGGGTACCCTGCGCAGCAGGGGGGGAGAGGGGAGCGACGGCGCAGGAGAGGGCGCCGGCCTTCATGAAGGTCACGCTACATCCGGAGATGTCGCTCCCCTCTCCCGACCCCTGCTGACGCAGGGGCCACCCTCCCCCGCAGAGGGGGGAGGGGGAGGGGAGCGCGAGTCCGGTTCTCACTGCGCCTGACGGCGCCGGTGCCGACGACCGCCCTCCGCTGCCCCTTGGGAATCTGCCGCGCCGGGCTGCACCTCGCCCTTGCCGTCCGGCTTCGCCTCAGCGGCCTTGCCGGCATCCGCCTGCGCGCCCTCGGTGATCCGCACCGGTGCGCCGTCCTTCAGCCGGTCGGTGCCGTCCGTGACGACCCGGTCGCCGGGGTTCAGCCCGGAGACCACCACCGTGTGGGTCCCGTCGGTCTCGCCGGTCTTGATCGGCCGGACCGTGACCTTGCTGTCCCCGTCCATCAGGTAGACGTAGGTGCCGGGCGTGCCCTGGAGCAGGCTGGAATTCGGCACCAGCGTCGCGCCCCGCACCGTGTCGACGGTGAGCTTGGCGTTGACGAACTGGTTCGGGAACAGCTCCTCGTCGGCATTGTCGAACAGGGCGCGCAGCTTCACCGTACCGGTGGTCGTGTCGATCTGGTTGTCGACCGTGTCGAGACGGCCGGTGGCGATCTCGTGGGCGTCGCCGCGGTCGTAGGCCCGCACCGTCAGCTTCGTGCCCGCCCGGACCTGCCGCATCACCCGCGCGACGTCGTCCTCCGGCAGGGTGAACACCACCGAGATCGGATGGAGCTGGGTCACCACCACGATCGCCGTGGAGGCGGCCGAGATGTAGTTGCCCTGGTCGACCTGACGCAGGCCGACCCGCCCGTCCACGGGCGAGACGATGTGCGTGTAGGCGATGTTGAGCTTCTGCTGGTCCACGAGCGCCTGGTCGGCCGCGACCGTGCCCTCGTTCTGCTTCACCAGCGCTCCTTGCGTGTCGACGTTCTGCTTCGAGATCGAGTCCTGCCGGTTCAGCGTCTGGTAGCGCTGGAGGTCGAGCTTCGAGTTCTGCAGCAGCGCCTGGTCGCGGGCGAGCTGGCCCTGGTACTGGGCGAGCAGGGCCTCGTAGGGCCGGGAATCGATCCGGGCCAGCTCGTCGCCCGCCTTGACCATCTGGCCCTCGCGGAACTGCACCTGCGTGAGATAGCCGCTGATCTGCGACTTCACCGTCACGGTGGCGAGCGGCGTCACCGTGCCGAGGCCCTGCAGCACCACCGGCATGTCGCCGGTCGTGACCGACGCGATGCCCACCGCCTGCGGCATGTCGGCGCCGCCGTGCCGGCCGCCGCGGCCGCCGGTCCGGTGGGCGGTGGCGGGCTCCGCGCCCTTGTCGGTGCGCGCCTCGTACCAGCGGTGGCCGATCGCCCCGGCGCCCGCGAGCAGCACGAGGATGACCAGCCAGCGGATCGGCCGGAACCGCCGCCGCCGGACGTCGCGCACCGGCGCCTCGCCCGGCTGGTAGGCGCGGGCCGTGTCGGTCCGGATCGGTGAACTCTCGTTCATGCCTGACTAGAGCACAGGACGGTCACCTGCGCGACCGTCGGCACCCTATCCCTCGCTGTCCAAGCCCCCGGTCCGATCGCCGCGGCGCCGCACCCTGCTGCGCCCCGGAAACCCGCGTCGGCGCCGCCGTCCCTCCCGGGCCGACGATTCCGATCCCGCACGCGGGAGCATAAGCCCATAAAGCTGTCCGGCTCCCGAACGGCTCCTTACCGCGGCGACATGTTCGCTCTGCGCTGTCACCGAACGGGTCCGTCACTGGACACGGCGCATCGGTGCCTGCCCAATGCGCCGTCACTAGGGCGGCGACGTTTCACTCGTGTTGCTGAGGTCCGCCGGCCGGGTCCGGCGCCGCGTAGGCCCGCAGCACGGCGCGGAACGCGTCGTCCACCGGCGTGACCGCCACGGCGCGCCGCAGACCCACGCCGAGGCCGCCGATCAGCAGGGCCAGGAGCAGGCAGACGGGGAGTTCGCGTGGCATCGTCCGCATCGTCGCATCCGGGGCGGCGGCCCGGTGATCGGGGCAGCCCGCCCCGGACATGACGAAAGGGCCACCGGCCCGCAAGCCGATGGCCCTTCGAGAGGACCGGAGCGGCACCCCGCTGACGGGGCGAGGGGGCGAAGCCCCGTCGGCGAGAACGCCGCTCCAGCCGTGTCATTAACCTACGATACGAGTGATGAATGTCAACATTCGTCAGCCGGTCGCTGCGCTGCCGAAAGGAGGTCTGTGCGGAGGCACACATTCCGCTCCGCGGCGCGCCCGTGCTACAGGCCGGCCATGTCGCGATCTGTCCTATCGGGATCTGCCATTCCGAGATCCGTCCTGCCGCAGCCCTCCAGGCCCGGCGCCGCCCGCCGCACCGCATGAACCCCGTCTTCGATGCCCTGCCCACGACGGTGTTCGAGACCATGTCGCGGCTGGCGCGGGTCCACGGCGCGATCAATCTCGGCCAGGGTTTCCCGGACGATCCCGGCCCGGAGGACGTGCGCGAGCGCGGCGCCCGGGCTCTGCGCGACGGCTGGAACCAGTATCCGCCGATGATGGGGCTGCCGGCCCTGCGGGAGGCGGTCGCCGCCCACTACGCCCTGCATCAGGGGCTCAGCGTCGATCCCGAGACCGAGGTGATGGTGACGTCCGGCGCCACCGAGGCGCTGGCCGGCGCGCTCCTGGCGCTGATCAAGCCCGGCGACGAGGTCGTGCTGTTCGCCCCCATGTATGACGCCTACCTGCCGCTGGTCCGCCGGGCGGGGGGCGTGCCGCGGGTCGTGGCCCTGAAGCCGCCGGCTTTCCGCCTGGACGAGGACGCGCTGGCGGAGGCGTTCGGGGACCGCACCCGGGTCGTGGTGCTGAACAATCCCCTCAACCCGAGCGCCACCCTGATGGCGCCGGACGACCTCGACCTGCTCGCCCGCTACTGCCGGCGTTTCGACGTGACCGCCCTCTGCGACGAGGTCTGGGAGCACGTGGTCTTCGACGGCGCCCGTCACCAGCCGCTGATGGCGCGGCCCGGGATGCGCGAGCGGACGGTGAAGATCGGCTCGGCGGGCAAGATCTTCTCGCTCACCGGCTGGAAGGTCGGCTTCGTGATGGCCGATGCCCGGCTGATGCGCGGCCTCGCCAAGGCGCACCAGTTCCTGACCTTCACCACGCCCCCGAACCTTCAGGAGGCCGTGGCCTACGGGCTGGGCAAGCCGGCCCCGTGGTTCGAGGCGATGCGGGCGGGCTACGCGCGGTCCCGCGACCGGCTGGCCGGGGGCCTGCGCGACCTCGGCTTCGCGGTGCTGCCGGCCCAGGCGACGTGGTTCCTCAACATCGACATCGCGGGTCTCGGCTACGCCGACGACGCGGCGTTCTGCGAGGCGCTCGTCACCCGGCACGGCGTCGCGGCGATCCCCGTGAGCGCCTTCTATCCGGACGCCGCGGTGCGCAACCTCGTCCGGCTCTGCTTCGCCAAGGCCGACGCCACCCTGGATGCGGCGCTCGACCGCATGGGCGGGCTTCCCGGGAGGCCGGCATGAGCGCGGCGGGCGCCGTCCTTGCGGGGATCCGATCGGGGGGCCACATCGTTGGGAGCGATGGCTTTCCGACGGACCCCGATCATGGACTTCACCCAGGCTGCCCGGGCCGGGCGTTTCTCCCGTGCCGAGACCTTCGCCGAGACCTTCCCGGGCGACGCCCGCGCGGCCCATCGGCCACCCTTCCTGTCGGCGGATCTCGGCCGCGAGGCGAGCCTCGCCCGGCTGGAGACGCTGGCCCACCTGATGGACACGGCCTTCATCATCCCGGGCATCAACCGCCGGGTCGGTCTCGACGCGGTGATCGGCCTCGTGCCGGTGATCGGCGACGTGGCCGGCATGGTGATCTCGTCCTTCATCGTCTACGAGGCCAAGCGCCTCGGGGCGCCGCGCTGGCTGCTGGCCCGGATGGGGCTGAACGTGGCCTTCGACGGGCTGATCGGCGCGGTGCCGGTGGCGGGCGACCTGTTCGACGCCGCCTTCAAGGCCAACCGCCGCAACGTCCGCCTGCTGCGCCGCTGGATGGAGCGCAGCGGCGGCCTGCGCCCCGCCGAAATCGACGGCACCGCGACCCGGCTCGAGGGCTGAACGGGTCTGGCCTTCATCGCGAGACAAGCCTTCACACCCCGCCGGGTGAACGGGTGGGCGCGGCTCCGCGCCACGTTCTCCTCGGTGGGCAGACGGTTCGCACGGCGTGTGTACCGACGCGGCGTCAGGATCGAGCGCAGATCCCCTCTCCCGTGCGGGAGAGGGACAGGGTGAGGGGTGGGACGTGTCAGGATCAGGCGCTGCCTGAACGCGCCGCGATGGCGTGCCCGCTCCGGAAACGTCTGGTCGCTCACCCCAACCCTCTCCCGCACGGGCTACCGGATTCACACGTCTCGGTCTGGCGCCAACGCTTTGAAAAAAGGGCGCTTTCCCCTCCCCCTTGCGGGGAGGGGTCAGGGGGTGGGGGTGGTGCAGAAGGCACCGCGGCGCTCGATCCTGAACCACCCCCACCTCCAACTCCTCCCCGCAAGGGGGAGGAGAGAGCCCAGCGGCCTGCGACGTGTGAACATCGTAGCCCGCTCGGGAGAGGGGGCGCGGCGCGATCCGTCACCAGCGTCAGCCTTACGCGCAGACCTGCGGCCACCGGCGCTCGCCGAGGAACGGACAACCGCGCGGACCGACTTGGGAGCCCCCAGCGATGAACGAGGTCGCCCGCTCCGGCGAGAGCGAGGTCGTGCCGGCGCCGATGCCCGGTGCCCAGCCGCTCGTGCTGCGCCCGGACGAGGGGGCGCCCCCGCCCCTGACCCCGGCGGGACGCCGCGGGCTGTCGCCGCTCAACCGGCGCCGGCTCGACAATTTCCGCCGCAACCGCCTCGGCTTCTGGTCGTTCCTGATCTTCGCCGGGTTGTTCGTCCTCAGCCTGTTCGCCGAGTTCATCGCCAACGACCGCCCGATCCTCCTGTCCTACAAGGGCGAGTGGCTGGTCCCCGTGCTGGTGGACTATCCGGAGGAGAAGTTCGGCGGCTTCCTCGCGGTGACCGATTACCGCTCCCCCGAGATCCGGAAGGAGATCGCCGAGAACGGATGGGCCCTCTGGCCGCCGATCCGGTTCTCCTACGACACGATCAACGAGGACCTGCCGACCCCCTCCCCCTCCCCGCCGACCTGGATGCTGTCGGACGCGCAGTGCCGGCCCGTGGCGGAAAAGCTCGGCGGCGCGACCTGCGCCGACATCCCCTGGCACTGGCTCGGCACCGACAACACCACCCGGGACGTGCTGGCGCGGGTGATCTACGGCTTCCGCATCTCGGTGCTGTTCGGCCTGATCCTGGCCGCGGTCTCGTCGGTCATCGGCGTGATCGCGGGGGCCGTGCAGGGCTATTTCGGCGGCTGGGTCGATCTCGCCTTCCAGCGCTTCATCGAGGTCTGGGGCGGCATCCCGACACTCTACCTGATCATCATCATCTCGGCCTTCATCGCCCCGGGCTTCTTCGTGCTGCTCGGGATCATGCTGCTGTTCTCCTGGGTGGCGCTGGTGAGCGTCGTGCGCGCCGAATTCCTGCGGGCGCGCAACTTCGAGTATGTCAGGGCCGCCCGGGCGCTCGGCCTGTCGAACATCCGCATCATGGCGGTGCACCTGCTGCCGAACGCCATGGTGGCGACGCTGACCTTCCTGCCGTTCATCCTGAACGGCTCGATCACCACGCTGACCTCGCTGGACTTCCTGGGCTTCGGCCTGCCGCCGGGCTCGCCGTCCCTCGGCGAACTGCTCGCCCAGGGCAAGGACAACCTGACCGCGCCCTGGCTCGGGCTGACCGGCTTCCTGGTCATCGCCGTGATGCTGAGCCTGCTGGTCTTCGCCGGCGAGGCGGTGCGCGACGCGTTCGACCCGCGCAAGACCTTCGCCTGACCACCGTCGCCCGGACGTCCCCGCGCCCGACCGCCGGTCCGCGGGGCCGAACCGAATGACGCATGCGACGCGTTCATCGCGGACTTTTGCGCGAAGATTGTGCCGCTTTTTCAACAGGACCGAAAAACGGTGCCGCAAGACCGTCTAGAAGGCCGGCTCTGCTCGCGGGTAAAGGTCTCTGCCGTCAACGAAAACCCGGCCGGCGGATCCGCCGAGCATTCACAGATTTGACCGGGACAAATCGCTTTGGAAGAGCCCTTATTGTGCCGTGAATGCAACCTTGCCCTGTAAGCCAAGGCCCATGATGCATACTTAGACTTTTGGCTGGGCACAGGGAATTGTATGGATCACCTTGCATTTTCCAGGCGGTGTCTTAACTCGCGAAAAGAGGGGACCTCATCAGGCTTCGTTGCCAAGGAAAGAGAGAATGTCTGACGCTGCGCCGACATCCCAGATGGATTACATCGAACAGACCGTAGACGTCGTCGCGGCCTACGTTTCCAACAACTCGCTGCCCTCGGCCGAACTGCCGCTGCTGATCGCGAGCATCCACGAGGCGCTGCATTCGATCGGGTCCGGTCCGGCCGCGGTCGTCGACGAGAGCGTGGAGCGCCCGACACCGGCCCAGGTCCGCAAGTCGATCCGCCCCGACGGTCTGATCAGCTTCATCGACGGCAAGTCGTACAAGACCCTGAAGCGCCACCTGACCAAGCATGGCCTGGATCCGCAGGGCTACCGCGAGCGCTACGGGCTGCCGAGCGACTACCCGACGACCTCGGCGAACTACTCGGCGCAGCGCTCGGCCCTGGCCAAGAGCCTCGGCCTCGGTCAGCCCGGCCGCGCCCAGCAGGGTGGCAAGGAGGAGGCCGAAGCGGTGGAGGCAGCCCCCGCCCCCGCGGAGAGCCGCCGCAAGGGCGGGTCCGCCTCGGCCAAGGGCCGCGGGTCCAGCCGCAAGGTCGAGGCCGCCTGAGCGGCCCCGGACGGGCGGCCTGGATCAGGCCGCGATCCGTCCCTCCAGCGGGAAGACCTTGGCGGGGTTCAGCATCCAGTCCGGATCGAACACCGCCTTGACCCGCATCTGCTGCTCGAGATCGACCTGATCGTACTGGAAGCGCATCAATTCGCGCTTCTCGATGCCGACGCCGTGCTCGCCGGTGAGACAGCCGCCGACCTCGACGCAGAGCTTCAGGATCTCGTCGCCCGCTTCCTCGGCCTTCTGCAACTCGCCGGGCCGGTTGATGTCGAACAGGATCAGCGGGTGCAGGTTGCCGTCGCCGGCGTGGAACACGTTGGCGACCCGCAGGCCCTTCTCGGCGCAGATGGCGCCGATCCGCTCGAGCACCGGCCCGAGCTGGCCGGTGGGGATCGTGCCGTCCATGCAGATGTAGTCGGAGATCCGGCCGGTGGCGCCGAAGGCCGACTTGCGGCCCTTCCAGATCGCGGCGGACTCGGCTTCCGAGCGCGAGACCCGCACGCTGGTCGGGCGGAATCCTTCCGCGATCCGCTCGATCCGCGCCAGCATGGCGTCGCACTCGGTGTCCGAGCCCTCGACCTCGATGATCAGCATCGCCTCGGCGTCGCGCGGGTAGCCGGCCTGGGCGAAATCCTCGGTGATCAGGATCGCCTCGCGGTCCATGTACTCGATCGCCACCGGGATGATGCCGGCCGCGATGATCGCCGCCACGCAGTCGCCCGCATCCTCGACCTTCGAGAAGCCGACCAGCACCGGCCGCGCCCCTTCGGCCGCGCGCAGGATCCGCACGGTCGCCTCGGTGACGATGCCGAGCTGCCCCTCCGAGCCGCAGACGAGGCCGAGCAGGTCGTAGCCGCCGCTGTCGAGGTGCTGACCGCCGATCTCCACCACGGTGCCGTCGTTGAGCACCAGGGTGACGCCGAGCAGGTTGTTGGTGGTCACGCCGTATTTCAGGCAGTGCGCGCCGCCGGAATTCATCGCGATGTTGCCCGCGATGGTGCAGGCGAGCTGGCTCGACGGGTCGGGGGCGTAGAAGAAGCCCTCGTGGGAGACCGCTCCCGAGATCGCCAGGTTGGTGATGCCGCTCTGCACCCGGGCGGTGCGGTTGGCGAAGTCCATGTCGAGGACCTTCGTCATCTTGCCGACGCCCAGGATGATCGCGTCGGCCTGCGCGATGGCGCCGCCCGCGAGCGAGGTGCCGGCACCCCGGGGCACGACCCGCACGCCGTTGGCGTGGCAATAGGCCATGACGGCCGCGACTTCCTCGGTGGTCGAGGGCAGCACCACGGCGAGCGGCATCTGCCGGTAGGCGGTGAGCCCGTCGGTCTCGAAGGCCCGGCGCTCGTCCTCGCTCACCACCAGGGCCTCGGGCGCCACCAGGGGCGCGAGGCCGGCCAGGATCGCCTCGCGCCGGGCGAGGATGGCGGCATCGGGTTCGGGGAAGCGGATCGACATGGGGCTGGTGCCCTCGGTTACGTGTGGCGTGGCACCAGCATGGACCCGAGCGGGCGCGGCTTCAACCGGAGCGGGGTCGGCAAGCCTGCGGCCCTGCGTCGTCCCCGCGTCACATTTCAACCACGACGGCTGCCTAGCGTCGGCGCTCACGCTTCGCATCGCCGGCCCGGCCGCCGGGTTCAGAACGGAACCGATGAACGCTCCCGCCTCCAGCGCCCTGCGCGACGACCGCCGCGACGACAGCTTCGCGGTGCCGTCGGCGCACCTCGCCACCACCCGGGATCTCGGGATCCGAAGCCTGCAGCTCGGCATCGCCGCCCTGCAGGAGGCGAGCGCGGCGTTCCAGGGCCGGCTCGGCGCCGCCTTCGAGGAGGCGGTGCAGACGATCCTGCAGAGCAAGGGCCGGGTGATCGTCAGCGGCATCGGCAAGAGCGGGCATGTCGGGCGCAAGATCGCCGCGACGCTGGCCTCCACCGGCACCCACGCGTTCTTCGTCCACCCCACCGAGGCGAGCCACGGCGACCTCGGGATGATCGCCCGGGACGACGTGATCATCGCGCTCTCCTGGTCGGGGGAGACCGCCGAGCTGTCCGACCTCGTGGGCTTCAGCCGCCGGTTCTCGATCCCGCTGGTCGCCATCACCCGCAACGGCGAGAGCACGCTGGGCCGCGCCGCCGACGTGCTCTTGGAACTGCCGCGGGTGCGGGAATCCTGCCCGCACGACCTCGCGCCGACCTCCTCCAGCCTGATCCAGCTGGCGCTCGGCGACGCGCTCGCGGTGGCGTTGCTGGAGCGGCGGGGCTTCACCTCGGCCCGGTTCCACACCCTGCATCCCGGCGGGACCCTGGCGGCCCGCCTGAAGACCGTGCAGCAGGTGATGCACGGCCCCCAGGACATGCCGCTGGTCAGCGAGACCGCGCTGATGTCCGAGGTGCTGATCGAGATCGCGGCGCGGCGCTACGGCTGCGTCGGCGTCACCGACGCGGCCGGCCGACTCGTGGGCATCGTCACGGACGGCGACCTGCGCCGCCACATGGGCCCGGCGCTCCTCGACACGCCGGTCTCGGCGGTCATGACCCGCGACCCGATCACCGTCGAGCCGCACAAGCTCGCCCAGGCGGCCCTGGAACTGATGAACCGCCGGCTGATCACGGCGGTCTTCGCGGTTGCGGACGGGCGGCCGGTGGGCATCGTCCACGTCCACGACCTGCTGCGCGCCGGCATCGCCTGATCGGAGCCGACACGGGCCCCGCCCTCCCCTCCGCGGGGTGAGAGGGCGCGGGATGTCGGGTGCGCCCCATCGGGCGACGATGCCGAGCCCGATATGTGAGGCCGCACGCTTCTACGGGAGGGAGATCCGCAGATCCGGCTGCGCCGCCCCCATCCCCCGCGTCGAGCCCCGAAAAATTTCGCCTCAGCCCGGGAACCCACGCCCAACCCGCGACGTTTCGCGCGTGCGAGGCCCGAAACCGGGCTCGCCTTGGGCGCCGGACACGGTGTCCGGCGTCGCTTGTAGTCACGTTGCTCGTCGGAGGATGTGGTTATGAGGACTTACGACGTTTCGCCCCTATTCCGGTCGTCGATCGGGTTCGACCGGCTGTTCGAGCTGCTCAATCAGGCTGAGCGCGTCGAGACCACCGCGGCCTGGCCGCCCTACAACATCGAGAAGGTCGCCGAGGACCAGTACCGCATCACCATGGCGGTGGCCGGCTTCACGCCCGATGAGATCGAGCTCATCCAGCAGGACACCACGCTGCTGGTCTCGGGCCAGAAGGCGGCGCCGGAGGGGGAGCGGCACTACCTCCACCGCGGCATCGCGGCGCGCACCTTCCGCCAGACCTTCAACCTCGCCGAACACGTGAAGGTCGTCGGCGCAAGCCTGGAGAACGGCCTGCTCACCGTCGCGCTGAAGCGCGCGGTGCCGGAAGCCCTGAAACCCCGGCGCATCGCCATCGGCGGCGTCCCGGCCACGTCCGGGCAGGACAATGCGCCGACGCGGATCGCCGAAGCCGAGGTTGCCGGAAGCAAATCCGTCCAGGCCAAGGCTGCCTGATCGGCCGACCGATCGGCCGCCCGGGCTTCCCAAGCCCGGGCCACTCCCACCTGAGCCGATGGCATTCCCCCTGCCGTGCGCGGCCTTTGGCGGCGCCCTGCCCGATGCCGGCGCTACCCCGGGTCCTGGCCGGCCTGCTAGCCTATCGGGCTTTGCCTGGCTCGGCCTTGCGATCGCGCGGGCCGGGCCGGGCCACGCGCCCCACCGGACAGCCTGGGACGCCGCGCTGCTGTCGCTCGCGGGCGCGTTTCGGCGTCCGATCCGCCCCACGTCTCGCGCTCCTCTGATGCGCGTGCGCATGATCGACGCGGAGACAACCATGCAGGATCCTGTTCAGGATCGTGTAGCCGGCTCCGGACACAGCGACCTGCCCGTCGGGACACCGGCCTGGGCATCCGCGCCTGGGCTGGCCGGCCGCCGGGCCCTGATCCGGCGTCGCGGCCGCGCCGCGCGCAATCCCGTCCGCCCTCCTGGGCGTGACCGGCGCGGCGACCCGGAGCGGCGCAGCCAGCCGGATAGTGCGGCCGGACCGTTCGAGCGGGGACGGGCTCACGCCACCGAGAACCGGAACTCCGTGGTCGCCGCGAAGGTCTCGCCGGGCCGGAGCACCGCGGACGGGAAGGTCGGCCGGTTCGGCGCGTCGGGAAAACCCTGCGTCTCGAAGCAGACGCCGTCGCCGGATCGGTAGATCCGTCCGGAGGGTCCGATCAGCGTGCCGTCGAGGTTGTTGCCGGTGTAGAGCTGCAGCGCCGGTTGCGTGGTCCAGACGTCGAGGCGCCGCCCGCTGCCGGGATCGATGCAGGTGGCCGCCGGCCGCAGCGTGCCGGCCGGCCCGCGCAGCACGAAGGTGTGGTCGTAGCCCTTGGCGATGGCGAGCTGCGGATCGCCGTCCCGGATGTGCGCCTCCAGCCGGCGCGGCGTGCGGAAGTCGAACGGCGTGCCGTCGACCGGCCGGATCTCGCCCGTGGGGACCTGCGTGGCGTCCGTCGGGGTGAAGGCGTCGGCGTCGAGCCGAACCTCATGGCCCAGCACGCTGCCGGCGCCCTCCCCGGCGAGATTGAAGTAGCTGTGGTTGGTGAGGTTCAGGATTGTCGGCCGGTCGGTCGTGGCGGCGTAGTCGAGGCGCAGCACGCCCTCCCCGGGCAGGCTGTAGCGCACGCGCACCTCCAGATTGCCCGGGAAGCCCTCCTCGCCGTCCGGCGAGAGCCGGGCGAGCACGAGGCTCGTCGCGTCGGATCGCTCCACCCGCCACAGCCGCCGGCCGAAGTTCCGCGGCCCGCCATGCAGGGTGTTGGGGCCCTCGTTCACCGGCAGCCGGTAGGTGTGCCCATCGAGGCTGAAGCGCCCGCCCCCGATCCGGTTGGCGTAGCGGCCGACCACCGCGCCGAAGCTCGGGCTCACGGTCTCGTAGCCCTCCAGGGTGTCGAGGCCGAGGACCACGTTGGCGCTGCGACCGGCCCGGTCGGGAACCTCGATCGCCGTGACGGCAGCCCCGAAATCGATGACGGCGACGCGCACGCTCCCCCGGCTCAGGACGTGGCGCGCGACCGCCTGTCCGTCCGCTGTATGACCGAAGACCTGACCCGGCATGCCGTTTCCTTCCGGCCGAAGCCCGGTCAGCGCTTCCAGACGCCGAGCCGCTCGCTCCGGGCATGGTCCTCGGCGGCGACCAGTTCCGGGCTGGCCTCCGGCGAGGCGCGCCCGCCGCCGTTGAACAGCACCACCTCGGAGAGGTCACGGCCGTCCACGAGGCAGTTCATGGTCTGGCTGCCGGGGGCGGGCTGGCAGGTCACCGGCCGGCCGCCGATGTAGCGGGCGAGTTCCTCCGCCTGACCGCCCCGCACCCATTCGACGCCGAACAGACGCACGACCTTCCCGCCGACCTTGAGGGTGGCGGTGTCGACCACCTGGACCGGACCCGTCACGGAGTTCGGGGCGGGCGGCGTCGGGTCGGGCTCGGGTTCGCCGCCGGTCTCGGGCGGCGGCGTGACGGTATCGGGGGCGGACGGCGTCGCGGCGGGCGGTGCGGCCGGGGCCGCGCCGCTGGGAGTTGCGCTGCCGGGGGACGCCGTCTGGTCCGGGGTCCGCGCGGTGGCGGCCGGGCGCGCGGCCTCGGGCGGGCGACCCTCCAGGACGAGGCCCGCGGCGATCACCGCCACCAGGGCCGCCACGCTGGCACCCGTGAGCCAGCGGCGCTGGCGGTTGGCGCCCTCGTCGCCGAGGCCACCGCCGAAGCCGAGGCGATCGCGCACCGCCTCCAGGCGGTCGCGCACGGCCTCGCCGAACCGGCCGGGACCGCTGTTCCAGGCCGCGACCGGATCCGGCCGCCGCGAAGCGCCGGCCTCGTCGACGGCCGGGCCGGCGCCGGGATCGCCGACGGCTTCGACCGGCCGCGCGAACCGGCCGCGCAGGGTGGTCCGCAGGGTCGCGAACCGGCCGGCGGCGGTCTGCGCCAGCGCCCGGCCCTGCACCGAGGAGCGCTCCGCCAGGGAGCGCGCACGCTCGGACTGCGTCCCGACGAAGCGCGCGGTGGCTGCCTTCACCTCGTAGGCGCTGCTCAGGAGGGCCGAATCCCGCTGTTCCTCGGCCTGCGGGACAGGCTCCGGCTCCGGCTCGGGCGGCAGGAACAGGGCGGGATGCCATTCCTGCAGCTCCGCGATCAGATCCGCGAGGGTCATCGGCTCGGCGGTTTCGCCGCGCCTGCGCACGGCCCCGTGTCGGTCGAGCACGCGGATCCCGGTCCCGGCCGCCTCCGGGGCCGTGGCGGCTTCCGCCAGGAGTTCGAGGGTCCGGACGGCCACCGGGCGGGGACGGGCGCGGACGATCTCGGCCCGGATCGCCGCGCGCAGGGCGGCGCGGCCGGGATCGTCGAGGGCCGGACGCGCCGGCTCCTCATCCTGTTTCGCCACCACCGTTGAAGACGTCATACACCCGATCCCGGCCCGACCCGCGCGGCGCAGGGCCTGCGCGGGAGCGCCTCGCTCAACGCCCGATCGCCGGGACGTATCCCTCGTCCGCGCCGCGGCGCAACCGGGCGCGCCACGGCCCGGGCCCCCACCCGGAGGCTCTTACGCCTTGCCGGGCGAGGGAGCCAGGGTGCCGGCCTGGAGGCTCCGGCGCAGGACGCGCCCGCTCTCCCCGATGATGTAGGGCCGGGTGCCCGCGAAACCCACCTCCAGGATCAGCTCGGCCTCGCCGCTGGAGACCGCGCCGCGACCGGGGTTGGCGGTGCGGAACGCCACGAGCGTGCGGATCGTGCAGGTCTCGGCGTCGCAGGCGGTGCTCATCGCCCGCGGCTCGTAGCGACGCTCGGGCCAGCGCTGGACGAAGCTGCGCTTCTCGGCGGCGAGGCCCGCCGTCGTGACCGGCCGGCCGTAGAAGCGGACGCGCGTCGCGTACAACCGGTTCGCGGCCCCGACCATCGTGTCGACCGGGCCCGAGACGGTGGCGAGATAGTCGGCGGTCAGGGTCCGCGCCGCGGCGGCACGCTCGCCGGAGACGGCCGGTGCCATCGGCCTCGTCGGAGCGGTCGGCACCGCGGCGAGGCGGTGCGCCGCGTGGGCGTGGCGGCGGAGTGCCTCCCGGGCCGGCGGCCGCTCCGGGGCGGCCCGATCCGGAGCGCGAACCCGGGTCGCGGCGGCCTTCGGCTGCGCGCGGGATGCCGTCCCGGCGGCCTGCCGGACGGGCGCAGGATCGCGGTTCCCGTCGTCCCGGTCCTTCGCCACCGTCTGAGAGCCCTGTCGGCCGGCCGAATCCTGCGCGGGCGCCGCCACGGACGCGCGCTGCGGTGGATCCACCCAGGCCGTCTGCGGCGCCCCCGTCTGCTGCTGGGCCGAGGCCGCCCCCGCCAGAGCCAGCGGAAGCAGCAGGCCGAGCGCGAGGGCTTTGGGCGCGAAGGCTTTGGGCGCGAGGACTCGGGGCGCCAGGACTTGGGGCGCCAGGACTTGGGGCGCCAGGACTCGGGGCGCGAGGACTTTGGGGCGGTGGGAAACGGTGGCGGGCATCGGTGCCTTCCTGGCGGCCGGGTCTGACGTCTGATGGCGGAACGCGCCCGCCTGTCCGAGGCGCTTCATGGACGGCTCGGGCGCGTCCACCATCCTGCCGGATGATTCGGCCGCGACCAGCCCTGGATTGCGGGGATGATGGGGTTGCGTTCGTGCGTTTGGGTACCAAGTCGGGGACAGCCTTGGCCTTGCCGGGCCTGAGGCTGTTCCCAGGTTCTCATCCCTTCCGCACCGCGCCGCCGCGCATCGAGGATTCCGTGGTCCGACCTGAGACCGAGACGCCGGCCGGCCCGCAGGCCGGGATCCCGCGATGAGCACCGTCCAGCGCCGGGCGCTGCTCATCTGCAACGCCAAGGCCCGCAACGGCGGGCTCGACCTGGAGGAGGTGCGCCGCATCCTCCGGGAGGGCGGCATCGAGCCGGTCGAGCCGCCGCCGGACGCCGAGTGCCGCGACGTGATCCGCGCCGGGGCCGGCAAGGTCGACCTCGTGATCCTCGGGGGCGGCGACGGTACCATGAACCACGCCGCGCCCGCGCTGGTCGAGAGCGGCCTGCCGCTGGCCATCCTGCCGCTCGGCACGGCCAACGACCTCGCCCGCTCGCTGAGCCTGCCGCCGGATCCCCTGGCGGCGGCACGCTTCATCCCGACTGCGCAGGCGCGGCCCGTGGATCTCGGCTGGGTCAACGGCCATTATTTCTTCAACGTGGCGAGCGTCGGGTTCTCGGCGGAACTCGCGGGCGAGCTCACCGCCGAATCGAAGAAGACGTTCGGCGTGCTCGGCTACGCCGTCGCGGCCGTCCGGGTCCTGCGCCGGGTCCGGCCCTTCACGGTGACGATCGAGCACGACGGCACGGTGGAGAAGGTCACCACCATCCAGGTCTCGGTCGGCAACGGCCGCCACTACGGCGGCGGCATGACGGTGGCCGAGAGCGCCGCGGTGGATGACGGCAAGCTCGATTTCTACAGCCTGGAGATCAACCACTGGTGGCGGCTGCTCGCGCTGCTCCCCGCGCTGCGGCGGGGCACGCACGGCCGCGCCGCCGACGTGCGGGCCTTCCACGCCCAGGAGATCCGGCTCTCGACCCGCAAGCCCCGGCCGGTGAACACCGACGGCGAGCTGACCACGCACACGCCGGCCCACTTCAAGGTGATCCCGAAGATCCTGCAGGTCTTCGCCCCGGAGCCGGTGCGCGGGCCCGCCCCGTTCGACCTCGCTTCCCTCGGCAGCTCCTTCGGCAGCCGCCTGTTTCCGACCAGCGAGGCGCCCCGCCTGTGACCGACCTGCTCCAACTCGCCAGCCAGCCCGCCGTCTGGGCCGCCCTCGCCACCCTGGTGGTGATGGAGGTGGTGCTCGGCGTCGACAACCTGATCTTCATCTCGATCCTGACCAACAAGCTGCCGGCGGGTCAGCAGACCCGGGCACGGCGCATCGGAATCGGGCTGGCGCTGATCCTGCGGCTGGGCCTGCTCGGCACGGTGGCGTTCATCGTGCACCTGACCGAGCCGGTCTTCTCGATCCTCGGCCAGGACTTCTCCTGGCGCGACATGATCCTGATCGGCGGCGGCCTGTTCCTGCTGTGGAAGGCCACCAAGGAGATCCACCACACGGTCGATCCCGACCCCGACGCGAAGGAGGGCGGCGGCAGCCTCGGTTTCGGCGCGGCGATCGGCCAGATCCTGCTTCTCGATCTCGTCTTCTCCATCGACTCGATCATCACGGCGGTCGGCATGACCGAGCACGTGCCGGTGATGATGGTGGCGGTGGTGGTCGCCGTGATCGTGATGCTGGTGGCGGCCGAGCCGCTCTCGGCCTTCATCGCCCGCAACCCCACGGTGGTGATGCTGGCCCTGGGCTTCCTGATCATGATCGGCATGACGCTGATCGCCGAAGGGTTCGGCGCGCACGTGCCGAAGGGCTACATCTACACCGCCATGGCGTTCTCGGCCGGCGTCGAGGGGCTCAACATGCTGGCCCGGCGGCGCAGGCGGGGTGCCAAGGGAGAGGCCGTTGCGCCGGTCGATCAGGCGCGGCGGGCCTGAGGCCGTGTCCGAGTGATCAAACCGAGGCCGCAGGCGAGCCCGGCCCCGGAGGAGCACGCCGCAGGCGGGCGATCCCGAATCGCCCGCCGTGCCGTGCACGTTGTGGATCCGGATTCCGGGCCCTGCTCCACAGTCCCGGAATGACGATGTTGTTCCTGCGCGCGGGAGCCAGATCTCGTTGGCCCGAATTCGGAGCCCTGCGCCCGGATGGGTCTGCCGGTTGGCGGGTCGCTCTCTAAAACGGCTCTCCGAATCGACCCGGACGCTTCACACCACCAGGTTCACGATCCGCCCCGGCACCACGATCACCTTGCGGGGCGCCCGCCCCTCCAGGATCGTCTGCACCGCCTCCAGCGCCAGGGTGGCGGCCTCCACGGCCTGGGCGTCGGCGTCCCGCTTCACGGTGACGTCCGCGCGCTTCTTGCCGTTGATCTGGACCGGCAGGGTGATCTCGTCCTCGACGAGGAGGCCGGCCTCCGCCTCCGGCCAGGGGGCCTGGGCGACGAGGCCCGGGCGCCCCAGCACGGCCCAGCACTCTTCCGCCAGATGCGGCATCATCGGCGCGATGAGCTGCACCAGGATCCCGGCCGCCTCCTGGGCCGCCGCCGGCGAGACCGGGCCGCGCAGGCCCTCCTCCAGGGCGTTGGCCAGGGTGTAGATATGGGCCACGCAGCGGTTGAAGCGCAGGCGCTCGATATCGTCCTGCACGGAGGCCAGCGCCCGGTGGGCGGCCTTGCGCAGGGCGAGGTCCGCGGCGCCGTCGCCGGTCGCCTGCCCGGCAGCGTTCACCAGCCGCCAGACCTTCTGGACGAAGCGGGCTGCGCCCTGCACGCCCTCCTCGGTCCAGATCACGTCGCGCTCGGGCGGCGAGTCGGACAGCATGAACCAGCGTGCCGTGTCGGCCCCGTAGCTCGCGATGATGTCGTCGGGGTCGACCACGTTCTTCTTCGACTTCGACATCTTCTCGATCGGGCCGATGGCGACCGGCGCCTGAGTTTTCACGTGAAACGCGCGGCGCTCGCCCTCCTCGGCGGTGATCCGGACCTCGGCCGGGGGCACCCAGGCGCCGGCGGCGTCCTTGTAGGTCTCGTGGACGACCATGCCCTGCGTGAACAGGCCCGCGAAGGGCTCAGGCGTGCCGGCCCAGCCGGTCTCGCACATGGCGCGCATGAAGAACCGCGCGTAGAGCAGGTGCAGGATCGCGTGCTCGATGCCGCCGATATATTGGTCCACCGCCAGCCAGCGGTCGACCACCGCCCGGTCGGTGGGGGCGTCCGCCAGCCAGGGCGCGGTGAAGCGGGCGTAGTACCAGGACGAATCGACGAACGTGTCCATCGTGTCGGTCTCGCGCCGGGCCGGCGCGCCGCAATGCGGGCAGGGCACGTTCCGCCACGCGGCGTCGCGCTCCAGCGGGTTGCCGGGCTGCTCGAAGGAGACCTCCTCCGGCAGCCGCACCGGCAGCTCCGCCACCGGCACGGGGACCGGGCCGCAGGACTCGCAGTGGATGATCGGGATCGGGCAGCCCCAGTAGCGCTGGCGCGAGACGCCCCAGTCGCGCAGGCGGAACTGCACCTTGCGGGTCGCGATCCCCTCGCCTTCCAGCCGCCGGGCCACGGCCTCGAAGGCCTCCGCCGTGCTCATCCCGTCGAGGAAGCGCGAGTTGATCATCCGCCCGTCCTCGACATAGGCGGTGTCGGTGACGACGAAGGCCGCCGGGTCCCGGCCCTCGGGGCAGACGACGGGCGTGTTGCCCAGACCGTACTTGTTCGCGAAATCGAGGTCGCGCTGGTCGTGGGCCGGGCAGCCGAACACCGCGCCGGTGCCGTATTCCATCAGCACGAAGTTCGCCACGTAGACCGGCAGCTCCCAGGACGGGTCCAGGGGGTGGCGGACGGTCAGGCCGGTGTCGAAACCGTGCTTCTCGGCGGTGTCGATCGCGGCCTGGGCGGTGCCGGTGCGGCGGCACTCCTCGATGAAGGTCTGCAGGTCCGGCCTGCCCACGGCCAGAGCGGCCGCCAGGGGATGGTCGGCCGCGATCGCCAGGAACTTGGCGCCGTACAGCGTGTCGGGCCGGGTCGTGTAGACGGTGACCGAATCACCGGCGCCGGCCACCGGCCGCGCCAGGGCGAACCGGACCTCCAGACCCTCCGAGCGGCCGATCCAGTTCTTCTGCATCAGCCGGACCTTGTCCGGCCAGCGGTCCAGACCGTCGAGGGCGGTCAGCAGATCCTCGGCAAAGTCGGTGATCTTGAAGAACCACTGAGTCAGCTCGCGCTGTTCCACGAGCGCGCCCGAGCGCCAGCCGCGCCCGTCGATCACCTGCTCGTTGGCCAGCACCGTGTGGTCCACCGGGTCCCAGTTCACCTTGGCGGTACGGCGGGTGACCAGGCCCTTCTCCAGGAAATCCAGGAACATGCGCTGCTGGTGCTTGTAGTAGTCGGGGTCGCAGGTCGCGATCTCCCGGCTCCAGTCGAGCGACAGGCCCATGGCCTTCAGCTGGTCGCGCATCGACGCGATGTTGGCGTAGGTCCAGTCCCGTGGGTTGACCTTGCGCTCCATGGCGGCGTTCTCGGCCGGCAGGCCGAACGCGTCCCAGCCCATCGGGTGCAGCACGTTGAAGCCGCGGGCGCGCTTGTAGCGGGCGACCACGTCGCCCATCGCGTAGTTGCGGACATGGCCCATGTGGATGCGCCCCGACGGGTAGGGGAACATCTCCAGCACGTAGTATTTCGGGCGCGAATCGGAATTGTCGGTCTCGAACAGGCGCTGCTCGGCCCAGGCTTCCTGCCAGCGCGGCTCGGCATCCTTGGCGTTGTAGCGCTCGACGGGCTGGGGGACGGTGCTGGTCATGGATCCGATGAGGTCAGAGGCTCGACGGCGTTCGGGGAACGGCCGCGGCACGGTCGCGCCGCGATAGCATATCTGCGCCGGAGCCGGTCAACGGCGGGCGCGATTCGGACTTGCGCGGGGCGCGCGAGCGCATAGGTCGGCAGGAACGGTACACGACGCGGACTCAACCGCGGGGTCATCCCATCCACCCCCCTCATCCTGAGGTGCGGCGAAGCCGCCTCGAAGGAGGGCTCCAGGGATCGCAGTGGTGTCCGGAGGGCTCCTCCGAGGCCTCCGCGCCGCTCCGGCACCGCAGGATGAGGCGGTTGGACGGGATGACCGTCGCGCAATCCGGCGCCCGGCAGCGACAGGACAGGCACGCCATGGACGATGCGACCACCGACACGAACGCCCTCCCGACCGACGGGATGGGTCACAGGACTGAGAAGCCCCCGGTTGGGCAGGCCGACGTCGCCGCCGGCCTCGCCGAGGTGCGGGCCGCCATCGCCCGGGCGGCCGAGGATTCCGAGCGCGACCCCGCCTCGGTGCAGCTCGTCGCGGTCTCCAAGACCGTGCCGGCCGACGGCATCCTGCCGGCGCTCAAGGCCGGACAGCGGGTCTTCGGCGAGAACTACGTCCAGGAATCCACCGCGAAGTGGCCGGACCTGCGGGCCCGCTATCCGGATGTGGAGCTGCACCTCGTCGGCCCGCTGCAATCCAACAAGGCGCGGGAGGCGGTGGCGCTGTTCGACGTGATCCACTCCCTGGACCGCCTGTCGCTCGCCGCGGCGCTGGCCAAGGAGATCGACCGGTCCGGCCGGACCCCGAAGCTGCTAATCCAGGTCAACACCGGCGCGGAGCCGCAGAAGGGCGGGGTTCTGCCCGACCAGCTCGACACCCTGCTGTCCGAGTGCCGCGAGACCCACGGCCTGGCGATCCAGGGGCTGATGTGCATCCCCCCGGCCGAGGATCCGCCCTCCGCCCACTTCGCCCTGCTGGCCCGGCTCGCGAAGGCGCACAATCTGCCGATCCTCTCCATGGGCATGAGCGCGGATTTTCCGGCCGCGATCCAGCTCGGCGCCACCCATGTCCGGGTCGGGACGGCGATCTTCGGGGCGCGGACCCGGAAGGCGTGAGCCTCACCCGATCCGCAGATGCGTCCGCGGCCCGAGCCGGCGGAGCAGCCGCAGCAGGTCGGCCCGGGCCAGGGCGACGCAGCCCTCCGTCGGGCGGTAGCCGTCCCGGGCGACATGCAGGAAGATCGCCGAGCCCCGCCCCCTCCGGATCGGGGCGCGGTTGTAGTCGAGGTCGATCACCACGTCGTACAGCCCGTCGCCCCGCCACATCGCCTCGGCGCTCACCCCCGGAGCCGGCAGGCGGATCGGTTGGTTGTAGCGGCGGTGGCGCCGGTCGTCACACCAGCCGTCATCGGGACGGGTCGCCCGGAGCGGCAGCGCCGTGCGCGGACGGATCCCGAGATGGTCAGGCCGGTAGGCGCCGCCCCGCAGGCGGAAGCGTCCCCGCGGCGAGCCGCCGTCGCCCTCGCGCTTGTCGCCGACGATGCCGCCGGCCCCGAGGGCGCAGGGAATCACAGCCGTGCCGACCAGGAGTTGCCCGCGTCGCCGGTCTCCGACCAGCGCCCGCACGCGGATCTCGCCCAGCGTCTGACGGATCGGTCCGGGATGCTCACTCTGCCGTCGACGCACGCCCAGCCCCTCCGCTATTCGTCCTCACCGGGCCGCCGAGGCCGGATGGCGCTTCTCAGAATCGGAAGCGCGTAGCAAAACCGGTGAACAATTGCGCACAAGGCAATTTCCAGCCACAAACGTTGCCCTATCCTTAGCCGGAAACCGGACCGCCGAGTCGGGATCAGGGAGCGAACCCATCCACCGCCTGGGCGGTGGGATCGACGCCTCCGGATCCCGGTCCCGTCCAGTCCGCCGCCGCCTCGTTCGCCGCGCGTTCAGCGTCCGGCCTGAACAATGATGCGGAAACAAAAGCCTCGGCAGAGTCGCCGCGCGCGATCCTGCCGAGATTTAGTCATCGCACGCTGCGACCGGAAGGCGGCCCTCCCCTTCCCGCAGCTTGCTCTGGGACCCGGACGATGTCGAACGCCTACCGCTTGCTGATCTGCGACGACGACGCGATCCTGCGCGACACCCTCACCGAGCAGCTGGATCTCTGCGAGGAATTCTCGGTGTTCACGGAAGCGAACGCCGCGGACGCGATCCGGCGGGTCGCTTCGGAGCGCATCGACCTCGCCGTGATGGATGTCGGCCTGCCCGACCTCGACGGGCGCGAGGCCGTGCGCCGGATGCGGGCCGGCGGCTTCCGCGGCCCGGTGATCATGCTGACCGCGCAGGATTCCGAGGCCGACCATGTCGAGGGCCTGGAGGCCGGCGCCAACGACTACGTCACCAAGCCGTTCAAGTTCGGTATCCTGCTGGCCCGGATCCGCGCGCACCTGCGCAGCCACGAGGCCTCCGAGGACGCGGTGTTCCAGATCGGCCCCTACACGTTCCGGCCCGGCGCCAAGCTGCTGGTCGGCGAGCGCGGCTCGAAGCTGAAGCTCACCGAGAAGGAGACCGCGATCCTGCGCTTCCTCTACCGGGCGGGGCGCGCCGTGGTGAACCGCGACACCCTGCTCGCCGAGGTCTGGGGCTACAACGCCCACGTCACCACCCACACGCTGGAGACGCATATCTACCGGCTGCGCCAGAAGATCGAGCCGAACCCCGCCACCGCGGCGATCCTCGTCACCGAGGGTGGCGGATATAAATTGCTGCCCTGACTGTTCCGGTTTTTGCGTGTAATCGATCCTGCAATCCCGGTCGGCAGGGTTGATGGGGCGGTTCCTTGGGGCTCGACGACGACATCGCGATCCTCGCCGCCGCGCCGGTATTCGGCTTCCTCGACCGTGATGCCCTGCGCCTGCTGACCTTCGCGGCCGAGCGGCGCGAACTCGCCGACGGCGACCTCCTGTTCGACCGCGGCGACGCCGCGGATGGCGGCTTCGTGGTCCTGTCCGGCACGATCCGGCTGACCCCGCGCCAGGGCGGTGGCGAGCCGGTGCGGGCCGGCCGGTCCGCGGTGATCGGGCAGCTCGCCCTGTTCGTGCGCGGCACGCGACCCACGCAGGCCCGGGCCGAGGGCCCCGCGGAAGTCATGCGCATCACCCCGACTCTGATGCGCCGCGTCCTGGAGGAATTTCCGGAGGCCGCGCAGGCGGTCCACGCCACGCTGGCGCAGGATCTCGCGGCGTTCGTGACCGATCTCGACCGCGTGCGGGTTCTGCTCGACGACGCGTGAGGATGACGGCGGTGCGCGCCGCCTGCGCCGTCCCCTCCCCTCCCCTCAGGTGACAGGCCCGAGCCCCGCTTGTAAGCACGGGCTCCCGTCGCACGAGTTGTCCAGATCTCCATGTCTCAGCCCTCCCCGTCTCAGGCCGGCATGCCCCATTCCGATCTCGCCCAGACCATCGAAGCCGCCTGGGAGGACCGCGCGAACGTCTCGACCGCCACGAAGGGCGCGGTGCGCGAGGCCGTCGAGGCGGCCCTGGACCTGCTCGATTCCGGCAAGGCCCGCGTCGCCGAGAAGAGCGGCAACCACGACTGGGTGGTCAACCAGTGGCTCAAGAAGGCGGTGCTGCTCTCCTTCCGCCTCAACGACATGGCGACGATCGAGGGCGGCCCCGGCGGCGCTCCCTGGTGGGACAAGGTCGCCTCCAAGTTCGCCGGCTGGGGCGAGGCCGAATTCCGGGCCGCGGGTCTGCGCGCGGTTCCGGGCTGCTTCGTCCGCCGCGGCTCCTACATCGCGCCGGGCGCCGTGCTGATGCCGAGCTTCGTCAATCTCGGCGCCCATGTCGGCGAGGGCACCATGGTCGACACCTGGGTGACGATCGGCTCCTGCGCGCAGGTGGGGAAGAACTGCCACATCTCGGGCGGCGCCGGCATCGCGGGCGTGCTGGAGCCGCTCCAGGCCAACCCGGTGATCATCGAGGACGATTGCTTCATCGGCGCCCGCGCCGAGGTGGCCGAGGGCGTGATCGTTGGCCAGGGCAGCGTCCTGTCGATGGGCGTCTATATCGGGGCCTCCACCAAGATCGTGGACCGAACCACCGGCGAGGTGATGTACGGCCGCGTGCCGCCCTACTCGGTGGTCGTGTCCGGCACGATGCCCGGCAAGGCCCTGCCGGACGGCTCGCCCGGTCCGGGCCTGTACTGCGCGGTGATCGTCAAGCGCGTCGATGCCGGCACCCGGTCCAAGACCGCCATCAACGAGCTGCTCCGCACCTGATTCGTCCGGGACTCGAGGGCGGCCCCATGGAGACGCAGGCGCTGAACCTCACGGTGGCGGGCCGGCCGGTGCCGACCCCCTGCGACGTGATCGGGCAGGGCAGGGACGCGCTGTTGCTCCCGGCCCTGTCGACCATCTCGGCGCGTGCCGAGATGGAAGGCCTCGCCCGGGCGCTCGGCTCGGATTATCGCTGCCGCATCCCCGACTGGCCGGGTTTCGGCGCCCATCCCCGGGTGCGGGTGCCGCTGGCCCCGGAGACGTTCCACGCCTACCTGGACGCGCTGCTCGAAGCCGCTCCGGGCCCCTACGCCCTCGGGGTCGCGGCCGGCCACGCGGCGGGCTACCTCGTGGCGGCGGCGCGGCGCCATCCGCAAGCCTTCGCGCGGCTCGTCCTGGTGGCGCCGACCTGGCGGGGGCCACTGCCCACCGCGATGCCGGGCCGGGCCCACTGGTTCCCGCGCATCCGCCGGGCCGTGGAGGCGCCGATCCTCGGCGAGGCCCTGTACCGGATCAACATCAGCCCGCCGATCATCGGCCGGATGATGCGCGCCCACGTCTACGCCGATTCAGCCCGGGTGACCCCGGACCTGATCCGGGGGAAGCACGCGATCACCCGCCAGCGCAACGGCCGGTTCGGCACCGCCGCCTTCGTCACCGGCGGCCTCGACCCGGTCGGGAGCCGGGAGGCGTTCCTCGACCTGTTCGGCGGCCCCCTGCCGCCGACCCTGGTGCTGCGGCCCGCGGGCGCCCCGCGCCGCTCCGGGGCCGAGATGGACGCCCTGATCGCGAGCGGCCGGGTGACCGGCGCCGCGATTCCCGGTGCCCTGAGCCCTCACGAGGAGCATCCGCAGGCGGTCGCGGCCGCGATCCGGGCGGGCTGAGGGCGGCCGGCACAGGGTGCCGGTTCGATGCTCCGGCGGCCCGGATCGACGCCGGGGCGCGCCCCTGGACAGATCGGGGCGGCTGTGCAGGGACTGAGGCGGCCGGTCGGGACGTTCGTTCGGCAGCGGGAGCGGCCCGCAGATTCCATCCGAGCCAACCACGGATCCGATGCTCCGCACCCTGACCCCGCCGATTCTCGCCGTGCTTCTCGCCGCCGTGCCCGCCCGCGCCGAGGAGACGCCCCGCCCTCCCCCGCCGGACGCGGCCGCCCCGTCCCTCGGCTCCGACACGCTCAAGCCCGGCAAGCCGGCCGTGAAGCCCTACCTGGCCGACGCCGCACTCCCCGACGGGATCCAGATCCTCCTGCCGCCGCCCGCCCACGACGCGCCCCTCGACAAGGCGGACCGGGCCGCCTTCGCCAACACCCGCGCCCTCAAGGGCAGCCCCCGCTGGGACATCGCCGCCAACGACGTCTCCGAGGGGGCCGCCGCGGTGCTGGAGAACTTCGCCTGCGTGCTCGGCACCCGCATCGACCAGGCCCGGGTGCCGGCGGTGATCAACCTGCTGGAGCGCGCCCGCCTCGATCTCGCCCGGGCGACGCGGGGACCGAAGGTCCACTATCGCCGCCTTCGACCCTTCGTGGGCAACGAGGCGCCGATCTGCGTGCAGCGGACCCAGGCGCTGGCCGACAGCTTCAGCTACCCGTCGGGCCACGCGACGCAGGGATGGGCCTACGCGCTGATCCTGGCGGCCCTGGTGCCCGAGAAGGCGACCCCGATCCTGGTCCGCGGGCGGGCCTACGGCGAGAGCCGGGTGGTGTGCGGCGTGCACTGGCTCAGCGACGTCGTGGCGGGACGCCTCACCGGCACCGCGGTCTTCGCGGCCCTGATGGGCGACCCGACCTTCCGCGCCGACCTGGAAAAGGCCCGCGCCGAACTCCGCGCCGCCCTGGCCGGGGCCGGGGCGGCCCCCGATCAGGCCGTCTGCACCCGCGAGGCCAACGCCCTGCGCGAGCCGCCGCTGGATTTCTAGCCTCGAACGATTCCAGATTTGAAGTCTTCTAAGTGTGTGATTTACAACACGAATTCGGCTTGATCGCGAGGCCGTGACCGGTTGAACGTGGGCTCCGTACCGCGCCTGAGTTTGAGCGCGTTCGGGGTCTCCGATGTCACTCAGTTCCGTCCGGATTGGTCTGCTTCTCGCCAGCACCGCCTTGACCGGCGTCGCCCTCGTCGGCGCGGCCGCCGCGCAGGGTGCCGCCGCACAAGGTGCGGCCGTGCAGCTCAACGAGATCTCCGTCGAGGCGAGCCGCCCGGCGGCGGCGCCGGTGGCCGGTGCCGGGACCGGCGGCGCGAACGTGAGCGGGGGCGGCGGCAACAGTTCGGCGACGAGCGGCGGCGGGGGCGGCCCCTCGGGCGTCACCGGCTACGTCGCCCGCGTCAGCCCCACCGCGACCAAGACCAACACGCCGCTGATCGAGACGCCGCAATCGGTCTCGGTGGTCACCCGCGAGCAGCTCAATGACCGCAACGTCCAGAGCCTCAACGAGGCCCTCGCCTACACGCCGGGCGTGGCGAGCAACGTGTTCGGTTTCGATCCGCGGGCCGATTCCTTCTACATCCGCGGCTTCGCCGAGACCTACGACGGCATCTTCCGCGACGGCCTGCGCCAGACCGGCGTCGGCTTCGCGGTGCCGCGCATCGAGCCCTACGGCGCGGAAGCCCTGACGATCCTGCGCGGTCCGGCCAGCGGGCTCTACGGCCTCGGCTCGCCGGGCGGCATCGTCGACGTGACCAGCAAGCGCCCGGTCTTCGCGCCCTTCGGCGAGGTCTGGTTCCAGGGCGGCAGCTTCGACCGCTACCAGGGCAATTTCGACCTCGGCGGCCCGGTCGAGGGCTCGGACGGCACCATGGCCTTCCGGCTCACCGGCGTCGCCCGCCAGTCCGACACGTTCCTGCCGGGCCCGGGCGTCCGGGACGACCGGTTCACCATCGCCCCCGCCTTCACGTGGCGGCCCTCGAGCGACACCACCTTCACGCTGCTGACCGAGTTCCAGGAATCGAACGTCCCGGGCAACGCGAGCTTCTACAACTTCCCGGGCTTCCGGGTGTCGCGGATCTACTCGGGCGACGGCGCGCTCAACACCTACCGGACCGACCAGCACCGGATCGGTTACGCCTTCGAGCACGTCTTCACGCCGGACCTGATTGTCCGGCAGAACTTCCGCTACACCGGGGTCGACGCCAACTTCTCGTACACGCAGGTCGATTCGGTCACCGGCCTCAGCGCGCAGCGCTCCACCGGCCTGTTCAAGCAGTCGCTGGCCTCCGTCGCGGTGGACACGCAGCTCGAGGGCCATGTCCGGACCGGGCCGGTGGCCCACACGCTGCTCGCCGGAATCGACTACTACCACTACGATTTCTCGAGCCTCGCCGGCTTCGGCGTGGCGCCCGACCTCAACCTGCTCACGCTGAACTACGGCCGCCAGCCGATCGCCCGGCCGAGCATCGACCGCACCTCGCGGCAGGCGCAGGACCAGGTCGGCCTCTACATCCAGGAACAGGCCAAGTGGGGTCAGTTCGTGCTGACGCTGACGGGACGCCAGGACTGGGTCGCCTCCGACACGGCGAGCAACACCCGAGGCGTGATCGCCGGCCCGCAGAGCCAGAACGACAGCGCCTTCACGTACCGCGCCGGCCTGAACTACGAGCTGGCCCCCGGCCTCGTGCCCTACGCGAGCTACGCCACGACCTTCACGCCGCAGGTCGGCGTCAACACCGTCACCGGCCGCCCGTATCGGCCCGCCACCGGCGACCAGATCGAGGCCGGCGTGAAGTACCTGATCCCCGGCACCAACATCAGCGCGGCGATCGCGGGCTTCGACATCAACCAGACCAGCATCCTGCGCCAGGACCCCACGAACTTCGCCAACCAGGTGGCGACCGGCGCGGTGAATTCCCGCGGCTTCGAGATGGAGGCGACGGCGAACTTCGCGCCGGGCACCAACCTGACGGTCGCCTACACGCATCTCGACTTCCGGTTCGTCCGGCAGACCTCCGCGGTGACCGGCGCGGCGATCGACGGGAATCAGCTCTCGGGCATCCCGGGGGACACGTTCGCGTCCTTCCTGACCTACCTGTTCCCGCCCTCCTCGGCCCTGCGCGGCCTGACGATCGGCGGCGGCATCCGGTTCAACGCCAACAACTTCGCCGACGACGAGAACACGGTGCGCAACCCGACCGTGACGCTGTTCGACGCCCTCGTGGCCTATGATTTCGCCGCCCTCGACCCGAAGTACAAAGGCTTCCGGGCGCAGATCAACGCGTTCAACATCTTCGATCGCGATTACTACAACTGCCAGGCCGGCTTCTGCTACCGCGGTGCCCCCGCCACGGTGATCGGCAGCCTGATCTACCGCTGGTAGGCAACCGGAAGGGTAGGGGGCGGGACCAGCAACATGGCAGGCCCCCGCCTCCGGCACTGGAGATCGGCGCGGGGATCGTCCTAAGGCCGGAGCATCGTCCTCCGTCCCGGACCCGCCATGCTCTCGACCCTGCTGGTCGTGCTGCCGATCTTCGCGCTGATCTTCGCCGGCTGGCTCGCCCGGCGGATCGGCGTGCTCGGCGCCGCCGCCACCACCGAACTCAACCGCTTCGTGGTGTTCCTGGCGCTGCCGGCGCTCCTGTTCGACGTCACCGCCCACGCCCATTGGAGCACCATCTGGAAGCCCGGCTTCATCGGCGCCTTCGGCCTCGGCAGCCTCGCGATCTTCGCGCTCACCGTGCTGATCCGGCGGGGGCAGGGGCGCCCGCTGGCGGACGCCGCCGTGGACGGGCTCAACGCCGGCTACGCCAATTGCGGCTTCATGGGATTTCCCCTGGCGCTCGTCGCCTTCGGGCCGGAGGCCCTGGCGCCCACCACGGTGGCGGCCATCATCACGGTCTGCGGTGTGTTCGCGGTGGCGATCGTGCTGATCGAGACGGGGCTCCGGCGGGAGGCGGCGGCGACCGGCCGGACCGGGCCGCGCGTGCCCGTCTGGCGCGCGGTCGGCCGCTCCCTGGTGCGCAACCCGCTCCTCGTGGCGCCGGCGCTGGGTGCCCTGGTACCCGCCGCGGGGCTGGCGCTGCCGGCCGCCGCGGAGACCTTCCTGAAGCTCCTCGGCGGCGCGGCCGCGCCCTGCGCCCTGGTGGCGCTCGGCCTGTTCCTGGCCCAGGAGCGCCGGCCCCAGGCCGGGCAGGGGCGGGTCGCGGCCCTCCTGGTCGGTCTGAAGCTCGCCGGCCACCCGCTCCTGGTCTACGGGCTCGGCCGCTCCCTGTTCGACCTGCCGCCGCTCCTGCTGCACACGGCGGTGCTCATGGCCGCGCTCCCCACCGGCACCGGGCCGTTCATGCTGGCGGAGTTCTACCGGCGCGAGGCCGACCTGACCGCCACGGTGGTGCTGGTCTCCACGGTGCTGGCGGTCGTCACGGTCTCGGCCTACCTGGCGGCGATCGGCTAGAGCCGTGACATTCCGAAACCGCGCGACCACGCTCTTGCCGCAGAGCACGCGCAACGAGGACGCGCGACAGGGAATCGTAACGGTTGGTCTCTAGCATCGTGGCGCGGCACGCCGTGTCCGCGCTAGAACGAACCGGCGAAGCGGGGTGGAACAGCGGCGCGATGGTGAGTTCGGGCGTATCGATTGCGGGGCGGATCGCTCGCCTCGCCTGCGTGGCCAGCCTGGGCTTGAGCCTCTCGGCCTGTTTCCGGCCGCTCTACGGGCCGACGGCGTCCGGCGAGTCCGTCCAGGCGCTGCTCGCCTCCGTCCAAGTCGACGAGGTTGCCATGGCTCAGGGCCAGGAGCGGCTCGGGCACTACCTGCGCAGCGAACTCGTCTTCGACCTCGACGGGTCGGGCCAGCCGGCGACCAAGCGCTACCGCCTGAAGCTCGCGGGCTCCGAGATCGTGCAGACGCCGCTCGTCTCCACCACCACCGGCCGCGCCGAAGCCGGCACGCTGGTGGCCAACATCAAATACAGCCTCGAGGACATGAGCGGCGCGAAGGTCTACACCGAGGGGGTCGCCACCTCGACGGCGACCTACGACCGCTCGGTCCAGCGCTTCGCCAGCCAGCGCGCCGCCCGGGATGCCGAGATCCGGCTGGCCAGCGTCCTCTCCGACCAGATCAAGAGCCGCCTCGCCGCCGTGCTCTCGACGAAGCCTTAGGCGTGACCGCCGTCAAGGCCGGCGAGATCGAGGGGCTGATCCGGCGCGGGCCCGATCCGCGCATCCCGGTGATCCTCGTCTACGGGCCCGACACCGGGCTCGTGACCGAGCGCGCCCGCAAGCTCGCCGAGGATTTCGTCGCCGACCCGGCGGACCCCTTCGCGCTGGTGCGGATCGACGGCGACGCCCTCGCCTCCGATCCCGGGCGCCTCTGCGACGAGGCCGGGACGATGGGCCTGTTCGGCGGCCGCCGGTCGATCTGGGTCCGGCCGGGGAGCCGCAACTACGCGCCGGCCGTCGAGGCGGTGCTGGGGGCCGCGGTCGCCGACGCCCGCATCGTCGTGGAGGCGGGCGACCTCGCCAAGAACAACCCTCTGCGCACCCTCTGCGAACGCTCGGCCAAGGCACTGGCGATCCCCTGCTACGCCGACGACGAGCGGACCCTCTCGGACCTGATCGAACGCACCCTGCAGGCGCGCGGCCTGCGTATCGACCGGGCCGCCCGGGAGGTTCTGGCCCGCAGCCTCGGCGGCGACCGCCGGGCCAGCCTGATGGAGATCGAGAAGCTCGCCCTCTACGCGGCCGGGGAGGGGACCGTCACCCTCGACCACGTCGAGGCGGTGACGAGCGACGTGGCGGCCAGCGTGCTCAACACGCTGATCGACGCCGCCTTCGACGGCCGCCGCGACGCGGTGGAGCGGGATTACCGGCGGTTCCGCCACGAGGGCCTGGACCCGGGGGTCGTGCTGGGTTCGGCCCTGCGCCACGCCCTCACCCTGCTGACGACCCGCCTCGACAACCCCGACAAGACGCCCGCCCTGATGGTGGCCACGTGGCGCGGCCTCCATTTCAAGCGCAAGGCCAGCATCGAGGGCCAGCTGGGCGCCTGGCCGGCCGGAACCCTGCGGCAGGCGGTGGCGGCCCTCCAGGAGGCGGTTCTCGCCTGCCGGCGGGCCGAGCCGGACCTCGCCCACGCGCTCGCCTCCGCGGCGCTGCTGCGCGTCGCCGAGGCGGCGGCGCGGCGGCGGCGGTAGGGGGCTCAAGCGCCGTCGAAGCGTCCGGCACGGCGGCGCGCGAGCCACGCGCCCCAGAACAGGCTGGAGAAGAAGCGGGTCGGAGCTTCGAAGCCGGCCGCATCCAGCAGGGTCGCGACGGCCTCCTCGGAGTGGGGCGGATCGGCGCCCTGCAGGATCTTCCCGCGCTTGGCCTCGATCTCCTCGGCGCCGGCGCCCTGCTGACGCCAGCGCTCGCCCCAGGCCGCCAGCAGCAGGGGCTGGCTCGCATACGCGTAGTGGTTGCCGGCCAGCACCAGGGGCGCCCCCGGCCTCAGGCGCTTGGCAATGGCGTGCAGGATCGCCCGCTTCGCCGCGTCGCCCGGCAGATGATGCAGCACGCCGATCAGGGTCGCGGCGTCGTAAGCCGCATCGCGGGGGAGGGCCTCCGGCGGGCCGCAGACGATCTCGGTCCGGTCGAGGAGCCCGTCCTGCTTCAACCGAGCGACGGTGAGATCCATCATGGCGCTGGAGGGGTCGACGGCAGTGAAGCGCCACGCGGGCTCAAGGGCCGCCGCGGTGACGATCTCGGTCCCCCCGCCGCCCGCACCGACGATCAGCAGCCGCGCGGGCGTGCCGCGACCCAGCGCGGCGGCGAGCATGCAGGCGGCGAGTTCGTGGCAGGCGTCGTAGCCGGCCAGGGCGATCCAGCTCTGCTGCGCGTATTCCCCCGCCCGGTCGGCGTCGAACTTCCGCGCCGCGGCGCTGACCCGTTCTGCCAAGATCTGTCCCTCCGATCATCGGGGCACTGACCGGGCTGCTGGTCCCGACCTCCGGTGGAGCGGCACGGCCGCTCAACCGGGATGGCCCGCGTTGGTCGAGGGCGGCGCCGACCGAGCCTTCTCAGCCGTCCGACACCCGGAAGCGGTTGAGCAGCCCCTGCAGCTCGTCCTGAGTCTCGTAGCGGATGCGGATCTCGCCCGAATCCGCGTCCTTCGGCCGGTAGGAGACCGGGACGCCGAGCGCCCGGTGGATCCGCAGCTCCAGGTCGCGGACCGGGGCGGCCCGCTCGGCGGAGAGGCGAGGGCGGCCGGCCCGGGGGGTCTCGGTCGGCTGGGCCTCGGCGGCCGCGATCGCCTCCACGTCCCGGACCGACAGGCCCTCCGCGACGACGCGGCGGGCCAGCGCCTCCGGATCGCGCACGGCGAGCAGCGCGCGGGCATGGCCGGCGGTGAGCTCGCCCGCCGAGACGCGCTCCTGCACGGAGGCCGGCAGGTTGAGCAGGCGCAAGGTGTTGGCGAGGTGGCTGCGGCTCTTGCCCAGGATCTCGGCCAGTTCCTTCTGCGTGTAGGAGAAGTCCTGCATCAGGCGCTCGTAGCCCGAGGCCTCCTCGATCGGGTTGAGGTCACTGCGCTGGACATTCTCCAGGATGGCGAATTCCAGCGAGCCCCGGTCGTCGATCTCGACCACCACCACCGGCACCTCGTCGAGCTCGGCCCGCTGGGCCGCCCGCCAGCGGCGCTCGCCGGCGACGATCTCGAAGGTCCCGGGCACGTCGCCGATCGCCCGCACGACGATCGGCTGGATGATGCCGCGCTGGGTGATCGAGGCCGCGAGCTCGGCGAGTTCGGTCTCGCCGAAGCTGCGGCGCGGGTTGCGCGGGTTGGGGCGCAGGAACTCCACCGGCACCTTGCGCTGCCCCTCCGCCTTCGCGGGCGCCTGCCCGGTATCGCCGAAATCGCCGATCAGCGCCGCGAGTCCGCGCCCCAGTCGGGGTCTTGCCCCCTCCTCCGCCATGATCGCCACCCGTGTCACGCTCCACACTCGACCCCTCAGGCCATGAGGGGGCTCACCGGGACGCGCCGCCCCGCGAGGCCGGCCGGTCCCCGTTCGACGTCGATGCCGTCAGGCCGCCGCCGGCACCCGGCCCTCGCGCTGGATCACCTCCGAGGCGAGGCGCAGATAGGCTTGGCTGCCGGCGCATTTCAGGTCGTACAACAGGGCCGGCTTGCCGTGCGAGGGCGCCTCGGAGATCCGGACGTTGCGCGGGATCACGGTCTCGTAGACCTTGTCGCCCATGAAGCCGCGCACGTCCGCGACCACCTGGGCCGAGAGGTTGTTGCGCGGGTCGAACATCGTCAGCACGATGCCCTGGATCGTCAGCTTCGGGTTGAGGGCGCCGCGGACCTGCTCGACCGTCCGCAGCAGCTGGCTCAGGCCCTCCAGGGCGAAGAACTCGCATTGCAGCGGCACCAGCACCGCGTCGGCGGCGGCCAGCGCGTTGATGGTCAGGAGGTTGAGCGAGGGCGGGCAGTCGATCAGCACGTAGCTGATCCGGCTGAGGCTCGGCGCCTGGGTCAGGCTCTTCAGCACGCCGCGCAGCCGGTGCGCCCGGTCGGGCAGGGTGGCCAGTTCCAGCTCCAGCCCCAGGAGATCCATGGTCGAGGGCGCGATCGAGAGCCGCGGCACCGCCGTGGGGACCACCGCCTGCGCCAGGGAGGCCTCGCCGGCCATCACCTCGTAGGTCGAGACCCGGCGGCTGGCGCGGTCGATGCCCAGCCCGGTGGAGGCGTTGCCCTGCGGGTCGAGGTCGATCACCAGCACGTCCTCGCCGATCGCCGCCAGGGCGGTTCCGAGGTTGATCGCCGTGGTGGTCTTGCCGACACCGCCCTTCTGGTTGGCGAGCGCCAGCACGCGCAGGGGGCGTCGCATGGATGAATCCATGGACCGGTCGGCGGGATCGCCGAGGATCGCTTCGCTCATCGGTGGCTCGGGGCGGCGAGGGCAGTGACGCGCACGATCCGGGCTTCGGAATCGGTCCGGCTCGGCACGAGGTCGTTAACGACTGTCCACTGCGTGGCGGCCTGGGTCAATTCGGCTTGTACGTCCCGGCCCTTCGGAAACAGACCGGTGGTGCCCGTTTTCAACAGAGGTGCCGTCCATGCGAGGAGCTGGGTCATCGGCGCCAGCGCCCGGGCGCAGACGATCTCGGTCCCGACATACGCGTCGATCACCGCCTCGATCCGGGCATTGCGCACCCGGACCGGCGCCTTCGTGAGGCGGGCCGTCTCGGTGAGGAAGGCGCATTTGCGCGCGTTGCTCTCCACGAGGTCCACCCGGATGCCCCGCTCCGCCCCGGCAATGGCCAGGATCAGGCCCGGGATCCCGGCGCCCGAGCCGAGGTCGAGCCAGCTGCGGGCCTTTGGCGCGAGATCGAGGAGCTGGAGCGCGTCGTCGATGTGGCGGCTCCAGACCTCCGTGAGCGTGGCCGGACCGACGAGGTTCTTGATCGGCTGCCAGCGCCTGAGCTGGGCCACGTAGAGGTCGAGCCGCTCGGCTGTTTCACGTGAAACACGAGAGCCGGCGAGGACGCGGGCGCGGTCCGGGTCGGTCATGCCGACAGGCGGCCAGCGCCCGCACGGTCCGCGCCCGATCGCTCGCCCCGCCGGGCGTGGGCGGCCAGGAGCGTCAGCGCCGCCGGCGTGACGCCCTCGATCCGCGCCGCCTGCCCCAGGGTGCCGGGCCGCACGGTCTCCAGCTTCGCGCGCATCTCGTTGGACAGGCCGCTGATCGCCGCGTAGTCGAGACCGGCCGGCAGCCGCACCGCCTCGTCGCGCCGGAAAGCGGCGATGTCGGCGTTCTGGCGGTCGAGATAGACCGCGTAGGTCGCGTCGGTCTTGAGCCGGTCGGCGATGCGGGGCGGGACTGCCGCGAGGTCGGGCCAGACCGCCGCCAAGTCCGCCCAGGCGATCTCCGGATAAGCCAGGAGCTGGAAGCCCGTGCGCCGGATCCCGTCCCGGTTGAGGCTGATCCCGTGGGCGGCCGCCTGGCTCGGCGTCAGGCTCAGCGCGTCCAGCCGGGACCGGGCCTCCGCGAGGGCCAACTGGGAGGCGGTGAAGTGCCCGGCGCGGTGGGAGCCGACGCAGCCCAGGGCGACACCGCGGGGCGTCAGGCGGGCATCGGCATTGTCGACCCGCAGGGACAGCCGGTACTCCGAGCGTGAGGTGAACATCCGGTAGGGCTCGCTGACCCCGTGGGTCACGAGGTCGTCGATCATGACGCCGAGGTAGGACTCGGCCCGGTCGAAGGCGGCGATGCCGAGCCCGCCCGCGTGACGGGCTGCGTTGAGCCCGGCCACGAGCCCCTGGCCGGCCGCCTCCTCGTAACCCGTCGTGCCGTTGATCTGGCCGGCCAGGAACAGGCCCGGCAAGCGCTTCACCTGAAGGCCCGCATCGAGCTCGCGCGGATCGACGTAGTCGTACTCGATCGCGTAGCCGGGTCGGAGGATCGCGGTGCGCTCCAGCCCCGGGATCGCCCGCACGAGGTCGTGCTGCACGGCCTCGGGGAGCGCCGTGGAGATGCCGTTCGGGTAGACCGTCGGGTCGTCGAGGCCCTCGGGTTCGAGGAAGATCTGGTGCCCCTCCCGGTCGCCGAAGCGCACGACCTTGTCCTCGATGGAGGGACAGTAGCGCGGGCCCCGGCTGGCGATGCCGCCGGAATACATCGGCGAGCGGTGCAGGTTGGCGCGGATCAGGTCGTGGACCGCCTGGGTGGTCCGGGTGATGCCGCACCGGATCTGCGGCGTGGTGATCCGCTCGGTGAGGGTCGAGAACGGCACCGGATCGGCATCGGCCTCCTGCATCTCCAGCTCGGCCCAGTCGATCGTCCGGCCGTCGAGGCGCGGGGGCGTGCCGGTCTTCAGCCGCCCGAGGCGCAGGCCCAGGCGGTCGAGGGTCCGCGCCAGCCCGATCGCCGGGGCCTCGCCGACACGGCCGGCTGGAATCTGCGTCTCGCCGATATGGATCAGGCCGCGCAGGAAGGTGCCGGTCGTCAGCACCACGGCGCCGCAGAGGAGGGTGCGCCCGTCGGCCAGGACAAGTCCGCATAGGTGGCCCGCGGCATCGAAGGCGAGATCCTCGCAGGCGCCCGCGATCACCGTCAGGCCCGCGGTATCGGCGATAGCCGCCTGCATGGCGGCCGCGTAGAGCTTCCGATCGGCCTGCGTGCGCGGGCCGCGGACGGCCGGTCCCTTGCGGCGGTTGAGCAGGCGGAACTGGATGCCGGCGGCGTCCGCAACCCGGCCCATCAGGCCGTCGAGGGCGTCGACCTCGCGCACGAGGTGTCCCTTGCCGAGACCACCGATGGCGGGGTTGCACGACATGGCGCCGATCGTCGCCGGATCATGCGTCACGAGGGCGGTGCGGGCGCCGCAGCGCGCCGCCGCGGCGGCGGCCTCGACGCCGGCGTGACCGCCGCCGACGACCGCGACGTCGAATCGGTCGCGTGTTGGTGTGTCCATCGTGGAACGAGCAGCCTCTCGCAGGGATCCCGCCGCAGGCTCGCGCGGGGGAGGGGGCCGGCTGGCCCGACATGGCGGGGCTGGTCTAAGCGGGTGCGGGCGCGGCGGTCAACGCGCCCGCGCGCCAGACCATGCCGCGTCGCACGAGATCGACGTCGATTTCGAATCCAGTATTCAGATCGATAATGTAGGCGAATGAAGTCTCACCTGCCGGTTGTACTGCTGGCAACGTGATCAGGACTTGATGTCAAAACTTGCCAGTTGGCACGGCTCATGCAAGGCTCGCGTCGTGCCCGACTCCCGAACGGACAACGGCGTCCGGCAGGCCCACAGGATGGACTGTTCTTCCCGCGCGGCCGGGGACGCGGGATGAGGAGAGACCGAGATGTCGTCGCTCACGATCGGCCTGGGTGCCGTCTGTTGCGCGGCCGGCGCCGCCGCCCATTTCCTCGATCGCACCAAGCGGAAGGAAGGCCTGTTCGGGCTCGCGGGTTTCGCCCTGCTGCTCGCCGGGATGTTCCTCACCCGCTCGTAAGCCGGGTCCACCCCTGGCGAGGCCTGTGCCGGGCCTGCGTCGGCCGGTCCCGGCGACTCAGCCGGTCATGGCCGTGGCCGCGTAGCCTGCCTTCGTGAGGGCTTCGGCGATGATCAGGGCCTGCGCGTCGGTGCGGATGGCCACGCGCCCCGCGCTCCGGTCCACCGCGACGTCGGCTTCGGGATCGATGCGGCGCACCGTGCGGGTCACCGCGGCGGCGCAGCCGTCGCAGGTCATGCCGTCCACCCGCATCAGCAGCTCGGCGCGCGTCTCGTCCATGGCGACCTCCTAGAATCGTGTCGCCGGCATGTCGGGGTCCGGTCCGGCCCGCGCAAGCGGGTCAGAACAGGGCCGGCATGCGGAAGGCGTAGTCGATGCGCAGGCCGAACTGGTACTGGTTGGGGTTGCCGAACGGGCGGCGCACCAGAGGGCTGTCGCCGGAGGCCCCCAGGATGCGGTTGTAGCCGGCGTAGGCCGTGTAGGCCCAGGTCTCGCTCTGCGTGTAGGTCACGGCGCCGAGGACGCCCGCCGCGTAGTAGCTGTCCGGATTGTACGGGGTGACGCGGCCGTTCAAGGCCGCCTCGGCCGGCGACACGCCGAAATACTTCCGCGCGAAGCTGGCATCGCCGATGTTGAAGCGCGGACCCACCGAGAACAGGAACTTCTCCGTGGGGATGAGGTAGTCGGCCGCCAGTGAGCCGACCGTGCCGTGATGACCGTACACGCCCTGCCGGATCTCCGCCCGCGTGCGGATGAAGGAGACCGGGTAGAACTCCACGAACAGGCCCGGCTCCACGGCGAAGCGTGCGTCGCGGAGCCCGAACAGGTGACGGCGGTCGTCGCCGTAGTAGCGACCGGGCACGAACCGCGCCGTGGGGCCGATCCGGAAGGTCTGGTCGTCGTAGAGCGACAGGCTGAAGCCGTCATCCGGCGTCGAGAAGCGGCGTGGCTCGCCCACCCGGCGGATGTCGATGGAGGGATAGCCGACGGCCGTGTAGTCGCTGGCCCCGGGATAGCGCGGCACGGCCTGGATCGAGCCGCTCACCGTGACGATCCAGGTATTGGGATCGACCATGGCAAAGGTCGGCGTCGCGCGCGGAAGATCCGCGCCGAGATCCGCCGCGCGCGACGCGGTCGCGCCGGAGACGGCGAGGAGGATCCCGACACCGAGAATGGTGCGGAATCGTGGGCTGCGCGGAGGCACTGACGTCATGGCCACGCTTTATGGCTCTTTTTCATCCCGCGCGCATGCGCGCGGCGCACAAGCCGCAGCGCGACGCCGCGCAATCGGGCCGGCCGTGATGAATCCGCAACGTTCCAGCGGGCGCTCGCGTCACACCGCCCGGAATTCACACGCGCCGCGTCATCGGAGCCGACTTGCAGACTTGCCGCGCCGTTCCCGCGGGGCCAATGATTCGCCGGAGGGTCCTCGCCCGGCGGGGCTTCGCCCGGGATGTCCCCCGGCGACCGGTGCGTGATCCTGTCGGGTGTTCAGACGATGGTCCCGGTCCTCGGCCGGTACGCGGGGCTGTTGACGGTCGGCCTTCTCGGGCTCGTCGTGTTCGGGCCCCTCGCCGTGTTCCTGCCGCTCTGGAGTGCGCTGACGCTCGGCACCGCGGCCGCCGGCGTCGCCGGCCTCGCCCTCACCCGCATCGCCACCCTGAAGGCCCGCTGCGAGAAGCTGTCCGGCGAGGTCGATCTGCTGTCCCGGCGCCTGCTCAAGGTCGAGACGGCCGCCGCCGCCGCGGCGGTTCAGCCGCGGCCGGACGGCGCGGAGCCGGCCTTGCGGGCCCAGATCGAGGAGCTCACCGTCGAGTTCGGGCTGCTGAGCGGCATCGTCCGCGACCTCACCGCGGTGGTGAGCACCCAGGATGCCGAGATCGCGGGTCTCAAGGCCAGGCCGGAGCCGCCGCCTGTCCCGGTTGTCCCGGTTGTCTCGGTGCCGGCCGCGGACGCGATCACAGGACCGGCCGCGCCCGCGCACCGTCGCGAGACCGTCCCCGCACCGCAGGAACCGCTGCCCACCCGACCCGACGCCCCGCCGGCCGCGGCGACCCGGGAACCGGCGGCACCGACACGACCGATCCCGCCGCGGCCGATTCCCCCCCGGCCCGCCCGGGATGCCGCGGGCGAGGCCGAGATCATCCGGGCCTTCGAGGGGGAGGGGCTGGAGATCCACCTGCAGCCGGTCGTCACCCTGCCGCAGCGCAAGGTCGTTGCCTACGAGGCGCTGGTGCGGCTGCGGGTCGGCGACGCGCCGGTCCCGGCCGAGCCCGAGGCCTTTCTGCCGGTGCTGGAGCGCTACGGCCGCACCACCGAGCTGGACCGCCGCATGCTGCAGCGGGCCGCCATCGTGGTGCGCCACCTCGCACGGCGGGGCAGCGACACCACGCTGACCTACGGCCTCTCGCCCCTGTCGCTGTTCGAGCCCGGTTTGATGCGCGAGCTGGCCCGCATGGCGGCGGAGGATCCCGCCCTGGCGGGTCTGGTGCTGGCCCTGCCGCAGGCGAGCTGGCGCGGCCTCGACGCCGGGCAGCGGGGCCTGCTGGCGCCCCTGAAGGGCCGGATCGGCTTCAGCCTCGACCGGCCGGACAATCCGACCTTCAACCCGGCGGAACTCGCGGCGCTCGGCATCGGCCAAGTGAGGATGCCGGCCGCGATGCTGCTGCGGCCCGGGGCCGGCCAGCGCGGCCTGCCGGACATCGCCGTGGAGGACACGGCGCCGACCCTGGCGCGGGCGGGGATCCGCCTGGTCGCCACGGGCGTCGCCGACGAGGCGGACGTGCCGGACCTCATCGATCTCGACGTGCCGTTCGCGCAGGGCGGGGCCTTCGCGGCCCCGCGGCCCGTGCGCGCCGAGGTCCTGGCCGCCGCACCCGCCGATGCTCCGACGCCCCCGACCGCTCCGGAGCCGGAGCGGCGCCCGTTCCGGTCGGTGCTGCGCCGCGCGGTCTAGAGGCCCGCCCCGCTCGGCCTCCGCGCGGGGGGGCTGGCGGACCGACCGATCGCCCTCTCTCGCCCGACATGCAACGCGGAGCGGGGGGACTTGCGCGCTCGTGCGCCGAAACGGGGATCGCGGCGGCTACCAGTAGATCTGCAGCCGCGTGATGACAGTGTCGACCGAGAACGGCGCCGTGCCGAAGGCGTCGGACTGGGACTCGCCCGGCCGCACGCGCCCGTGGATGTAGTTGGCGATCAGGCGGAGGTTCGGCTCGGGGTACCAGCTCAGGCCGAGCGTCACGTCCCGCTCCGTCCCGCCGCGGAAGCCCCGGGCGTTGAGTTCGATGGCGCTGAAGCGGGCGGCCAGCTCGAATACGCCGATCCCGCCCCGCGTCACCCGCTGTCCCTCCGGCACGCTCACGCCCTTGAAGGTCGCGTAGGTGGTGCCGCCCTGGGGCGTCAGCGCGTAGCCGCGGCCCTCGCCGTTGAGCACCCAGCCCGCCTCGACGTAGCCCCCCTGGAAGCCGAGGACGGGCGGCGCCCCGCCGGGTCCCGGGAACCGCTCGATCTCGGCGCGGATATATTCGGCCTGCAGGAGGATCGGCCCGCTGCGATAGGCGATCTCGGTCCCGATCCGCGAGGCCCGGGCCACGTCGGGCAGGTCGCCGGTATCGACGAAGGGGCGGGCGAACAGGGAGGCTTCCGCCGGCGTCGAGAAGCTGAAATCGCCGTCGCTTCGGGAGCGCCGCCGGTGGATCCCCGCGAGCCCGAGATGCAAGGTCTCGCGCTCCTCCAGGATCGGCGCCCAGGTGGCGCGCGCCGCTGCCGCGACGCCGTCGCCCGAGATGCCGTTGCTGGCGGCGTTGCCGAATACGCCGGCCACCCCAGTCCAGGCCTGCCCGTGATGGCCGATCGCGAAGCCGAAGCGGCGGTCCGGCACGAAGGCGTTGGCCAGGGAGCGCTCGGTGAACAGGGTGTCGTTGTTGCTCTGCAGCCATTCGAGGCTGAACGGCACCTTCATGTTGCCCAGCGTCAGGATCGTGTCCGGCAGCCCTTTCCAGGCGACGAAGGCGTCGTTGATCGGCAGGATCGGATCGGCGAAATCGTACTGGAAGGCGATCACCCAGTCCCGGCCGATGGTCAGCGTCGGCTCGATCCAGGAGCGGTAGACGGTGACGGTGTCCGGGAAGGCGTCGCGCAGGCCCGGCCGGCTGAAGCCCGCCGCGCCGGCATCGATCTGCAGCCGGCCGCCGATCTGCAGCGTCACGTCCGGCTCGGGAAAGGTGAGGGCCAGCCCCTTCTCGTCGACGCGCAGGCGCTCGCCGTAGGGCCCGGCCATGCCCTCGAACGCGTCCTCGCCCGCGCCGGCCGGCGTCGCGAAGGCCAGGGAGGCGGCCAGGAGGGCCGGAGTGGGGCGCAGGCCGATCACGCCCCACAGTGAGCAGGTCGGCACGGGACCGCCAACATCACCGGTTGGAAATGCGCGAAAACAGCGGCCGCGTGGCCCGGCGGCCACGCCGCACGGATCCGCGACGGCGCGCGACGCGTGCGCGGTGGCGTGTCGCCTAGACCGCGAGGTTGTCGATGAGCCGGGTCCGGCCCAGGAAGGCGGCCGCCAGGACGCGGGCGGGGCCGTCGACCCGCTCCACCGTCGCCAGGGACCGGGCATCGCAGACCGCGAGGTACTGGACCCGGAACCCCGCCACCTCGAGCGCGGCCTTTCCGGCGGCGATCCGGCCGGCCACCGGGGTGCCGTTGCGCGAGGCGGCGGCGATGTCGGCCAGCACCGCGTGAAGCTTCGGCGCGACGGCGCGTTCCTCGGGAGACAAGTAGCGGTTCCGCGACGACATCGCGAGGCCGTCCGGCTCCCGCAGGGTGGGTACGCCGCGGATCTCGACGGCGAGGTCGAGGTCGGCCACAGCCTGCTGGATGACCCGCAGCTGCTGGAAATCCTTCTCGCCGAACAGGGCGACGTCCGGCCGGACCTGGTTCAGCAGCTTGGTCACCACCGTGGCGACCCCGGCGAAATGGCCGGGCCGGAACGGGCCGCACAGCCCCTCCGACAGCCCCGCGACCTCGATCCGCGTGGCGAAGCCCGGCGGGTACATGGTGCCGACCTCGGGCGTCCAGGCGGCGTCGGTTCCGGCCTGCCCGAGAAGCGCGAGGTCGGCCTGAAGGTCGCGCGGGTACCGGGAAAAGTCCTCGTTCGGGCCGAACTGGGTGGGATTCACGAAGATGCTCGCCACGGTCCTGCGGCCGATCCGCTGCGCCTCGGCCACGAGGGCGAGGTGCCCCGCATGCAGGGCTCCCATGGTCGGCACCAGCACGATGCGCTCGCCCGCCGCCCGCCATCCGGCGATGCAGCGACGGAGGGCGGCGAGATCGCTGAAATGCTGGGGCGTCGAATCGGGCACGGATCAGGCTCCGAACGGGGGACGAGGCCCGTCTAGAGCATGCGGCCGGCCCGAGGGAACAGCAAAGGGAAAGCCGGCGGGGCAACCCGTCCCGGCCGGTCGCGTCAGGGGCAGTAGGGCAGGAGGGAGCGCCCGAACGGATCGTCGACGCCGAGCGGCGGCGTGAAACCGTAGTAGCTCGGGTGCGACAGGCCGTACTCGGAGCCGACATAGCTCGGATCGTCGGGGGCGTTGGTCGGCACCCGTGCCCGCCGGGGCGTGCAGCCCACCGGCACCGGGCGTGTCCGCACGGCGTAGACCGGGCGCCGGTCCATCCCGTCGCTGCGTGGGAAGAAGCGCGGGCTTCCGGCGAGGCCGGGCTCGGCGACACCGCGGACATCGAGATCGGCCGCCGCGCCGGAACCGCCGAGCAGCAGGGCGAGTCCGAGTCCCACCCCTAGGCTCCGTCCCGTCATCCGCATGCCGCACCCGTCACTCTCCGCGCGCCGGACCCTGCGGCAACAGGGTAAACGCGGGCTTACCCGGAGCGGATCAGGTGAGCGGCACGACGAGGGCCTGCAGCGCGGCGACGAGGTGGGCCTCCGTCAGGCGGATCTGCAGCCCCCGGCCGCCGCCGTTGATGTGGATCTCCGCGCCTGGGTCGCCGAGGGAGCCGGCATCGATCGAGTGGGAAAGGACCGCTTCTGCCCGAGGGGACTGATCCCGCCCACGTGATAGCCCGTCAGCCGCTCGGCCTCGGCGGGCTTGAGCATCGCCGCGCCCTTGCCGGCGAAGGCGGCGGCCACCCGCTTCATCGAGACCTCCCTGTCGGAGGCCACCAGCAGGCAGACGGGACGCCCGTCCACGGCCGCCATCAGGGTCTTCAGCACGCGGTCGGGTGCGACCCCGAGGGCCTCCGCGGCCTGGAGGCCGATGCGCTGGGCGTCCGGGTCGTAATCCTAGGCGTGGAGGCTGCAGCGAATCCCGGCCCTCTCGAGGGCCTGGGTCGCGCGGGTGCTCTTCGGGGCTGTCTTGGCCATGTCCTGTCGAACGGTCGGTCGTGGGTCAGGTCCGGCGATGGTGTCGGCCCCGTCGCGGCGCGCGTCCGCCGGGGGCGTCGGCCGTCACCCGGATCAGGCGCCGGCCGCCCGCGCGGCGATGAGCCGTCCGATCTCGGCATAGGCCGATTCGACGACCTCCGCGGGCGCCGTCGCGCCGGTCATGTACACGGCGGCGATCACGGGGGCACGCCCCGGCGGGCGCAGGATCGCCACGTCGTTGAACGAGCCGTTGTCGCCGCTGCCGGTCTTGTCGCCGACGGGCCAGTCCTTCGGCAGGCCGGCGCGAAGCCGCTTGAACCCGGTCTGGCTCGCGACCATCCAACCCTCCAGCCGCGCGCGCGAGGACGGGGACAGGACTGAGCCGAGCAGGATCCGGCCGAGGGTCGCCTGCATGGCCTCCGGCGTGGTGGTGTCGCGGGGGTCGCCCGGGATGGCCTCGTTCAGGGGCGGCTCTGTGCGGTCGAGCCGGGTCACGGGGTCGCCGAGCCCGCGCAGCCAGGCGGTCAGGCCCGCCGGTCCACCCAGGGGGACGAGGAGCAGGTTCACGGCGGTGTTGTCACTCCATTCGAGGGCGGCGGCGCAGAGGTCCGAGACGGAGAGCTGTCCGGTCCCGCCGGCCGCCTCCAGCGCCTTCCGGGTCACCGGCGCGTAGCTCAGAAGGTCCTGGGTCCCGTACCGGACGGTCCGGTCGAGGCTCTCCGAGCCGGCATCGACGCGTGCCAGAATGGCCGCGACGGCCAGGACCTTGAAGGTGCTGCAGAGTGGGAAGCGCTCGTCCGCCCGGTGGCGGAGCAATGCCCGCTCGGCCGAATAGGCGGCGACGCCGAGCCGGCCGCCGAGCCGGTGCTCAATGGCGGCGAGATCGGATGCATCCCCCGCGAGGGCTGAGCGTGCCGGCAGGATCAGCGGGGCGGCGAGGAGCGTGCGGCAGAGCGTGCGGCGCGTTGGGTGCATCGTGGGCTCCCTCCTGGTTCGATCGGCCCGCGCCTGGTCTGCGGGTCCGGACCGTCTCGGCGCGCCGCCGGAATGGCGTATAGGACGGCCCGCGTGTTTCACGTGAAACCAGCGCTGAGGCGGAGAGATGGCAGAGCTTGCCTGTGGCCGCGAACCATGACGGCATCTGAAACCCTGTTCGCACCCGCCAGCGGGTTCGGTCGCGCCGCCGTGGCGGTGGTCCGGATCAGCGGGCCGGCCGCCCGGGACGTCCTCGTCGCCTTGAGCGGCGCTGTCCCGGCCGCCCGGCGCCTGTCGCTCCGGACCCTTCGCGACCCGGCGGACGGGACCGAACTCGATCGCGCCCTGGTGGCGTGGTTCCCCGGACCGGAGACCTACAGCGGCGAGGATATGGCCGAGCTGCACCTCCACGGTGGTCCGGCGGTCCGCATGGGGGTTCTGGCGGCGCTGGCGCGCCTGCCGGGCTGCCGCGCCGCCGGCCCGGGCGCCTTCACGCGGCGGGCGGTGCTGAACGGCCGGATGGACCTCGCCGAGGCCGAGGCGGTGGCCGACCTCATCGATGCCGAGACGGAGGGGCAGCGCCGTCAAGCCCTGCGTCAGCTCGACGGCGCCCTCAGCCGTCAGGTTGCCGCTTGGCGGGCGGAGGCGATCGACTGCCTAGCCTCCGCCGAGGCGGCCCTCGATTTCTCCGACGAGGGCGACGTGGACGAGGCCGGGCTGGACGTCGCCCTGTTCGACCGCGCCGCAGCCCTGCGTGACACGATCGTGACGGCGTTGCGCGACGGACGGCGGGGCGAGCGCCTGCGCGACGGCTTCACGGTGGTGCTTGCGGGCGCGCCGAATGCCGGCAAATCGACCCTGCTGAACGCCCTGAGCCGACGGGACGTCGCCATCGTCTCGGAGATCCCCGGTACGACCCGCGACGCGATCGAGGTGCGGCTGGATCTCGCCGGCCTGCCGGTCCTCCTCGTCGATACGGCGGGCCTGCGCGTGACCGATGAGCCGGTGGAGGCCGCCGGTATCCTCCGGACACGCGCCCGGATCGAGGCCGCCGACCTGATCCTGGTGCTGGTGCCACCCGACGGGTCACCGCCCGACCTCGGACCGGTAGTGACCCCGACCCTCACGGTGCACACCAAAGCCGATCTTTTTGCCGGCTCATCATCATTGGGTGCGGGCGGTGCGCTCTGCGTCTCGGCCCGTACGGGCCTGGGTCTCCAGGCCCTGATTGACGCCGTGCAGGCCGAGGCCGAGAACGGTCTCGGCCATGGCGACGCGCTGATCACCCGCGCGCGTCACCGCGCGGCGCTCGAAGCCTGCGTGGAGCACCTCGACCGCATGCTCGCCGGCGCCGGCGGACTGCCGGAGCTCGCCGCCGAGGATCTGCGTCTCGCCGTCCGCGCCCTCGGGGAGGTCGCCGGCCATGTCGGTGTCGAGGACGTGCTCGATCGATTATTTGCCGGCTTCTGTATCGGCAAGTAGGCGGCCGGGCCCGGCCTACGACTGGGGCAGCCGCAGCACCCGCGGGCGCCAGATCCCGAGGGCGACATTCGCCGTGGACACGGCGAGCAGCACCCACAGCGTGCCGCGCTCGCCCTGGAGCGCGGTTGCCAACGCGGCGGGATCGAAGGACCCGGCGAGAGCCTGGGCGCTCTGCTCGGCTTCGCGCTTCATCGGCCCCTGCACGTAGACCAGCCCGCCCTCGAACATCAGGACGCCGGTGGCGAGCTTGATCCAGGCCCAGCCGGCGTTGAGGTAGGCGCGGTTGAGCGCCATGGCGAGCAGGCCGGACATCAGCGTCACCGCGAGCGCCGGCAGGAAGATCCAGGTGGCGACGGCGCCCATCGCGCCGCGCATCGCCGCATACCCGGCCAGCGCCGTCGGCGGCGGCGCGAGGCTCAGCAGGATCACCAGGGACGCCATCGCCCCCAGCAACCCGGCGGACCCCATCGTGTGGAGGAATTTCAGCAGGCGTCGCACGGCATCTCACCAGGGCCGCTTTCGCGCAGCCTAACCTGGGTTGCGCGCGGAGGTAAGCGGAGCGTCCGTCGCAGGGCCTCCGGACGCGTCCCACCCGCGCGGGCGGCCCTCAGCTCCGCAGGCCCGGCGCCTCCTGGCCGGTGCGGGCCACGTACTCGGTGTAGCCGCCGCCGTACTGGTGGATCCCCTCCGGCGTGACCTCCAGCACCCGGTTCGACAGGGCCGCCAGGAAATGCCGGTCGTGGGACACGAACAGCATCGTGCCCTCGTAAGTGGCCAGCGCCTCGATCAGCATCTCCTTGGTGCCCATGTCGAGGTGGTTGGTCGGCTCGTCGAGCACCAGGAAGTTCGGCGGGTCGTAGAGCATCAACGCCATGACCAGCCGGGCCTTCTCGCCGCCCGAGAGCACCCGGCAGCGCTTCTCGACGTCGTCGCCCGAGAAGCCGAAGCAGCCGGCGAGCGCCCGCAGCGATCCCTGCCCGGCCTGCGGGAAGGCCTCCTCCAGGGTCTGGAACACGGTGCGGTCGCCGTCGAGCAGGTCCATGGCGTGCTGCGCGAAGTAGCCGAGCTTGACGCTGCCGCCGACCGTGACCGAGCCGTCGTCGGGGGCCGTGGTGCCGGTCACGAGCTTCAGCAGCGTCGACTTGCCGGCGCCGTTGATCCCCATCACGCACCAGCGCTCCCTGCGCCGGACCGAGAAGTCGAGCCCCTCGTAGATGGTGCGGCTGCCATAGCGCTTGTGGACGCCTTTCAGCATCACGACGTCGTCGCCCGAGCGCGGCGCCGGCTGGAACTCGAAGGCCACCGATTGCCGCCGCCGGGGCGGCTCCACGCGCTCGATCTTGTCGAGCTTCTTCACCCGGCTCTGCACCTGCGCGGCGTGGGAGGCCCTGGCCTTGAACCGCTCGATGAAGGCGATCTCCTTCGCCAGCATCGCCTGCTGGCGCTCGAACTGGGCCTGCTGCTGCGCCTCGTTGAGCTTCCGCTGGCCCTCGTAGAAGGCGTAGTCGCCCGAGTAGGAGGTGAGCGCGCCGCCGTCGATCTCGATGACCTTGGTGACGATGCGGTTCATGAACTCGCGGTCGTGCGAGGTCATCAGCAGGGCGCCGTCATAGCCCTTCAGGAACGATTCGAGCCAGATCAGGCTCTCGATGTCGAGGTGGTTGGACGGCTCGTCGAGGAGCATGACGTCCGGGCGCATCAGCAGGATGCGGGCGAGGGCCACGCGCATCTTCCAGCCGCCCGAGAGCGCGCCGACATCGCCGTCCATCATCTCCTGGCTGAAGCTCAGGCCGTCGAGCACCTCGCGGGCCCGGCCCTCCAGGGCGTAGCCGTCGAGCTCCTCGAACCGGGCCTGGACCTCGCCGTAGCGCTCGACCAGGGCGTCCATCTCGTCGGCGCGGTCCGGATCGGCCAAGGCGGCGCCGAGCTCGGCGAGTTCGGCCGCCACCGCGCTCACCGGGCCGGCCCCGTCCATCACCTCGGTGACGACGCTGCGGCCCGACATCTCGCCGACATCCTGGCTGAAATAGCCGATCGTGATGCCCCGGTCGGCGGCGACCTGCCCCTCGTCGGGCTGCTCCTGGCCGATGATCATCCGGAACAGGGTGGTCTTGCCGGCCCCGTTCGGGCCGACCAGCCCGACCTTCTCGCCCCGCTGCAGGGCGGCCGAGGCCTCGATGAAGACGAGCTGCCGCCCGTTCTGCTTGGTGATCTTGTCGAGGCGTATCATGCGGCGAGCCGTGTCGGGGGATCTGCGGGGCGCTTACGGCATGGATCGAGACGGCGCAAAGACGGGGCGGCCCATGGGCGGCCCTGCAATGCGCGCAACCGTGGCCCTCATCCATGCGTCCTGCGGCTTTTCGGCCCGATTTCGCGGGCTACGTCGTTTCCCTGCCGCACGGACGGACGGCCCGGCCTATATGGTGCCGGGCTTGGCCGTTGCGGTCGCTCTGAGGAACGCGATGTTTTGCGGTTGGTGGACGACGAGCCTCGACATGGCCATGCTCGGCCTGGAGGCCCAGGGCGTGATCGCTCAGCGGATGGCGATGTTCGCCTTCGGCGGCCCGGCCGCGCAGGTCGAGGCGCAGCTGATGGTGACCGAGAAGATCATGGCCGCCAGCGAGGCCGCCCTGATGCTGGCCGCGGGGGCCTCGAACGGCAAGGTGATCCGCAGCTACCGGCGGAAGGTCCAGGCCAACGCGCTGCGGTTGAGCCGGGGGTGAGGCGGTACGCCGTCTTTGCGAGCGCAGCGAAGCAATCCAGTCGGCACCACTATCCGAGAGGTCGCGCTGCCCTGGGTCGCTTCGCTCCGCTCGCAAGGACGGGGTTGAGGCTCTCGGAGCGCCTCAGTTCCCCGCCGTCCGGAACGTGTCGCAGGCCTTGGTCTGGCCGCTCTTGTAGCCGGCCGTGAACCAGCGCTGCCGCTGGGCCGAGGAGCCGTGGGTGAAGGAATCCGGCACCACGTAGCCGCGCGAGCGCTGCTGCAGGGCGTCGTCGCCGATCTGCGCGGCGGCGTTGAGCGCCTCGTCGATGTCGCCCTGGTCGAGTTCGGCGTACTTGTCGTTGGAGTTCTTGGCCCAGACGCCGGCGAGGCAGTCGGCCATCAGCTCGATGCGCACCGAGAGGGCGTTCGCCTCGGTCTTGCTGGAGGCCTGCTGCTGGCGCTGCTGGACCTTGCCGAGGATGCCGAGCACGTCCTGGACGTGGTGGCCGACCTCGTGGGCGATGACGTACGCGTAGGCGAAGTCGCCCTTCACGCCGAACTTCGAGGCCATCTCCTTGAAGAAGCCCGTGTCCAGATAGACCTTCTTGTCGAGCGGGCAGTAGAACGGGCCCATGGCCGCCTGGGCCGAGCCGCAGCCCGAGCGGGTGCCGCCGGTGTAGAGCACCAGGGTCGTCGGGGTGTACTGCTTGCCGGTCTGCTGCGGCAGGATCTGGCTCCACACGTCCTCGGTGTTGCCGAGGATCTTCGACGCGAACCGGCCGCTCTCGTCGGTGGGTGCCTGGCGGCGCTTCGCCTGGGTCTGCGGGTCGGCGGGCTGCTCCTGCTGGCTGTGGCCGCCGCCGATCCGCTCGGCGCCGCCGATCAGGATCGCCGGGTTGATGCCCGTGAAATAGCTGATGATCAGCAGCACCACGATGGTGCCGATGCCGAGCCCGCCGGCGCCGCCGCCGGGAAAGCCCATCCCGCCACCGCCGCCGCCCTCGCCGCGGCGGTCCTCGACGTTGTCGGAGCTGCGTAGATCTTCCCAGCGCATGGTCGGGTCCCGCCATCGATGCTGCGCCGGCCGCCTCGGGCAGGACGCGGTTTGCCGTGCGTCGTCGTGTCCGGACGGCGGCGGACCGCCGGCGGGAACGAAGCTCTAATGGCGGGAGGGGAGACCCGGTTCCGCGATCCGGGTCAAGCTTGCGGTCAAGCTTTCCCGTCCAGCAGCGCGCGCAGGGCGCGGAAGTCCCGCCACGCCAGGCGCTTCTGGACCGGCTGGCGCAGCAGGAAGGCCGGGTGGAGGGTCGCCAGCAGCTTCACCTCGCGGCCGGGCAGCCGGTAGGGAAACAGCCGGCCGCGGGTGCGCAGGATGCCGTCCTTGGTGCCGGTCAGCGTCTGGGTCGCGGGCGCGCCGAGGCACACGATGATGTCCGGGTCGACCAGCTCGATCTGGCGCTCCACGAAGGGTCGGCAGACCGCCACCTCCTGGGGGGTCGGGTTGCGGTTCCCCGGGGGCCGCCACGGCACGATGTTGCCGATATACGCGCTGGTCCGGTCGAGCCCGACCGCCTTCATCATCTTGTCGAGGAGCTGGCCCGAGCGGCCCATGAAGGGTTTGCCGATCCGGTCCTCGTCGGCGCCGGGCGCCTCGCCGAGAAACATCACCCGCGCCTCGGGGTTGCCATCGGCGAAGACGAGGTTCTTCGCCGTGAAGCGCAGCGGGCACGCGTCGAAATCCGCGAGGATCCGCTCCAGCTCGTCGAGACTCTTGGCCTGCCGTGCCCGGGCGCGGGCGTCGCTCGCGGCCTCGTCGGGCTGGGCGCTGGCGGCGCGGCCGAAAGTGCGCGGCGCCGCAGGGGAGGGAGCCGCGAGCGGCGGCGAACCGGGGGGTGGCACTAGCGTGTTGGCGACGGCGCTGACGGGCTGCTCGGTGGACCGGGGCGCGGCCCGGCGCTGGGTGCGCAGGGTCGGCGCGGGCGTATCGGTCTCCGTGAAGCGGTCGTGCGGATGCTCGTCGAGCGCCGCGTCGGCACCGGCCTCCACGTGAAAATCGAGATAGGCGATCAGGTCGGCTTGCGCGTCGGTCGGGCTCGGCATGGGACTCAGCATGTGGGATCGCCGGGACCTGTGGACAACTCAGGGAATCGCGTCGGGTGGCAAGGGCTTGCGTGACCGAACAGCGCGGTGTCTTCCGGCCCCGAGACACCGATCGTCCCACCCTGTCCCCTCATCCTGAGGTGCCGGAGCGCAGCGCAGGCCTCGAAGGAGGGCTCCAGCCAGCCGCGCGATCCCTGGAGCCCTCCTTCGAGGCCCGCTCCGCGGTCACCTCAGGATGAGGGGGTGGGTGGGCGTATCCCGTATCCTCTCCGGTGCGGCAAAGGGAACTTTGCCTTGAGCTTGAGCGTCGGCAACTTGCCTTTCCAGCTTGGAATCGCTTGAGACGGCATCAGCGTTGCCGGTCCGGCGAGACATCGGGGCTGGAACAAAGAAAAGGAGAGGCGAGGATGGCGCTGCCCGAACGCGAGAGCATGGATTTCGACGTGGTCGTGGTCGGCGCCGGCCCGGCCGGGCTCGCCACCGCGATCCGCCTGAAGCAGCGCGCCGCCGAGATCGGCGAGGAGATCTCCGTCGTCGTCGTCGAGAAGGGCTCGGAGGTCGGCGCCCACATCCTGTCGGGGGCGGTGATCGACCCGATCGGCCTGGATCGCCTGCTGCCGGAGTGGCGCACCGATCCGGAGCGGCCGCTCAAGACGGAGGTGCAGCGCGACGAGTTCATGATGCTCACCAAGAACAGCGGCATCACCCTGCCGAACGTGTTCTTCCCCAAGCTCATGTCGAACCACGGCAACTTTGTCGGGTCGCTCTCGAACGTGTGCAAGTACCTGGGCGTCCAGGCCGAGGCGCTCGGCGTCGAGATCTATCCCGGCTTCCCGGCCTCCGAGGTGCTGTTCGACGACAACGGCGCCGTGGCGGGCATCGCCACGGGCGATCTCGGCATCGGCAAGTCGGGCGATCCGCGCGACGACTACACCCGCGGCATGGAATTGCGCGGCAAGTACACGGTGTTCGGCGAGGGCGCCCGGGGCAATCTGACCAAGGGGCTGATCCAGCGCTTCGAGCTCAACCGGCACAGCGACCACTTCAAGTACGGGCTCGGCGTGAAGGAGCTGTGGCAGCTCGCCCCCGGCAAGTTCGAGCCGGGGCTGGTGCAGCACACGATGGGCTGGCCGCTGCCCAACAAGGCCGGCGGCGGCTCCTGGCTCTACCATTTCGGCGACCACCTGCTCTCGGTCGGCTTCGTCACGCACCTGAACTACGAGAACCCGACCCTGTCGCCGTTCGAGGAGTTCCAGCGCTTCAAGACCCACCCGATGATCGCCGAGACCTTCGAGGGCGCCAAGCGCATCGGCTACGGGGCGCGGGCCATCATGGAGGGCGGCTGGCAATCGGTGCCGAAGCTGGTCTTCCCCGGCGGCTGCCTCGTCGGCTGCTCGGCCGGCTTCGTGAACGTGCCGCGGATCAAGGGCTCGCACAACGCGGTGCTGTCCGGCATGCAGGCGGCCGACGCCATCGCGGACGCCCTGAAGGCGGGCCGCGCCGGCGACGAACTCACCGCCTACGAATCCGGCTGGCGCGACAGCCCGATCGGGCAGGACCTGAAGGCGGTGCGCAACGTCAAGCCGCTCTGGTCCAAGTACGGCACGCTGGTCGGCGTCGGCCTCGGCGGCATCGACATGTGGGCGACCACCATCCTGGGCGCCTCGCCGTTCGGCACGCTCGCGCACGGCAAGCCCGACCACGCCTGCCTGAAGCCGCTCTCCGAGGTGACGCCGATCGTCTACCCGAAGCCCGACGGCAAGCTGACCTTCGACCGGCTGTCCTCGGTCTACCTGTCGAACACCAACCACGAGGAGGACCAGCCACCCCACCTGAAGGTCCGCGACCTGGAGCTGCAGAAGCGCTCCGAGCACGACGTCTTCGGCGGCCCTTCCGGCCGCTACTGCCCGGCGGGCGTCTACGAGTGGGTGGAGGACGCGTCCGCGAGCGACGGCGTGCGCTATCAGATCAACGCGCAGAACTGCGTCCACTGCAAGACCTGCGACATCAAGGATCCGAACCAGAACATCGACTGGGTGACGCCGGAGGGTCCGGGCGGGCCGAACTATCCGAACATGTGAGGATCGCCCCCGGCCGGGGAGCCGGAGCATCTGTCTTTGCGAGCGCAGCGAAGCGATCCAGCGGCGTCACGCCTTCCGCGGTGGCGCCGCCCTGGGTCGCGTCGCCGTGCTCGCGATGACGGGAACGCGGACGACGCGCTCCGCGGCCCCGACGCCATCCTTTCGCCTTGCGGGGCTGGCGGGATGGGTTCAGTGTCCCCAACGTTTTTTCGGGGACGCCCCGCCATTCTCGCGCCCGACCCCCGTGACGGGCCGGCGCCCAGGAGCCGCGATCGGTTCATGATGACATTCCGCGCCCGCCGGAGCGTTTCGGCGCTCGCCCTGCTGCTCGCCGCCGGCTTGCCGCAGACCGTCCTGGCCGCGCAGCCGAAGGAATCGACCCCGGTGCTCGATTACGAGCCCGCGGATTCGCTGGAGGGCAACTTCCTCTCGGCCTACATCGCGGGCGCGTCCCGGGACACCGCGGCGGCCGCCACCTTCTACCGCGAGGCCGTGAAGGCCGACCCGCGCAACGCGGAACTCGTCGAGCGCGCCTTCATCTCGCTGCTCGCCGACGGCGCCCTGCCGGACGCGTTCCGCACCGCCGAGAAGCTGATCGCCCGCGATCCGACCAACGGTCTCGCCAACCTCTCCCTCGGGGTGCGCCAGATCAAGGCCGGCCAGTGGGCCGCCGCCCGCCAGAATTTTTCGCGGAGCGGCCGGGGCGCGGCGACCGACCTCACCGCCACGCTGCTGACCGCCTGGTCGTACGCGGGCGCCGGTGACGGCAAGAAGGCGCTGGAGACGGTCAACAAGCTCCGGGGCGAGCGCTACTACAACACGTTCCGCGACTATCACGCCGGCCTGATCGCCTCGGTGACCGGCGACAACGCCGAGGCCGAGCGGCGCCTGAAGGCCGCCTACGAGGCCGACCGCAACACGCTGCGCATCGTCGACGCCTATGCCCGGATGGAGGCGAGCCTCGGCCGCACCGATCTGGCGATCCAGGCCTATTCCGACTTCGACCAACTCTCGCCCCGCCACCCGCTGGTGCGCGACGCCCTCGACAAGCTCAAGGACGGCAAGCCCCTCGGGCGGCTGATCACCACCGCGCAGGAAGGCGCCGCCGAGGTGCTGTACGGGCTGGGCTCCGCGGGCTCGACGCAGGGCGACGAGCTGCCCGCCGTCATCTACCTGCGTCTGGCCCTCTACCTCGCCCCCGACCACGCGCTCGCCCGGCTGACGCTCGCCGACACCCTCGACCGGATGAAGCAGCCGGAGCGCGCCAACGAGGCCTACGCGCAGATCCCGGCCAATTCCCCGCTCAAGCTCAACGCCGACATCCAGGTCGGCCTGAACCTGGAGCAGATGGGCAAGGGCGACGAGGCGCTGGAGCACCTCGACGCCACCATGAAGGCGCATCCCGACGACATCGACGTCATCACGGCCCTCGGCAACGTCCAGCGCGCCCGCAAGAAGTACGAGGAGGCCGCCGCCACCTACACCCGGGCGATCGGCCTGATCGGCGACCGGCCCCAGGCCAATTACTGGACGACCTACTATTTCCGCGGCACCGCCTACGAGCGCGCCAAGCAGTGGCCGAAGGCGGAGGCCGACCTGAAGAAGGCCCTGTCCCTGGTGCCGGCCAACCAGCCGGCCGCCAAGGCCCAGGTGATGAACTATCTCGGCTATTCCTGGGTCGACCAGAACACCAACATCGACGAGGCGTTCAAGCTGCTGCAGCAGGCCGCCGACGCGAGCCCCCGGGACGGCATGATCGTGGACAGCCTCGGCTGGGCGTATTTCCGCCTCGGCCGCTGGGACGACGCGGTGCGCGAACTGGAGAAGGCGGTCGAGCTGAAGCCGGGCGATCCGACCATCAACGACCACCTGGGCGACGCCTACTGGCGCTCCGGCCGGCGCCTGGAGGGCAAGTTCCAGTGGCAGCACGCCAAGGACCTGAACCCCGAGCCCGACGACCTCGCGCAGATCAACGCGAAGCTGAAGGACGGCCTGCCCGACATCGAGAAGCCGACCGCCACCGCCGAGACCGTGCCGGCCCCGGTGGCGGCCCCGCACAATCCGGAGAATCCGGAACTGCCCAAGGGCGCGCCCCAGCCGCACGAGGCGCCGGGCGCCGCCGACAAGGCCAAGAAGTCGGGGGGCTGATCCGACGCCCACCGGCGCCCGTTATCGCGAGCGCAGCGAAGCGACCCAGGGCGGCGCGACTTCGGTCGGCGTGGCGCTGCTGAATCGCTTCGCTCCGCTCGCAAAGACGGCTGGGCATGCTCCCTTCCGGGTCGACAAGAGTATTTTGTCCGCTCCCTCATAAAAATCGACGCGCTTTTCCCAACCGTTTGACGCACAGTGCGCAGCCGTTCGCGGGCGGTCGCCCGCGCGACCGGATATCCGCACGGCAAGAGCCGGCGGCGGGCCACGAGCCCGCGATTCAGGGAGGAACGCCCATGCCGTCAGATATCGAGATCGCCCGCGCCGCGACCCTGAAGCCGATCGGGCAGGTCGCCGAGCGGCTCGGCATCCCGGATGACGCGCTCCACAATTACGGCAAGCACATCGCCAAGATCGACCACGGCTACATCGCCGGGCTGGAGAGCCGGAAGCCCGGCAAGCTCGTGCTGGTGACGGCGATCTCCCCGACGCCGGCGGGCGAGGGCAAGACCACCACCACGGTCGGCCTCGGCGACGCCCTGAACCGCATCGGCGAGAAGACCATGATCTGCCTGCGCGAGCCCTCGCTCGGGCCGTGCTTCGGCATGAAGGGCGGCGCCGCCGGCGGCGGCAAGGCGCAGGTCGTGCCGATGGAGCAGATCAACCTGCACTTCACCGGCGACTTCCACGCCATCACGTCGGCCCACAGCCTCGCGGCCGCGCTGATCGACAACCACGTCTACTGGGCGAACGAGCTCAACATCGACGTGCGCCGGATCCACTGGCGCCGCGTCGTCGACATGAACGACCGGGCCCTGCGCGCGATCAACCAGTCGCTCGGCGGCGTCGCCAACGGCTTCCCCCGGGAGGACGGGTTCGACATCACGGTCGCCTCCGAGGTGATGGCGGTGTTCTGCCTCGCCAAGGACTTGGCCGACCTAGAGGAGCGCCTCGGCCGGATCGTCATCGCCGAGACCCGCGACCGCAAGCTCGTCACCCTCAAGGACGTGAAGGCCACCGGCGCCATGACGGTGCTGCTCAAGGACGCCCTGCAGCCGAACCTCGTGCAGACGCTCGAAGGCAACCCGGCGCTGATCCACGGCGGCCCCTTCGCCAACATCGCCCATGGCTGCAACTCGGTGATCGCCACGCGGGCCGGCCTGCGGCTCGCCGACTACACGGTGACGGAGGCCGGCTTCGGCGCCGATCTGGGTGCGGAGAAGTTTCTGGACATCAAGTGCCGGCAGGCGGGCCTGACCCCGTCGGCCGTGGTGGTCGTGGCCACGATCCGCGCCCTCAAGATGCACGGTGGCGTCGATAAGAAGAACCTCGGGGGCGAGAACATCGAGGCCCTGGAGAAGGGCTTTGCGAATCTCGCCCGGCACGTGACCAACCTGCGCGGCTTCGGCCTGCCGGTGGTGGTCGGCGTCAACCACTTCCATGCCGACACCGACGCCGAGCACGCCAAGCTGAAGGAGCTGTGCCGCGAGCGGCTCGACGTGGAGGCGATCACCTGCCGCCACTGGGCCGAGGGCGGGGCCGGCGCCGAGGAACTCGCCCGCGCGGTGGTGAAGCTCAGCCAGGCCGAGCCGGCGCCGATCCGCCACGCCTACGAGACGGAGACGCGCCTGACCGACAAGATCCGGGCGATCGCCACCAAGCTCTACGGCGCCGCCGACATCCAGATCGAGACCAAGGCGGCCGGCAAGCTCGCAACCTTCGAGAAGGACGGCTACGGCCATCTGCCGATCTGCATGGCCAAGACCCAGTACTCGTTCTCCACCGACCCGACCCTGATGGGGGCGCCGGAGGGCCACATCGTCGGCGTGCGCGACGTCCGGCTGTCGGCCGGCGCGGGCTTCGTGGTGGTGATCTGCGGGGAGATCATGACCATGCCGGGCCTGCCGCGCGTGCCGGCCGCCGACACGATCCGGCTGGACGCCAACGGCCAGATCGACGGGCTGTTCTGAGGGGCGGCCGCCCCGGGGCGGGCTCGCGGAGATCCCTGGTCCTGCGCGGTCAGGGGCCCGAGCCCGTCCACTTCCCCTCCCTCTCGGCCCGCCGCGCCAGCATCTTGGCCTGCAGGCGGCTGCGGCGGGCGGCGATCACCGTGCCGTTGATCTCGCCGCCGAACAGGAACATGGCGGCGAGCCAGTAGAGGAACACCAGGAACACCATCGCGGTGGCCAGACCCCCGTAGGTCGACGCGTAGGCGTTCGAGAACCGGTCGAGGTAGTAGCCGAAGCCGAGGCCCGCGAAGAACCACAGCACCAGCGTCACCCCGATCCCCGGCAGCACCGACAGGATCGAGCGGCGCCCGGCGGCGACGAACTTGTGGGCGATCACCAGGACGACGGCGAGGAGCAGGGCCGTGATGGCGATGCGCCCGATCGCCACCGTGAGGCTCAGGGGCTCCAGTCCCGGCGCCACCAGCACGACGTTGCGCCAGATCAGCGGTCCCAGCACCACCAGCAGCGCGAAGGCCAGCATGGCGAAGGCGCCGCAGATGACGTAGCCGATCGATTCGAGCCGGGTCAGCCACCAGGGCCGGCTCTCGCGCAGCCCGTAGGCCCGGTTCAGGCCGACCCGCAGGCTCTCGACCCCCGAGGAGGAGAAGTACAGGGCAAACAGCGCGCCCAGCGTCAGCACGCCGCTGCGCTGCTCGGTGAGCACCCGGTGCACCTCGCCGACGATCGGCTTGGCGATCTCGCGGGGCCACGCGTCGAAGATCAGCACGCCGGCCTCGTCGGCCAGCGACTGCGTGCCGAACAGGCCGGCGAGCGCCGCCAGCAGGATCAGGAACGGGAACAGCGACGTCAGGGTCGAGAGCGCGATGTGGCTCGCGATCGCCCAGCCGTCGTGGGAGACGAAGCGCTGCGCGGCGAGGCCGGCGACCTGAAGTCCACTGCGGAGGGGATTCACGGGTGGTCAACGATCCTCGTGACGAAGCGGCTCGCCGATGAACGGCGCCGGGACCCGCCCGTCAACGCCGCCGGCCCGATCCGGTCCCGATCGGGTTTTGATCGCCGGCCAGTGACGCGCCGGCGCCACGCCGGGCGCCTGCCGCCCTAGCCGGCCGGCCGGAGGGCCTGATCGCCGTTGCGACTCGCCGGTCCGATGCTCCTTAGATACCGCCATGCCTGACCCCGCCCGCCCGCCGAGCCTCGCGTCCAGCGCCCTGCCGGCGCTGTTCATCCCGATCTGGGCGACCGGCTTCATCTCCGCCCGGGCGGTGGTGCCGCACGCGGACCCGCTGGCCTTCACGGCCGTCCGCTTCACCGCCGTCGCCCTGGTGCTGGCCGGCATCGCCACGGCCTCCCGGGTGCGCTGGCCCGGGGACCGGGCGGGCTGGCGCGACCCCGTCATCGCGGGCTTCCTGATGCAGGGCGTCTACCTGTCGGGGGTGTTCTGGGCGGTGAGCCACGGGCTGCCGGCCGGCATCGCGGCCCTCGTCGGCAGCCTCCAGCCGCTGCTGACCGCGCTGCTGGCGCGGCCGCTGCTGGGCGAGCGCGTCAGCGGGCGGCGGGCGCTCGGCATCCTCCTGGGCTTTGCCGGCACGGCCCTGGTCCTCGCCCCGAAGCTCGGCGCCACGGACCCGTCCGGGATCCCGCCGGAAGCGCTCGCGATCAGTCTCCTGGCGGTGCTCGCCCTGACGTTCGGCACCCTCTGGCAGAAGCGCACCGGCGGCCGGGGCGACCTGCTGGCCGGCGCGACGCTGCAATTCGTCGGGGGCATGGCCTGCGCGATCCCGCTGGCGCTGGCCTTCGGCAGCACGGCCTACGACCCGGCCCCGGCCCTGTGGCTCGGTCTCGCCTGGGCGGTGCTGGTCAACTCGGTGGCGGGGATCCTGCTGCTGCTGGTGCTGATCCGGCGGGGGGCGGTGGCGGGCGTCGCCGCGCTGTTCTTCCTCGTGCCGCCGGTGGCGGCCCTCCTCGGCTACCTGCTGTTCGGCGAGGTTCTGACGCCGGTGCAGGGCGCCGGCATGGCGCTCGCCGCCCTCGGAGTCGCGGTCGCCAGCCGGGGCTGAGCCGCGGCGGCGCGGCGCCGGCCCTGCGACCGAAGGCCCGGAAACCCTTCCGGTCCTCGCGGTTTGGTGCGCGCGGGCCGCGACGGTCCGGGCCGGCAGCGGGCGAGGCGATCATGAACCAGGATAAGCCCCGCGAGGTCCGCCTCGCCCTCGACGCCATCCCGCTCGGCGGGAAAGCCGAGGGCAAGGCCGGCGAGGAGGCGGTGCTGTTCGTGCGCGATGCGGACGGCGTGCGCGCCTTCCAGGCCAAGTGCCCGCATCTCGGCGCCCCCCTCGCCAAGGGCGAGATCTGCGGCGGCCGGCTGTACTGCCCCTGGCACAAGGCGGCGTTCTCCCTGGCCGACGGTGCCCTGGAGGAGCCTCCGGCCCTCGCGGCGCTCACCCGCTACCCCGTCCGGATCGAGGGCGGCGAGGCGGTGGCCACGCTCGCCCCCGAGCCCGCTCCGGCCAGGCGCGCCGAGACGCCCGTCGGCCATGTCCTGATCGTCGGCACCGGCGCGGCGGCGGTCGCCTGCGTCACCACGCTCCGGCGCGAGGGCTACTCCGGCGCCATCACCATGGTCGGCCGCGAGGCGCACCCGCCCTACGACCGGACCAAGCTGTCCAAGCAGTTCCTCGCCAAGCCGACCCCGCCGGAAAAGACCCTGCTGGAGCCGGATTTCTCCACCGCCCACCGGGTGGAGCGGCTCAAGGCCGAGGCGAGCCGGATCGACCCGGCCGCCCGCAGCGTGACCCTGGCGGACGGACGCGTGCTCACCGGCGACGCCCTGCTGATCGCCACCGGCAGCCGCGCCGTGGTGCCGGATTTCGAAGGGGCCCGCCTCGACGGCGTGATGACCCTGCGCAGCCTCGACGACGCGGTCCGGCTCAGCGAGGCGGCGGGCGCGGCCGAACGGGTGGTGGTGATCGGCGCGGGCTTCATCGGCCTGGAGGCCGCCGCCTTCCTGACCAAGCGCGGCCTGTCGGTGACGGTCCTGTCCCGCGAGGAGATTCCCTTCGCCAAGCGCTTCGGCGAAGCCGTGGGCGCGGCCTTGAAGCGCTACCATGCCGGCACCGGCGTGACCTTCGTCACCGGCGCGGTCGCGCGGATCGCCGGCACCGGCTCCGTCGCGGCGGTCGAGACCGCGGACGGCACGCGGCTGCCGGCCGACCTCGTGCTGATCGGCGCCGGCGCCGCGCCGGAGACCGGGATCGTGGCGGGCGTCGAGCCTGACGAGCACGGCGGCCTCCCGGTGGGCGCCGACCTGAAGCTCGCCGACAACGTCTGGGTCGCGGGCGACATCGCGGCCTTTCCCGAGCGCGGCAGCGGCGTCACGGCCCGGATCGAGCACTGGCGGCTGGCGCAGCAGCACGGGACGCACGCGGCCCGGGCGATCCTGGGCGCAACCGGCGGCTTTTCCGGCGCGCCGTTCTTCTGGAGCAACCAGGGGGACAAGCGACTCGATTACGGCGGCTACGCGCCGGGTTTCGAGCGGATCATCCTGCAGGGCGACCCGGAGGCGCTGGACTTCATCGCCTACTACGTCCGCGAGAACCGGGCGGTGGCCGCCTGCAGCATCGGGCGCAACCCGGCCTTCACGGCCTTCCTGCACCTGCTGGGCGAGGATCGGGTGCCGAGCCCTGACGTGATCGAGTCGGGCGCCGATCTCGCCGCGCTGGTGTGACGCACGCCGTCATCGCGTGCAGTGAAGCGACCCGGAGATGCGCGACGCTTCCGAACGCAGCGCTGCCCTGGCTCGCTGCCCTCCGGTCGCAAAGACCCAGTCTCCGGGCCGATGGAACCAGCCCCAGGACTTTCATCTTTCGGTAGACGCCGCCCGCCGTCTCGAGAGCCGGGCCCGACTCACGGGAGGCCCCATGAATTCGATCGTCGTCGTCGCCCTCATCTGCGCCGCCACCGTCCAGGCGCCGGACTGCTCCCGCGAAACCGCCATCGACGTGGTCACCGGCCCGGCCCACACGCTCCAGGAATGCCTCGTGCAGGGGCCGGTGCTGGCGGCCAATTCCGGGTTCAAGGGCGAGGACGGGGCCTATGTGAAGACGCGCTGCGAACAGAAGCGCTGAGCGGTCGGACGTGACCCGTCCGTCGATCGAAGCCGGCGATCTCCCAATCACCACCGCATCCTCAGGTGCCCGCGTCAGCGGGCCTCGAAGGAGAGCTCCAGGGCTAGAAATTGGACACCGTGCGATTTTCGTCGCCCGTTCGGGCGGATGGCTCAACTCCCACTCTATCGACGCATCGCAGCCGCTTCCCTCCGTCATTCCGGGGCCGCGCAGCGGAGCCCGGAAATCCAGACCCGCCACCGCGCCAAGACTCTGCACCAACAGCGGTTCTGGATTGCCCGCCTCCGGCGTGCCCTCCGGGTCCGGGCTCGCCTGCGGCGCCCCTGAATGACGGGTCGGATCCCTGGTCGTAGCCATCGAGACACAGACGGGTTTTCTGAAGCGCCTCATCGTAAGGCTCCAGGATCGCGCGGCTCTTGGAGGGCTCCTTCGAGGCCTCCGCTGCGCTCCGGCACCTCAGAATGAGGTTGAAATTTGGACCTCCCAAGTCGAACGGGTTCTCGCCAAGTCGTCGCGTCTTCAACTTCAGTTCAAGACGCCACAAACGAAATCTGCTTCGGCTCCGCGCCCGAACAGGTTAAAAGACACGATCCAATAAAACGCCACGCGAGCTGAACGCATGTCCGCATCCCCCGCCATCCAGACCGAACCGCAGGATCTCGTCTCCCTGACCAAGTCCGCCGGCGAGAGCGCCAAGGCCCTCGCCGCGGAGGCCACCCGCCGGGTCCGGACGCGGATCCTCGGCACGGACGGGCGCGTCGATGCGGCCAAGCTCGAAGGGCAGCAGCACGCCGCCCACGGCCTCGCGTGGCTCGCGACCTACGCCGAGGCCATCGCCGAACTCGGCGGCTATGCCGAGCGCCTCCAGGCGGAGGGCCGGTTCGGCGAGACGGAGTCGCTCCTCGTGCGGATCGGCGCCGGCGAGTACCTCGACCAGCTGTTCTCCGGCATCCCGATGAGCCAGGGCGAGATGGTCCGGCCCACCGGCTCCCTCGGGCTCACCGCCAAGGAGGTGGCCTCCTACCGCACCGACGCCGTCGAGACCCTGATCGCCGAGGGCAACACCCCGGAGAACCGCGCCGCCCTGGTCGCCCAGATGCGCGACGGCAGCGGCTCGGCCACGGTCGGCGCCTCGGGCCTCGACGAGGACATGGAGGCGATCCGCTCCGAGATGCGCCGCTTCGGCAAGGCCGAGGTGGTCGATCAGGCGCACGAGTGGCACCTGAAGAACGCCTACATCCCGATGGAGATCGTGCAGAAGATGGCCGAGCTCGGCGTCTTCGGGCTGACGATCCCCGAGGAATACGGCGGCATGGGCCTGCCCAAGACCGCCATGTGCGTGGTCTCGGAGGAATTGTCCCGCGCCTATATCGGCGTCGGCTCGCTCGGCACCCGCTCGGAGATCGCCGCGGAGCTGATCCTGTGCGGCGGCACCGAGGAGCAGAAGCAGCGCTTCCTGCCGAAGATCGCCTCGGGCGACATCCTGCCCACCGCCGTCTTCACCGAGCCGAACACCGGCTCCGACCTCGCGAGCTTGCGCACGCGCGCGGTCAAGGACGGCGATGTCTGGAAAATAACCGGCAACAAGACTTGGATCACCCACCCGGTCCGCGCCGACATCATGACAGTGCTGGTGCGCACCAAGCCCGAGGAGAAGGGCCACAAGGGCCTCTCCATGCTCATCGCCGAGAAGCCGCGCGGGACGGATGAGGATCCCTTCCCCGTGCAGGGTCTGTCGGGGGGCGAGATCGAGGTGCTCGGCTACCGCGGCATGAAGGAGTACGAGCTGGCCTTCGAGGGGCTGGAGGTGCCGGCCGCCAACCTGCTCGGCGAGGTCGAGGGCAAGGGCTTCGCCCAGCTGATGCAGACCTTCGAATCGGCCCGCATCCAGACCGCGGCGCGCGCCATCGGCGTCGCCCAGTCGGCCCTCGACGTGGGGCTGCGCTACGCCGAGGAGCGGGTCCAGTTCGGCAAGCCGCTGGTCAGCTTCCCGCGGGTCGCCGACAAGCTCGCCATGATGGCGGTGGAGATCAACATCGCCCGCCAGCTCACCTACTTCTCGGCTCGCGAGAAGGACGAGGGCAAGCGCTGCGACCTCGAGGCCGGGATGGCGAAGCTGCTGGGCGCCCGCGTCGCCTGGGCGGCGGCCGACAACGCCCTGCAGATCCACGGCGGCAACGGCTTCGCGCTGGAATACCCGGTGAGCCGGATCCTGTGCGACGCCCGCATCCTCTCGATCTTCGAGGGCGCGGCGGAGATCCAGGCCCAGGTGATCGCTCGCCGGTTACTCGAAGCCGCCTGATCAGTCGGACGGTTCACAGAGCCATCCGCGCGCTTTCCCCTCCCCCCCCTCGCGGGGAGGGGCCAGGGATGGGGGTGGTCCAGAAGGCACCGCTCCGCCCGATCCTGCTCTAACCCCCATCTCCGGCTCCTCCCCACAAGGGGAGAAGAGAGCGTTTCTCCGGTCGGCAGGTGACGGGCTCAGCCCCCTGGCGGAGGCCAACCCCTACTTGGTGATCTTCACCGAGACCGGGTCGCTCGACGGAAACGTCTCCTCCAGGGCGTCGTCCAGGCGCTCGTTGAGCTTCTCCTGCTTGTTGTCGGGGTGCTTGTCGTCGCCCGGCTTGGCGCTGCCCTGCTGGAAGCCCGGCTTGGTCTCGTTCGGCTTGTGGTCGTCGGCCATGTCTCACGCTCGTCCGTGACGGGGGCACGCAAGGGTGCTGGTGGGCATCAACGCGAGGGAGGGCCGGTGTTTCCGATCTTTCCGGGTCGAGATGTCCCCTCCGTCATCGCGCGCGCAGCGAAGCGGCCGCGTCACACAGGATCCGACGGTGTCCTGGACTCCGGCGATCCCACCCATCCCCCCTCATCCTGAGGTGCTGCGCAGCCGCCTCGAAGGAGCCCTCCAGGGAACGCGCGCCGGCTGGAGGGCTCCTTCGAGGCCTCCGCTGCGCTCCGGCACCTCAGGATGAGGGGGAGGGGTGGGAGAGCTGGTCCAGGGCTTCCCTGGCTTGTGTCGCGGACCCTGTGCAATGCCATCGCGCACGGCTCTGACCGGCGTGGGTGTCACGCGGTGGCGAGCGGCCGCCTGGCCCGCGCGGCAGCTGGCCCGCGCGCGGACGCCTCGCGCATCACGGTCTCGTAGACCCCTTCGAGCCGGTCCAGATGCGCATCGAGGGTCAGCGGCGCCGCCCAGTAGCGGTCGTGGGCGGCGCGGCCCATCCGGGCGGCGAGCCCGTCCTCCGACAGGCGGCGCAGATGCGCGGCCAGCGCCTCCGAGTCGCCCGAGCGGAACCAGAACCCGGTCTCGCCGTCGACCACCGCCTCCCGACCCGCGCAGGCATCGCTGACGATCACCGGCGTGCCGCAGGCCAGCGCCTCGTAGACGGTGAGCGGCTGGCCCTCGTACCAGACGCTCGGGAAGACCAGCGCCCGGGCCTGCCGCATCAGCGCCTGCACGCCCGCGGCGTCGCGCCAGCCGAGCATCACCGCCTCCGGGTAGCGCGCGGCGAGCTCGGCCCGCTGGGGGCCGTCGCCCACGAAGACCGCGCGTGCGCCCGCCCGCCGGGCCGCCTCGGCGAAGATCGGCGCGCCCTTCTCGGTGGAGATCCGCCCGACGAACAGGAAGTCGCCCGGCGGCTCGTCCCGAACCGGCGCCCGCGCCACGGCGATCGGGTTGTCGACCCGGTGGAACGCGGTGCCCGGCGGCATCAGCGGCCGCACGACGCCCTCCTGCAGGTCGCTGATCGTGATGACGTGGGCGAACAGCTCCGGCAGCCGGGCCACCTGGGTGAGGCCGGCATGGCGGATCATCCGGGCGACCTTGCGCGGATAGCTGCGGGCGTCGCAGTTCGCCACGACGCAGGCGGCCGACATGGGCCGCCGGTGGCAGATCCGCTGCTCCGGGTAGGCGTAGAAGCCGCCGGTCGGGCAGACCAGGAAGAACTCGTGCATCGTGTAGAGGCAGGGCAGGCCCGAGGCGCGGAGCGCCGGGCCGATCGCGGGCGAGAGCGCCTTGGCGAAGGCATGGACGTGGACCAGCGTGTCGCGGGGATCGCAGGCAGCGAGTTCCCGCGCCAGCGCCCGGCCCGCCGCCCCGTTCCAGATCGCCTGCGCGGCGAAGGCCAGTTTGCTGCGCGCCGTGGTGACGTCGTCCTGATCCAGGCAGACCACCCGGATGCCGGCGGGCTCCAGCCGCGGATCCACGGGTCCCACCGCGGCGAACAGGCTCACGCGCACGCCGCGGGCGGCGAGGCCGAGGGCCGACTCGATGGCGACCTTGGCCTGGCCGCCGTTGATGGCGGCGTGGTCTGCGACGAGGACGACGTGCACGTCAGGGACTCCGCCGCTGTGATCCGGGACCGAAGTCAGTAACAGCCGGCGGTTGATCCCCCGTAAACCGGTCTCCGCCATGCTCCCTCGGTCGAAGGCCGGGGGAGCCGCATGCACGTCGTGATCCTGGCCGAGTTCGCGGCCGCCAGCGGCGGCGCCGAGAAGGTCGCCCTCGAATCGGCCCGCGGGCTCGCCGAGGCGGGCGTCGCGGTGACCTACATCCAGGCGATCGCCGGCCCCGCCGACCCGATGCTGGACCATGCCGGCATCCGGCGGGTCGTGCTCGACCTGCCCGACATCTGGTCGCTCGGCGGGGCCCGGGCGGCGGCGGCCGGCCTCTGGCACGCGGCGGCGGCCCGCGGCCTCGCCGCCGCGCTCGGCGGATTGCCGACGCGGCCCGACGTCATCCACCTGCACCAGTGGACCCGCGCCCTGTCGCCGGCGGTCTTCCCGATCCTCGCGGCAGCGGGCGCGCCGCTGGTCGTGACCCTGCACGATTACGCCCTGGCCTGCCCGAACGGCGTCTACTACCGCTTCGACCGGGCCGAGCCCTGCGGGCGCGTACCCCTGTCGGCGGCCTGCCTCGCGGCGCCCTGCGACCCGCGCAGCCGCGCCCACAAGCTCGTGCGCGTCGCCCGCGCGGTGACGCTGCGGCGGGTGCTGAGGGGCCGCCCGCTCCACGTCGTCCACGTCTGCGACGCGAGCCGCCGTCTCGTCGCGGAGCGGATGGGCGACCTCCTGGGCGGCGATGCGGTCACCCATCACCGCGTCGACAACCCGGTCCGGGTCGCGGACGGGCCGCCGGCCGCGCCGGCGGGGGGCGACGCGGTCGCGTATGTCGGACGCCTGACCCGGGAGAAGGGCGCCGATCTCGTGGCCGACGCGGCCAGGGCCGCCGGCCTGACCGCCCTGTTCATCGGCGCCGGCCCGCTGGAGGCTGAGCTGCGCGGCCGGCCCGGGGTCGAGGTGGTGGGCTGGCAGGCGCCCGAGGCGGTCTGGGCGATGCTGCGCACCCGCGCGCGGGCCCTGGCCGCCCCGTCGCGCTGGTATGAGACCGGCCCGCTCACCGTCTACGAGGCGCTGGCGGCCGGGATCCCGGTGGTGGCCTCCGACCGCTCGGGCGCCGCCGAGAAGGTCCGGCACGGCCAGACCGGCTTCGTCGTCGCCCCGGAGGTAGCGCCGCTGGCGGACGCGTTCGCAGCCCTGCGGGACGACGCCCGGACCCGCACCCTCGGTGCCGAAGCCCGGCGCCGTTTCCGTGCGGAGCCGATGACGCTCGCCGTGCACGCGGCGGCGCTGCAGGCCCTCTATATCGGCCTCGCCCGGTCGGATCTTGGTGCGTCGCAACATGCGCGACCCGCGCCGCGCCCGCACAGTCCCGGAATCGAACCCGCCTGAGCGTCAGCGAACAGAATACAATATCCTTTGCCTGTCCTCTGGACATCGAGAAATAATTTTGTAAACCCAGCCCGCGTCGCGAATGTCGGCCCGCGAGCCGCCAATATCTGGCAGAGCTTGAGCGTGAGCGATTCGCAGGCGGCCGAGTCTGCCGGGGACTGTACGGAACCTTGGCACCGGCATTTTATCGGGTCCTACCCATCCGGCATCGACCCCGAAACATGCACTTGACTTCTTGTTGCAGTGCAACATATAGAGGCGCGTCACCGCGGACGCAGACGGCGTCCCGCTCCAAGAATGATGCTGGAGACATCGATGCAGACCCCGAACTTCGAGATCCCGACCGAGATGCGCGACTTCGCCGAGAAGAGCGTCGACCAGGCCCGCAACGCCGTCGGCACCCTCATGGCGAACGCCATCAAGGCCACTGAGCAGGTCCAGGCCTCGGGCCAGACCTTCCAGTCGACCTTCACCGCGGCGGTCGCGAAGGGGTTTGATCACGCGCAGACCAACGCCAACGCGACCTTCGACTTCGCCCAGAAGCTCGTGCGCACCAAGGACCTGCGCGAGGCCTTCGAGCTCCAGTCCGAGTTCGTCCGCAGCCAGTTTGCCGCCCTGCAGGCGCAGGCCAAGGACTACGGCGCCCTCGCCCAGAACGCCGCCCGCTAAGGCGAAACCGCGCGACCCCGGTCATCCGGGGTCGCGTTCCGGCATCCGGACGGCCGCTTCGCGCCGGCCGGACCCAGAGATTTCGACGCCCGAGCGTCACAGGTCCGGCCCCGGCGGGGCGAGCGGGCCGGCCGCGCACGATCCTCCGGCCGCCGCTCCGCCCGGAACGAGCTGCCGCGGACAGGAGGAGATCGCGCGATGGGAAAGCCGCGTCGACCGAGAGGGGGACGTCCCGCCTGGGAGCCGAAGCCGCCGCTTGATGCGGATGTGCCGTCCGGGGCCGAGACGCCCGCGACCGGGATCTCCGCCATCGAGACGGCCAAGGCCGTGACGGCCAAGTACGAGACGTCCAAGTACGAGACGTCCAAGGACGAGACGGCCACCGATCCTGCCACGGACCAGGGGCTCGCCGTCGAGGCGGCCGTCGTGCCGGAGGCCGGGACGGCCGAACCGGTGGCGCAGGCCACCACCGAAATCTCCGACCCGCAGGGTGATCCTCAGCCCGAGCCGTCCTCCGCGGCGGCCCCCGACGAGGCACCGATCCCGGAGGCCGAGCCGGTCGTGCAGCCGGGATCGGCGCCGACCGACGCCGTCGCACCGGACCTGTCTCCCGTCCTGGCGGAATCCCCGGCCGTCGCCGCTGCCCCGGCTTCGCAGCGCATCGTGTTCGCGCCCGAGCGCTGGGACGTCGTCGAGATCAGCTCGACCATCGCGCGCTACATGCGCGGCGAGGGCGAGGCCGCCCTCGCGCATCTGCGCGCCCTGTCCGACGCCCGCACGCCGGCCGACCTGATCCGTCTCCAGGTCGGTGAGGCGCAGCGCGCCGCCGACGCCTCCTTGAGCTGCTGGGTCACGGTGGTCAGCAAGGCGAGTCGGGTGATGGCGTTCCGCTGAAGCGTCCCGGGGCGATTGCCTCCAGGGCTGCGAATCCGGGTCAACGGGACTCGTCTCGACCTCGGGAGAACTAAGCCGTCATTCCGGAACTGCGGAGCAGGACCCGGAGGGGCACGCCTGCGGCGCCCCGGGATGACGGGACGGGTGTTGCGAGGCGATCAGCAAGCGGCAGCGTCGCAACCCGGGTCCGTGGCCCTGCGACCGCCCCGGGATCGTCGCATTGCGGTCTCAGGAACGGCCCGAGCGAACCGGCACGGGTGACCATCCGTTAACCATGCCGGTCCTATGCCCTCGTGGAGGGCACGGGAGACGATGCCGGACCGATGCCGAGCTGCACGCGCCTGATTCGTACCGCCTGTCTCTGCCTCGCGCTGGCGCTGGCGGGACCGTCGGCCCGCGCGGAGACCGGCGAGAAACCCGCGGTCGCCATCGGGGCGGATCTGGCCACCCAGGCGGGGACGACGCGCCTCACCCTGACCCTGTCCCGCGCCGTCGAGGCCCGCGGCTTCGTGATGGAGCGGCCCGACCGGGCGGTGATCGACCTGCCCGAGGTCAACTTCCAGCTCGAACCCGGCACCGGCAGCCGCCGCGACGGCCTCGTGCAATCCTTCCGCTACGGCCTGTTCGCCCCGGGCCGCTCCCGCATCGTGATCGACCTCGCCTCGCCCGCCACGGTGGGACGGATCGAGACCGCCACGCGGCCCAAGGACGGGGCCGTCCTGCTCACGATCCCGCTGCAGCGCGCCGACCGCGAGGCCTTCCGGAAGGCGGCGTCCGCGGCCGATCCCGCCCCCGTGCAGGCCCGGACCGCCGCGCCCGAGCCCGCCGACCGGCGCCCGCTGATCATGGTCGATGCCGGCCACGGCGGCACCGATCCCGGGGCCATCGCGGTGGGCGGCGTGTTCGAGAAGGACATCGTGTTCGGCTTCGCCCAGGCGCTCGTCGAGAAGCTGGAGGCGGGCGGCCGCTACAGGGTCCGGATGACCCGCGACCGGGACGTGTTCGTGCCGCTGGCCGAGCGGGTGCGCCTCGCCCGGGAGGCCAAGGCCGACCTGTTCGTGTCGATCCACGCGGATTCGATCTCGGCCGCCCCCCAGGTGCGCGGCGCCACGATCTACACGGGGTCCGAGAAGGCCACCGACGCCGAGTCCGCCAAGCTTGCCGAGCGCGAGAACCGGGCCGATGCCGCCGCGGGCGTCGAGGCCGCCGAGGCGCCGCCCGACATCGCCGACATCCTGCAGGAGCTGACCCTGCGGGAGACCCGCGGCTTCTCGTCGGGCTTCGCCCGCACGCTGATGGGTCAGCTCGCCCCCGTGATGGAGATGAGTTCCAAGCCCCACCGCGAGGCGCGCTTCGTGGTGCTGCGCTCACCCGACGTGCCCAGCGTGCTGGTGGAATTGGGCTATCTGTCGAGCAAGCGCGACCTGGAGATGCTGCAATCGCCGGAGTGGCGGGCCGGCGTCACCGGCTCCATGGCCAAGGCGATCGACCTGTTCTTCACCAATCGTGCCACGCTGGGGCGGCCGGTGGGGACGCGCCGCTCGGCCGCCGTCGCCCCAGTTTTACCATAGAGTAAGTGTCGATACGGGGCATCCGAACGCCCCGTCGCACCGCCGCTGAGCCGGCATTTCGAGGGGGCCTGACGGGACTATCCGGGGGCCGACCGCATCGAGGGCGGACGTTACGCGCCGGATGAGCCGATTCCGGCATGCGGCCGGGCCAGCGACGAGCGGAACACCGGATGCGTCTGATCCTTCGTTTCTTCGGGATCCTGTTCAGCGCCGCCGCGGTGCTGTTCGTGGTCGGCGCGGCGGTGGGCGGCTACTTCTACTGGAAGTACAGCCAGGACCTGCCCGACCACGCGGCGCTCTCCAATTACGAGCCGCCGGTGATGACCCGCGTCCACGCGGCCGACGGCTCGATGCTGGCCGAGTATGCCCGCGAGCGCCGGCTCTACCTGCCGATCCAGGCGATGCCGAAGATCGTCGTGGCGGCCTTCCTGTCGGCCGAGGACAAGAACTTCTACAAGCACGGCGGCATCGACCCCGAGGGGATCGTCCGCGCCTTCCTGACGAACGCGAAATCGGGCAAGCGCCAGGGCGCCTCGACCATCACCCAGCAGGTCGCCAAGAACTTCCTGCTGTCCTCCGAGCAGACCTATGACCGCAAGATCAAGGAGGCGCTGCTGGCGCTCCGGATCGAGGCGGCCTACTCCAAGGACAAGATCCTGGAGCTGTACCTCAACGAGATCTTCCTGGGCACCATCGTCCCGGGGCGCAACCTGCACGGGGTCGCGGCGGCGGCGCTCGACTATTTCGGCAAGTCGGTCCACGAATTGACCATCAACGAGGCGGCCTACCTCGCCGCCCTGCCGAAGGGGCCGAACAACTACCACCCCTACCGCAAGACCCAGGCGGCGCTGGACCGCCGCAACGAGATCATCCGCCTGATGGCGGAGAACGGCTACATCACCAAGGAGGAGGCGGAGTCCGCCAAGAAGATGCCGCTCGGCGTCAACCCGCGGGTCGCCTTCCCGAACGCTGCCAACGCCAACTACTTCACCGAGGAGGTTCGCCGCGAGATCTCCGAGCGCTACGGCGAGAAGAAGCTCTACGAGGGCGGCCTCTCGGTGCGCGCCACCCTCGACCCGAAGATGCAGGCCTGGGCCCGCAAGGCGCTGGTCGACGGCCTCGTGCGCTACGACCAGGCCCATGGCTGGCGTGGTCCGGTCACCAAGGTCGACCTGACTGGGCGCGACTGGGGCATGGCGGCGGCCGAGGTTCCTGCGCTCGGCGACGTGGCGCCGTGGCGGCTCGCCGTGGTGCTGGGCAACGGCGCCGGCGGCGTGCAGGTGGGCCTCCAGCCCCGGCGCGAGGCGTCCGGCCAAGTGGGCAAGGATCGCGAGACCGGCGTGATCACCCCCGACGGCATGCGCTGGGCCGGCCGCCCGAACCTCCAGGCCGGCGACATGGTCTATGTCGAGGCGATGGAGGGCGGCCGCGGCCAGTTCCGCCTGCGCCAGAAGCCGGAGGTCTCCGGCGCCATCGTGGCCATGGACCCGAACACGGGCCGCGTCCACGCCATGGTCGGCGGCTTCTCGTACGACGAGTCCGAGTTCAACCGCGCCACCCAGGCGATGCGCCAGCCGGGCTCCTCGTTCAAGCCGATCGTCTACTCGGCGGCTCTGGACAACGGCTACACCCCGGCGTCGATCGTGCAGGATTCGCCGATCACCATCGAGGCCGGCCCCGGCCAGGAGGCCTGGACGCCCTCGAACTACGACGGCAAGTCCGGCGGCCCGCACACGCTCCGCTACGGCATCGAGCACTCGAAGAACCTGATGACGGTCCGGCTCGCCAAGGATGTCGGCATGCCGCTCATCGCCGAGTATGCCCGCCGCTTCGGCGTCTACGACGACATGCTGCCGGTGCTGCCGATGTCGCTGGGCGCGGGTGAGACCACGGTGATGCGCATGGTCACCGCCTACTCGATGCTGGCCAATGGCGGCCGGCGCATCCGGCCGACCCTAATCGACCGGATCCAGGACCGCACCGGCGAGACCATCTACCGCCACGACAACCGCAAGTGCATCGGCTGCGACGCCGAGAAGTGGTCGGGCCAGGACGAGCCGAAGCTGGTGGACGATTCCGAGCAGGTCCTCGACCCGCTGACCGCCTACCAGATGGTCTCGATCATGGAGGGCGTGGTCCAGCGCGGCACCGCCACGATCCTGAAACAGATCGGCAAGCCGCTCGCCGGCAAGACCGGCACCACCAACGACGCCAAGGACGCGTGGTTCGTGGGCTTCTCGCCGGATCTGGCGGTCGGCATCTATCTCGGCTTCGACAAGCCGCGCTCGCTCGGTGACCGCGCCACCGGCGGCGGCCTGGCGGCGCCGATCGCCCTGGAGTTCCTGAAGACGGCGCTCAAGGACAAGCCGCCGACGCCGTTCCGCGTGCCCCCGGGGATCAAGCTGATCCGCGTCAACCTCGCCAGCGGCACCCGCGCCGGCTCGGGGGAGGGCGCCGGGACGATCCTGGAGGCGTTCAAGCCCGGCACCGCGCCGCCGGATTCCTACGTGGCGCCGCCCGCGAACCGGGAGGGTCCGCCGCCCGCGACCGCGGCGGTGCCGCCGGACGCCGACCGGGCCGCGCAGGCCGGCGGGTTGTACTGAGAGGATCACGGCGGGTCTGGCACCCGCCGTTTTCTTTTGCCCGATGGGGCCGGCAGAGCGCACCGCGCCCACTCTGCGCCGAGGCGCTCTCCTCCCCATTGCGGGGAGGAGCCGGAGGTGGGGGTGGTGCAGACGGCACCGCGGCGACCAGACCTGAACCACCCCCACCCCTGATCTCTCCCCGCAAGGGGGAGGGGAAAGCGCCCATTCTTCAGGGGTGTTGGTCTCAGCCCCGGAAGTGTGAATCCGCGAGTCCGCACAGGCGAGGGGATCCGCGCCACGTTCTGCTTGTGCGGCGTCATACCGTTTCCGGTTGATCGGATCGGTTCCGCCGTCTTTGCGAGCGGAGCGAAGCAATCCAGATCGCGCCACGCTCCCCGAGGTACCGCAGCCCTGGGTTGCTTCGCTGCGCCCGCAAAGACGGAGCGGGCTGCACCGACCGAAGCGTTCAACCGGAAACGGTATCAGGGACACCGTGCGAAACCGGTAGCCCGCCGGGGTGGCGGAGGGTGAGACGCGGATGCTCGGTCGCGTTCTCGAATCGCGTGCGGGCACGCCCCCGGCGCACAGAAAAAAGCCGCCCCGGATGGAGCGGCTTGGAAGAGTCTTCAGGGAGGCATCAAACAGAGCGGACGAACAACGTCCAACTCGATATCCAGAAGTCTGGATGCCTGTTTATGGCCTGAAAACCCTAACCGTTGGTTAATACCGATTCTCGTGGCCCATTCTCACGCCGCGAGACTGTCGAAAAGCCCGCGCCCGTCGGTCCCGCCGATCAGGCCTTCGACGAAGTTCTCCGGATGCGGCATCATCCCGAGGACGTTGCGGTTCTCGGAATAGACCCCGGCGATGGCGTTGAGCGAGCCGTTGCGGTTGGCCTCCACGGTGATGGTGCCGTCCGCGTCGCAGTACCGGAACGCCACCCGGCCCTCGTCCTCGATCCGCGCCAGGGTCTCCGGATCGGCGAAGTAGTTGCCTTCCCCGTGGGCGACGCAGACGTCGATCACCTGGCCCTGCCTGTAGGCGCTGGTGAAGCGGGTGTCGGTGCGCTCGACCCGGAGCGTCTGCCGGTGGCAGATGAAGCGCCGGTTGACGTTGCGCATCAGCACGCCCGGCAGGAGGCCGGACTCGCACAGGATCTGGAATCCGTTGCAGATCCCGAGGACGAGGCCGCCGCGGGCCGCATGGGCCCGCACCGCGTCCATCGCGGCCGCCCGGCCGGCGATGGCGCCGCAGCGGAGGTAATCGCCGTACGAGAACCCGCCCGGCAGGACCGCGAGGTCGGTCCCGGCGGGGAGTTCGTGGTCCGCGTGCCAGACGAGGTCCACCTGGGCGCCCGACCGGCGCAGGGCCCGGACGACGTCCGATTCGCGGTTCGAGCCCGGGAAGACGACGACGGCGGCGCGCATCAGAGGATCTCGATCGCGTAGTTCTCGACCACCGTGTTGGCCAGGAGCTTCTCGCAGGCGGTGCGCAGGGTCGCCTCGGCGGCGGCGGCGTCGGCCGCCGACACCTCGATGTCGAAGACCTTGCCCTGCCGGACGCCGTCAACGCCCTCGATGGCCAGCGACTTGAGGGCGGCCTCGATCGCCTTGCCCTGCGGGTCCAGAACACCGGTCTTCAGGGTGACGATGATGCGGGCTTTCATGGGTCTTCGGGTCTCGCAGGGGGCCGGGGACGGGATGTGAGCTGCGGCGCCGTTACGCAGCCGGCCGCGGAGCGGTTCTAACAGGGACCCTCCCGGCTCGCCAGCAACGCGAGGGCGGGGCGGGTCCGCGCGGGGTTCGCTTACCGGCGGGGCGCCGCGGAGGTCGCCCGCAGCGGCTCGATGCTGGTCGCCCGGCGCCAGAGCTGGAGCATGATCCAGGCCGCGAACAGGCTGAACACGCCCATCAGGACGTGGCCCACGCGCTCCCCGAGGTCGAAGATGCCGGCGATGGCCCAGCCGGCCGCGATGGCCACGGCGAACACCTCGGTGCCGACGAGGACCATCATGCTCACGATGGTGATGGCGTTGCGCCCGTTCACGGTCTCAAGCCCCCAAACAGATCGGGTCCCGGGCGCGAACGCCCGAGACCCGTGCGACTAGCCTACCAGGGCAGGCCGATGCAACCGACCGTGCGTCGGCCGGTGGATCAGCGCGGCGCGCGCTTGGCCAGGATCCGCTGCAGCGTCCGCCGGTGCATGTTCAGGCGCCGCGCGGTCTCGCTGACGTTGCGGCTGCACAGCTCGTAGACCCGCTGGATGTGCTCCCAGCGGACGCGGTCCGCCGACATCGGGTTCTCCGGCGGGTCGGCCCGCTCGCCGGGCTGCGCCATCAGGGTGCCGTGGATCTCGTCGGCGTCGGCGGGCTTGGCGAGATAGTCGAAGGCGCCGAGCTTCACCGCGGTGACCGCCGTGGCGATGTTGCCGTAGCCGGTCAGGATCACGCCCCGGGCCTCCGGCCGGCGCTCCTTGAGGCGGGCGATCACGTCGAGGCCGTTGCCGTCGCCGAGGCGCATGTCGATCACCGCGAAGGCGGGCGCCCGCGCCTCGACGGCCGAGACGCCGTCGGCCACGCTGTCGGCGACCTGGACGTGGTAGCCGCGGCTCTCCATCGCGCGGGCGAGGCGGGTGGAGAAGGGCTTGTCGTCATCGACGATCAGAAGGCTGCGGTCGGCGAAGGCGGCCAGCGGATCGGCCTCGTTGATCACGGCAGCGTCGGTCGCCGCCGAAATCCCGGTCTGCGTGAGCATCCGGCACTCCTTTCGGGTTATTTCGTCGGGTTCTTGGTCTGTCCCCTATATAGGTACGGCATCGCGCGGCGGCAGGGGGGTGCGTATATTGAGTTCGGGAGAATGCCGCGGCGCGGCGCCCCGCTCGAAGATGTGGCGGGCCCAGGACACCCGCACGACGGCGCCGTGGGCATCCGGCGCCGAGACGTTGGTCAGCGTCAGCTGGGCGCCCGAGCGCTCGATCAGCGTCTTGGCGATGAACAGCCCGAGGCCGAGCCCGGCCCCCACGGTCCCGCCGGTCTGCGGCCGGTCCTGGCTGCGGGTCGTCACGTAGGGCTCGCCCGCCCGCAGCAGCACCTCGCTGGAGAAGCCCGGCCCGTCGTCGCGGATCTCGATCCAGACGCGCTCCTGGCTCCAGCGCCCCTCCACGGAAACCCGCGCCTCCGCGAAATCGACGGCGTTGTCGAGGATGTTGGCGAGGCCGAACATCACCCCCGGGTTGCGGCGGCAGGCCGGCTCCGGCCCGTCGCCCGTGCTGGTGACGTCCAGGACGGCGCCGAGCCCGCGCTGCGGGGCGACCAGCTCCTCCACGAGGTGGCTGAACGTGACCGTCTCGAGGAAGTTCGCCCCGTCCCCGTCGAGGGAGGTGAGCTTGCCCAGGATGCCGCGGCAGCGGTCGACCTGCTCGCGCAGCAGCTCGAGATCCTCCGCCACCGCGGGCGAGGCCGTGGGCCCGAGCTGGCGGATCAGCTCCTTGGTCACCACCATGATGGTGCCGAGCGGTGTGCCCAGTTCGTGGGCAGCGGCCGCCGCCAGCCCGTCGAGCTGCGAGAGGTGCTGCTCGCGGGCGAGCACCAGCTCGGTGGCGGCGAGCGCCTGGGCGAGGAGCCGGGTCTCCTCCGCCACCCGCCACGCGTAGACGCCCGTGAAGGCGGTGCCGAGCAGGATCGCGGTCCAGACGCCCGAGACGTACAGGAACGGCAGCTCGATCCGCCCGTCGGCGAACCAGGGCAGGGGCCGGTGCACCAGGGCCAGCAGCGTCGCGAGCCCCACCGCCAGGAGACCGAGCGCCAGGGTCCGCTCCGGGGGCAGCGCGGTGGCGGAGATCAGCACCGGCGCGAGGAACAGCAGCGAGAACGGGTTCTGCAGGCCGCCCGTGAGGAACAGGAGGGCGGCGAGCTGCACGATGTCGAAGGCCAGCAGCAGCGCGGCGGAATCGTCGCTCAGCCGGTAGCTCGCCGGGAAGCGGATCCGCAGGGCGAGGTTCAGCCAGGACGAGGTGGCGATCACCAGGAAGCACCAGCCGAAGGGGAGCGGCAGGCCGAGGCCGAACTGCGCCCCCACGACCGCCGCGCTCTGGCCCGTGATGGCGAGCCAGCGCAGGCGGACGAAGGTGTCGAGCCGCAGATGTCGGGCGTCGCGGCCGAGGCCGCTGAGATCGGTGTCGGGCATGCGCAGGTTCGGTATGCGCCCGACGGCACGCGCCGCCCGGCTTCTCGCGGGTCGTTTCCGCGATCCCGACCCCTTGGCGCAGGAGCGGGGATCCCAGCAAGCCGACTCGGACGAGTCGTCGCTGGCTAACGTCGTCACAGGCAACGGGTCACAGGCAAGTTGTCTCAGGCAAGTCGTCGCGGGTGCGGGATGTTCCGCCTTCATTCAGCGTGGAGCATTATCCTAACGTGTCGGGTTGGACGGGGATGGGCCGCGTGGCTGGATGCCGCCGACCCGATCAGGACTGCGAGGTGACGATGCTGCTGGCCTATTCCATGTACGAGGGCGCCCGCGCCCTGATGGCGCCGGCCCGGGTCGCCGCGGACCTCACGCGCTACGGGCTGCAGATGCCGGGCAATCCCCTGGCCTACGGACCCTACGCCCGCGCGGTCAGTGCCGGCTGCGAGATGTTCGAGCGCGTCACCCGCCAGTACGGCAAGCCCGCCTTCGGGTTCACCGAGACGGTCGTCGACGGCGCCCCCGTGCCGGTCACCGAGCGGGTGGTCTGGGAGCGGCCGTTCTGCCGCCTGATCGCCTTCGACCGCGCCTTCCCGACGGCTCCTGCCGAACCGCAGCCGAAGCTGCTGATCGTCGCGCCGATGTCGGGCCACTACGCCACGCTGCTGCGCGGCACCGTGGAGGCGATGCTGCCGAACCACCGGGTGTTCATCACCGACTGGACCGACGCCCGGATGGTGCCGGTGGTCGCCGGACGGTTCGACCTCGACGACTACATCGACTACCTGCAGGAGATGTTCGCCGTCCTCGGGCCGGACCTGCACGTGATGGCGGTGTGCCAGCCGGCGGTGCCGGTGATCGCCGCGGTGGCGCTGATGGAGGCGACCGACGAGCCCGCGGTGCCGACCTCCATGACCCTGATGGGCGGGCCGATCGACACGCGCCGCTCGCCCACCGCGGTGAACTGCCTCGCGCAGGAGCGCGGGCAGGCGTGGTTCGAGAAGAACACGATCAGCCTCGTGCCGCCGATCTATCCGGGCGCCTGGCGCCAGGTCTATCCGGGATTCCTGCAGCTGTCGGGCTTCATGGCGATGAACCTCGACCGCCACGTCACCGCCCACTCGGACATGTTCGACCATCTGGTGAAGGGCGACGGTGACTCGGCCGAGAAGCACCGCGAGTTCTACGACGAGTACCTCGCGGTGATGGACCTCACCGCCGAGTACTACCTCCAGACCGTGCAGACCGTGTTCGTCGACCACGCCCTGCCGAAGGGCCTGATGACGCACCGGGGTACGCCCGTCGATCTCGGGGCGATCCGCCGCTGCGCGATCCTCGCCGTCGAGGGCGAGAACGACGACATCTCGGGCGTCGGGCAGACCAAGGCGGCTTTGGACCTGACGCCGAACCTGCCGGAGGCGCGCAAGGCCTACCACCTCCAGGCCGGCGTCGGCCATTACGGCGTGTTCAACGGGTCCCGCTACCGGGCGGTGATCGCGCCCCGCATCGCCGCCTTCATCCGCGCCATGCAGGCGAATCCGAGCGTGCGCGGCGCGCACCTGCGGCAGGTGGGCTGAGGCGGCCGCGGAACGCAGCGTGGGTTCCCTCTCCCGTGTCGGCTTCGCTGTTCACACATCTCCTCTGAGAGCGGACAAGACGGCTCCGCAGGTCTCCCTCCCCCCTCTGCGGGGGAGGGTGGCCCCCGAAGGGGGTCGGGAGAGGGGAGCGACGGCGCAGAAGTAGCCGCTGGCCTTCATGTTGGTCGCGATTCTTCCGGAAACGTCGCTCCCCTCTCCCGACCCCTGCTGACGCAGGGGCCACCCTCCCCCGCAACAGGGGGAGGGGGAGCAGCGGAGCTGTGTGTGCCTGTTCCTGATCGAGATGTGCGAACAGCGTAGTCCGCTCGAGAGAAGGGCCGGTCGCGATCTGCCGCCCGTGAAGCCCTGTGCCGCGCGCCGATGATCCTTCAGTCATCCTGAATACATAACGCACTCGCGGCCGTGCTGGCGCGGGGTTTGCGTGAGGCGCGCCGTGAGCCCGCTGACCCCACTTGCCGCCCGCGCCAGTCCCCACGCCGTCCGTCCGACGGCCGCGCGAACGCTTGCCCGGGCCCCGTTGTCACGCCGGGCCATTGCGCCTCTGCTTAAGAATTGTTCAAACTCGCCCGCAAGGTGCGGGCCGGCGGCCGATGCTTGAGATCCGCACCGCCAGGGAGACGACGATGGACCGCAGGACCTTTCTCAAGGGCTCGGCTGCGCTCGGTATGGCTGCGCCGCAACTCGCGCGGCCGGCGCGGGCGCAGGGCGCCAAGGTGCTGCGCTTCGTGCCCCAGGCGAACCTCGCCAATTTCGATCCCATCTGGGGGACCCAGTACGTGGTGCGCAACGCCGGCACCCTCGTCTGGGACATGCTGTACGGCGTCGACGACCAGTTGAAGCCGCAGCGCCAGATGGTCGAGTCCGAGGAGGTCTCGGGCGACAAGCTGACCTGGACCTTCCGGCTGCGGCCCGGCCTCAAGTGGCATGACGGCGAGCCGGTGCAGGCGAGGGACATCGTGGCGAGCCTCAACCGCTGGATGGCCCGCGACCCGATCGGCATCATGATCCGCGGCGTCCAGGACGAACTCGCGGCGACCGACGACCGGACCTTCCGCTGGCGCCTCAAGAAGCCGTTCCCGAAACTCCTCTACGCGCTCGGCAAGACCAACGCCCCGATGGCGCTGATGATGCCGGAGCGGATCGCCAAGACCGACCCGTTCACCCAGATCACAGAGTATGTCGGCTCGGGTCCGATGAAGTTCGTGCGCAACGAGTGGGTGCCCGGCGCCCGGGCGGTGTTCGAGACGTTTGCCGACTACAAGCCCCGGGACGAGCCGAATTCCTGGCTCGCCGGGGGCAAGCGCATGCTGGTCGACCGGGTCGAGTGGGTGATCATGCCGGACGCGGCCACCGCCTCGGCGGCCCTGCAGAACGGCGAAGTCGACTGGTGGGAGAACCCGATCTCCGACCTCGTCCCGCTCCTGCGCAAGAACGCCAACCTCAACGTCGATATCGCCGACCCGCTGGGCAATATCGGGTCGTTCCGGATGAACCACCTGTACCCGCCCTTCGACAATCCGAAGATCCGGCAGGCGGTCATGACCGCGATGAGCCAAGAGGATTACATGCGGGCGATCGTCGGCGACGACGACAGCCTGTGGAAGAAGCTGCCGGGCTTCTTCACCCCCGGCACGGCGCTCTACAGCGAGGCGGGCGGCGAGAATGTCGGCAAGGGCGACATCAAGCTCGGCCAGAAGCTGCTTAAGGAAGCCGGCTACAAGGGCGAGCCGGTGGTCTGCATCGTGGCCCAGGACCAGGGGATCACCAAGGCGCAGGGCGACATCACCGCCGACCTGCTGAAGCAGATGGGCTTCAACGTCGACTTCGTCGCCACCGACTGGGGCACCACCGGCACCCGGCGGACCTCCAAGGCGCCGCCGTCCCAGGGCGGCTGGAACATGTTCCACACGTGGCACGCCGGCGCCGACACCATCAACCCGGCCGGCTACCCGGCGGTGCGGGCGAGCGGCGACAAGGCGTGGTTCGGCTGGCCGAACATCCCGCCGGTGGAGACCGCCATCGCCGAGTGGTTCGATGCCGCCGATCCGGCCGCCGAGAAGGCCGCCATCGACAAGGTCAACGCCGCCGCCTGCGAGGGCGTGGTCTACGTCCCGACCGGGTTCTTCCTCGGCTACCAGGCGTGGCGGAAGAACGTCTCGGGCATCGTGAAGGGGCCGATCCCCTTCACCTGGGGCGTGTCGAAGGCGTGAGGGGGCGGGTGATGGTCGGGTCGGCACGCCTGGTGCGGGCTCCCTCCCCCCTCTGCGGGGGAGGGTGGCCCTCGCGTCAGCGAGGGTCGGGAGAGGGGAGCGACGATGCAGGATCGGGCTTTGCCCTTCATGCAGGCCGCGTCCCTTCCGGAAGCCGGGTTCCCCTCTCCCGACCCCCTTCGGGGGCCACCCTCCCCCGCAGAGGGGGGAGGGGGATGCGTCGAGCCCTTCAGTCCCTCTCGCCCACGCCCTAGCGAGGCCCCATGCTCGGCTATATCGGCAGGCGCATCCTCGCCACCATCCCGGTCATGGCGGTGGTCGGGCTGTTCGTCTTCAGCCTCCTCTATTTCGCCCCCGGCGACCCGGCGGCGATCATCGCGGGCGACCAGGCGACGCCCGACGACGTCGCCCGCATCCGCGCCACGCTCGGCCTCGACCGGCCGTTCCTGGTGCGGTTCTGGGAATGGTCCTGGCAGATCCTCCACGGGGATCTCGGCACCTCGATCTTCACCAACCTGCCGGTCACCACCATGATCGGCCAGCGGGTGCAGCCCACCGTCTCGCTGATGCTCGTCACCCTGGTCTTCGCCATCGTGGTGGCGGTGCCGCTGGGCGTCGTCGCCGCCTGGAAGGCCGGCAGCCTGATCGACCGCCTCGTCATGGGGCTCGCCGTGACGGGCTTCTCGGTGCCGGTCTTCGTGGTCGGCTACATCCTGGCCTACGTCTTCGCCCTCGAACTCGGCTGGCTGCCCGTCCAGGGCTACACGCCGATCGAGCAGGGGCTCTGGCCCTGGCTGTCCAACCTGATCCTGCCGGCGGTGACGCTCGGCCTCGTCTACATCGCGCTGATCGCCCGGGTGACGCGGGCCACCATGCTCGACGTGCTGAGCCAGGATTACGTGCGCACCGCCCGGGCCAAGGGGCTGTCGCAGGGGCCGGTCCTGTTCGTCCACGCCCTCAAGAACGCCGCGGTGCCGATCGTCACCGTCATCGGCATCGGCATCGCCCTGCTGATCGGCGGCGCGGTGGTGACCGAGACGGTCTTCGCCATCCCCGGCCTCGGGCGCCTCACCGTCGACGCGATCCTGCGGCGCGACTACCCGGTCATCCAGGGCGTCGTGCTGCTGTTCAGCTTCGTCTACGTGCTCGTGAACCTCGCCATCGACCTCTTCTACACCGTGCTCGACCCGAGGATCCGCTATTGACCGCGACCGTCGCGCCCTTCCCCGACCACGCCCCGCCGGCGGGCGCCCCGCCCGAGGGCGTGACCGCCAAGGCAGCACCGCCGCCCGGCCTCGCCGTCGCGGCGCCGCTGCCGGACGTGATCCCGGCCCGCAAGCGCCGGGGCCCGGTCTGGACCTACGTGCGCCGCAACCCGACCATCGTGGTCGGCGGCGTGCTGCTCCTCATCGTCTTCCTGATGGCGGTGCTGGCCCCCTATCTCGGCACCGTCGACCCGACCGCCCTGGCGCCCGCCAAGCGCACCCGGGTGCCCTCCGCCCAGTACTGGTTCGGCACCGACATGCTCGGCCGCGACGTCTACTCGCGGGTGGTCTACGGGGCGCGGGTCTCGCTGCTGGTGGGCTTCTCGGTGGCGTTCCTCGCCTCAGTCGCCGGGCTGGCGGTCGGGCTCGTCTCCGGCATGGTGCGCTGGCTCGACGGGATCGTCATGCGGGTCGTCGACGGGATGATGTCGATCCCGCCGATCCTGCTCGCCATCGCGCTGATGGCGCTGACCCGCGGCTCGGTCCAGAACGTCATCATCGCCATCACCATCGCGGAGATCCCCCGCGTCGCCCGCCTCGTACGCGGCGTGGTGCTGTCGCTGCGCGAACAACCCTACGTCGAGGCGGCCGTGACCACCGGCACCCGGATGCCGGCGATCATCTGGCGCCACATCCTGCCCAATACGCTGGCGCCCATGACCGTGCAGGCGACCTACATCTGCGCCTCCGCGATGATCACCGAGGCGATCCTGTCGTTCATCGGCGCGGGCGTGCCGCCCTCGACGCCCTCCTGGGGCAACATCATGGCCGAGGGCCGGGCGCTCTGGCAGGTCAAGTTCTACATCATCCTGTTCCCGGCCATCTTCCTCTCGATGACGGTGCTCGCCGTGAACCTCGTCGGCGACGGCCTGCGCGACGCCCTCGATCCCCGCATGGCCAAGGACGTCTGATGAGCACCGGCGTGAGCGGCACCCCCCTCCTGTCGATCGAGAACCTGCAGGTCCATTTCCGCACCCCCGACGGGGTGAACCGGGCGGTGGACGGGGTCTCGTTCGCGATCCAGTCGGGCGAGACCCTGGCGATCGTGGGCGAATCCGGCTGCGGCAAGTCGGTGACCTCGATGTCGATCCTGCGGCTCCTGCCCGAGCCGCCCGCCCGCATCGCCGGCGCGATCAAGTTCGAAGGGAAAAACCTCCTCGACCTGCCCAACAGCGCCATGCGCAAGATCCGCGGCAACGACATCAGCGTGATCTTCCAGGAGCCGATGACCTCGCTGAACCCGGTGCTGACGGTCGGCCGCCAGATCGGCGAGACCCTGCGCCTGCACCAGGGCCTCGGCCGGCGCGAGGCCGAGGCGCGGGCCGTGGAGATGCTGACGCTGGTCGGCATCCCCGAGCCGAAGCGCCGGGTGCGGGAATACCCGCACCAGCTCTCGGGCGGCATGCGCCAGCGGGTGATGATCGCCATCGCGCTCGCCTGCTCGCCGAAGCTCCTGATCGCCGACGAGCCGACCACGGCGCTCGACGTGACCATCCAGGCCCAGATCCTCGACCTGATGCGCGACCTGAAGGCCCGGGTCGGCGCCGCCATCATGCTGATCACCCACGATCTCGGCGTGGTGGCCGAGGTCGCCGACCGGGTGGTGGTGATGTATGCCGGCCGCAAGGTCGAGGAGGCGCCGGTCCGCGACCTGTTCCGGGCGCCGCGCCACCCCTACACCCGCGGCCTGATGGGGGCTGTGCCGAAGCTCGGCGCGGTCGAGCACGGGGCCGACGCGCGGCTCGCCGAGATCCCCGGCATGGTGCCGAGCCTCAAAGGTAGGATCGAGGGCTGCGTCTTCGCCGGGCGCTGCCCGGACGTCACCGACCTGTGCCGCGCCTACGCCCCGGCCCTGGAGCCGAAGGCGCCCGGCCACCTCGCCGCCTGCCATTACGCGCCGAAGGACGCCCTCGCGGCATGAGCGCCACGCCCGCACCCGCCGGCCGCACCCTGCTGGAGGTCAACGACCTCAAGAAGCATTTTTCCCTCGGCGGCGGCCTGCTCGGCCGGCAGACCCGGGTGCTCAAGGCGGTGGACGGCCTGTCCTTTACGGTCGCCCGCGGCGAGACCCTGTCGCTCGTCGGCGAGTCCGGCTGCGGCAAGTCCACCGTCGCCAAGGCGCTGATGCGGCTCTACGCCCCCACCGCCGGCCAGGTGGTGCTCGACGGGAAGCGCATCGACGACCTCTCGGCCGGGACGCTCCGGCCCCTGCGGCGCCACATCCAGATGGTGTTCCAGGACCCGTTCTCGTCGCTCAATCCGCGGATGCGGGTTCGGGCGATCCTGGCCGAGCCGATCCGCAATTTCGGGCTGGCCCGCAACGCCGCCGATCTGGAGAGTCGGCTGGCCAGCCTGATGGAGCGGGTCGGCCTGCCGCGCGAGGCGCTCGGGCGCTTCCCGCACGAGTTCTCGGGCGGCCAGCGCCAGCGCATCGGCATCGCCCGGGCGCTCGCCGCCGAGCCGGACCTGATCATCTGCGACGAGGCCGTCTCGGCGCTCGACGTCTCGGTCAAGGCGCAGATCGTCAATCTGCTGCGCGACCTGCAGCGCGAGCTTGATCTTGCGATGCTGTTCATCTCGCACGACCTCGCCATCGTCGAGCACATGACCCACCGGGTGGCGGTGATGTATCTCGGCAAGATCGTCGAGATCGGTCCGCGCCGGGACATCTTCCTGGCGCCGAAGCATCCCTACACCCAGGCCCTGCTCTCGGCGGTGCCGATCCCCGAGCCCGGGGCCGGGCGCACCCGGATCGTGCTCAAGGGGGACGTGCCGAGCCCGATCAACCCGCCGTCGGGCTGCCGCTTCCACACCCGCTGCCCGCACGCCTTCGACCGCTGCCGGACCGAGGTGCCGGCGCTGGATCCCGTGGGCGCCGGCCACCTCGCCGCCTGCCACCTCAACGACGCGGTCGCTCGGGCGGCATGACGGTTGAGCGTCCCGCGAAACACATCCGGAGCCTTCCGTGCCGCACGACCTCATCCTGAAGGGCGCGCGGGTCATCGACCCGTCGCAGAACCACGACGGAATCTGCGACGTCGCCTTCGCGGACGGCCGCGTCTCGGGCTTCGGCCGCGACCTGCCGGCGGGACCGGGCACGCAGGTCCGCGACATGGACGGCGCCATCGTCGCGCCGGGCCTGATCGACCTGCACACCCATGTCTACTGGGGCGGCACCTCGCTCGGCATCGACGCCGACGCATTCTGCCGGACCTCCGGGGTCACCACCTCGGTCGATACCGGCAGCGCCGGGCCGGGCAATTTCGCGGGCTTCCGCAGTCACGTGATCGAGCGGTCGCAGGCGCGGATCCTCGCCTACCTGCACGTCTCCTTCGCGGGCATCTTCGGCTTCTCGAAGACCGTCATGGTCGGCGAGAGCGAGGACCCGCGGCTCATGGCGCCCCGGGAGGCGGTCGAGGTCGCCGAGGCCAACCGGGACGTGATCGTCGGCATCAAGGTCCGGGTCGGGCGCCACGCCTCGGGCGACCAGGGCACCGCGCCGCTGGACATCGCCCTGCAGGTGGCGGAGGAGACCGGCCTGCCGCTCATGGCCCATATCGACGAGCCGCCGCCGAGCTACGAGCAGGTGCTGGCGATGCTCCGCCCCGGCGACGTGCTGACCCACGCCTTCCGGCCCTTCCCGAATTCGCCGGTGACCGCTCAAGGAGCGGTGAAGCCGGCGCTCCGCGAGGCGCGGGCGCGGGGCGTGCTGTTCGACATCGGCCACGGCAAGGGCTCGTTCGCCTTCAAGACCGCCCGGGCCATGCTGGCCGGCGGCTTCCTGCCGGACACGATCTCGTCCGACGTGCACCAGCTCTGCATCGAGGGGCCGGCCTTCGATCAGGTCACCACCATGTCGAAGATGCTCTGCCTCGGCATGAGCCTCACCGACGTCATCGCCGCCTCCACGGTGAACGCCGCCGTGGCGCTGAAGCGCATGGAGTACGGCACCCTGAAGGTCGGGGCGCTGGGCGACGCCACCGTGCTGGCGGTCCGCGACGGCGCCTTCGACTACGTCGACACCCGCGGCGAGCACATGACGGGTGCCCAGAGGATCACCGCGGAGGGCGTGGTGCTCAAGGGCCGGTGGTGGCACCCGGCCTGAGCCGGATGCCCTCGGCCCAGGACATCAGGCGGCCCGGACGGTCGCCAGGAAGCGCCCGACCTCGGCGGCGAGGTGCTCGGACTGGCGCGACAGCTCGGAGGCCGCGCCCAGCACCTGGCTCGCCGCCGCCCCGGTCTCCTCGGCGGCGCCCGCCACCCCGGTGATGGTGCTGGTCACCGCGCCGGTGCCCTGCGCCGCCTGCGTGACGTTGCGGACGATCTCCTGCGTCGCCGCGCCCTGCTCCTCCACGGCGGCCGCGATGGTGGTCGCCACCCCGCTGATCTCCTGGATCCGCGCCGTGATGGAGCCGATCGCCGTGACCGCCTGACCGGTCGAGTCCTGGACCCGGCTGATCTGGCCCGAGATCTCCTCGGTGGCCCTGGCGGTCTGCTCGGCCAGCGCCTTCACCTCGGAGGCCACCACCGCGAAGCCGCGCCCTGCCGCGCCGGCCCGCGCGGCCTCGATGGTGGCGTTCAGCGCCAGCAGGTTCGTCTGCCCGGCGATCGACGAGATCAGCCCGACCACGTCGCCAATGCGGGTGACCGCCGCGCTCAGTTCCTGCACCAGCGCGCCGGTCCGGTCGACCTCGCTCACGGCGCGCCGGGCGAGGTCGGCCGAGCCGTCCACCTGCCGGCCGATCTCCTGCACGGAAGAGCCGAGTTCCTCGGCCGCGGCCGCCACCGTGTTGACGTTCGAGGCCGCCTCCTCGGCCGCCGCCGCCACGGTGGTGGACTGGGCCGAGGTCTGGCTGGCCATGGCCGACATCGAGCCCGCGGTGGCCTGCAACTCGGTGGCGGAGGACGAGACGAGGCCGATGATGCCGCCGACCGCCCGCTCGAAGCTGTCGGCCATCTGGCGCATGCCGCTTCGGCGCTGCTCCTCGGCGGCAAGCCGCGCCTCGGCGGTCTCCGCCTCCAGCGCCCGGGTGCGGATCAGGTTGTCCTTGAACACCTGCACGGCGGACGCCATGGCGCCGATCTCGTCCCGGCGGTCCCGGTACGGCACCGCGGCGGCCGCGTCGCCGCGGGCCAGGACCGCCATGGCCTGCGTGATGACCGTGATCGGACGCGAGACCCGCAGCATCCCGAACAGGGACGCCGCGAACGCTGCCGCCACCGCGAACGCCACCGCCACGTAGGCGGCGACCATGGCGGCCTCGGCCTGCGTCAGGGCGGAGCTGGTCTCCTGATGGGCGCTGCGGTTGTTCAGCTCCGCGTCCGACCCAAGGGCCTCGCGCATGCGGTTGTACAGGTCGAGCTGCGCGCGGCTGCCGATCAGCGCCAGCGCCTCCGCGGGCCGGCCCTGCTCGAGGAGCTGGGCCATCGCGCGGTTGGATTCCTCGTACTGCGCCCAGAGCCCGCTGAACGCCTCCCACAGGGCCCGCTCCTCCGGCGAGGAGATCATGGGCTCGTAGATCGCCCGGTCGGCCGCGAGCTTGGCCATGGCAGTCGCCTGCAGGTTCTGGTTGTCGGCACGCTGCTCGGGTGTGGCGTTGAAGGTCAGCATGCGGAATTGTTTGACGCGGATGTCGGCCACGTCGTTCTGGATCGTTCCGAGGATCAGCACCGAGGGCAGCCAGTTCTTCGTCACCTCGTTCACAGAATAGCGGATGCCGGACAGCTTGGTCAGCGAGAGAGTCCCCTGTCCCGCGGCGATGAGGGCGAGACAGCCGAAGGCTCCGATCAGGGATGCCTTGATGGATAACTGAAACCGCATGGAGGGGCCCCGAAGATTTCTATCGATCCGAACCAATCGGATTGCGTGCATCACCATGCGGCGAATTGATGAAAGATACCTTTTAAGAAAATACTTCCACGGTGATCGCTAAATGAGCGGCTTAAGTCGGAAGAGATCAATACCTTATAACATTTGCAGTATTGTGACCTGAATAATGCCTTCAATATATGAAAACTAGACGAGAAACGAATATTAATGGTCGATACAGCGTCTTCGGCCGCCGTGACAGATGCGACGCAAAGCGGGCCGCGCGGGGCGTGAGCGCCTTTACAGCCTCCGAGTGCGACCGATACACATTTCCGTGAAGCCCGGACCATATCCGGGCCGCCAACGAAACGTGGCCCAAGCCGCGGCGGCAGGGAGGAAGGATGGACACGGGTCAGCCTCTTCTGGAGGTGGACGGCGTCACGCTCCGCTACAAGACGCCCGAGCATCTCGTCACGGCCACCTACCGGGTGAGCTTCCGGGTTTGGCCCGGGGACCGGTTCGTGCTGCTCGGGCCGTCGGGCTGCGGGAAGTCGACGCTGCTCAAGGCGGTGGGCGGCTACATGGCGCCGACGGAGGGCGAGATCCGCCTGAAGGGTCAGGCGGTCACCGAGCCCGGGCCCGACCGGATGATGGTGTTCCAGGAGTTCGACCAGCTGCTGCCGTGGAAGACGGTGCGGCAGAACGTGGTGTTTGCCCTCGAGGCCTCGGGCCGGCTCAAGGGCCGCGCGGCCCTGGAGCGGGCCAACCTGTACATCGACAAGGTCAACCTGACGAAGTTCGCCGACAGCTATCCGCACACGCTCTCGGGCGGGATGAAGCAGCGCGTGGCCATCGCCCGCGGCATGGCCATGGAGCCCGACATCCTGCTGATGGACGAGCCGTTCGCCGCGCTGGACGCGCTCACGCGGCGGCGCATGCAGGACGAGCTGCTGGCGCTGTGGGAGGGCACGCGCTTCACCGTGCTGTTCGTGACCCACTCGATCCCCGAGGCGATCAAGGTCGGCTCGCGCATCCTGCTGCTCTCGCCGCACCCGGGCGAGGTCAAGGCCGAGCTCAACAGCGCCGACAGCCCGGAGGCGGCGCTGCGGCTGGAGGGCCGGATCCAGCAGATGCTGTTCTCGGAGGAGATCCAGGAGGCGGAGAATGTCTAGCGCGCAAGCCCTGACGGACGCGCCCCGGCCGGGGACGGTGCCGCCGCGGCCCGCCCTTGCGGACCCGCCCCGGCCCGAGATCGTGCGCGAGACCGGGCACGCCCACGGCGCCACGGTGGTGGAGAAGAAGCTGTCGTGGGCCGAGCGGCTGTACAACCAGGCGTGGCTGCGCAAGCTGCTGATCCTGGCGCTGCTGGCCGGGATCTGGGAGGCCTACGGGCGCTACCTCGACAACGACCTTTTGTTCCCGACCTTCACCGCCACCGTGGAGGCGTTCGTGCGCGGCATCATGGACGGCACGCTGCCGGCGCGCGCCTGGGTGTCGCTGAAGGTGCTGCTGATGGGCTACGCCGCGGGCGTCGCGCTGGCGACGCTGCTCACCGGCGTCGCCATCGCGTCGCGGATCGGGACCGACTTCCTCGAGACCTTGACGTCGATGTTCAATCCCTTGCCGGCGATCGCGCTGCTGCCGCTGGCGCTGATCTGGTTCGGGTTGGGCAACGGCAGCCTGATCTTCGTGCTGGTGCACTCGGTGACCTGGGCGATCGCGCTCAACACGCATTCGGGCTTCCTGTCGGTGAGCCGGACGCTGAAGATGGTCGGGCGCAACTACGGGCTGTCGGGCCCGGGGCTGATCGGCAAGATCCTGATCCCGGCGGCGTTCCCCTCGATCCTGACCGGCCTGAAGGTCGGCTGGGCGTTCGCGTGGCGCACCCTGATCGCGGCCGAGCTGGTGTTCGGCGTGTCGTCCGGGGCGGGGGGGCTGGGCTGGTTCATCTTCGAGAACAAGAACATGCTCGACATCCCGAACGTGTTCGCCGGCCTGCTCACCGTCATCCTGATCGGCCTCGTGGTCGAGAACCTGATCTTCCAGACCATCGAGCGCCGCACCGTCCAGCGCTGGGGCATGCAGGCCTGAGCGGCG